>NZ_JBLJAJ010000011.1:0-149695 GCF_047530005.1 Serratia sp. N21D137
TGAAGGACAAGTTAAAAAGTGGTCAGTTGAAGAAGCCGGCAACCGCCGACATTTCTGGCTAACCGCTAACAGGGGTGGGTCAGATTTACTTTGGCAGCCTGGGTCACTATTCGATTGGCATTGACACCCACCAGAGCTGCGTGAACGTGCTGTCCGAATGCTACTGGAACAACGGCTCTGAACATGCTGCCATAAATTCTATAGCCCCAAAGATAGGTTGTAGCCCCCGACACCCTCAGAGCTTGGATACGCCAGCATGAACGCAATAATGCCGTGGGTGATGGTGGCCTCTCTACAGATGAACGGCAGCGGCTTAAAGAGCTGGAGCAGGAGTCCGTGAGCTGCGGCGCAGCAACGATATCCTGCGGCAGGCCTCGGCTTATTTTGCGAAGGCGGAGTTCGACCGTCTGTGGAAAAAATAATGCCGCTGCTGGATGCCCTCAGCGGTAGCCACGGGGTCGGACCGGTATGCCATGAGCTGAATATCGCCCAGTCGACATATTACCGGTACTGTGGATATCGCCAGCATCCGGAGAAACATAGTCAGCGTGACCGCCGTGACGACCAACTGAAACGGGAAATACAGCGGGTGTATGACGAAAACTACGGTGTCTATGACATCCGTAAAGTCTGGCGCCAGTTGCAGCGTGATGGCTTCAGCGTGGCCAGATGCACGGTGGCACGGCTGATGAAGGCGATGGGTCTGGCCGGAGTTCTTCGGGGTAAAAAAGTGCGGACTACGGTCAGCCGGAAAGACGTTGCGGCAAGCGACAGGGTAAACCGCCAGTTCGTGGCAGAACGGCCCAATCAGCTTTGGGTGGCAGATTTTACGTACGTGAGCACCTGGCAGGGGTTCGCCTACGTGGTGTTCATCATCGACATGTTCGCAGGCATTATCGTGGGCTGGCGGGTGTCATCGTCGATGGAAACCACGTTCGTACTGGATGCGCTGGAGCAGGCTCTGTGGGCCCGGCGGCCGTCCGGCACTATCCATCACTCGGATAAAGGCTCGCAGTACGTATCGCTGGCGTACACGCAGCGACTGCAGGAAGCGGCTCTTCTGGCTTCAACGGGCAGCACAGGTGACTCTTATGATAATGCCATGGCCGAAAGTATTAACGGGCAGTATAAAGCGGAGGTGATACACCGGCAGAGCTGGAAAAACCGACAGGAAGTGGAGCTGGCCACACTGGCATGGGTGGACTGGTACAACAATCGTCGGCGGCTTGAGCGGCTCGGCCATATCCCACCAGCTGAAGCAGAAAAAGCATATTACGCTTCCATCGGGAAAAAGGATCTGGCAGCCTGAGTTCCCGGACTTAACTCTCTCCCACAAAACCGGTACGGTTCAATCTTGGATACTAAACTCCCTGAGAGAGGTAAACAGGATGACTAAAAATAATCATTTTTCCCCTAAGATCCGTCAGCTGGCTGTCCGCATGGGTCTGGAAAATCAGGACGGCTATGCCTCGCAGTGGGCAGCCCTGACCTCCATTGCCCCTAAAATCGGCTGCAAGCCGGAGACCCTAACCCTGCGTACCCGCACCTGCCTCTGAGCGCCAGTGGTAGGCAGATAGCCGATGCGGCTTACCAACTATGACGGTGTTGACAGCTATCAAAAAATGAATGAGGGCATCAACGCTAAAACTACATTTTTTTCATATGAAAATGAAATCCAAGATACAGAAACGCTATGAATTAATTGACATAAATTACTGTTCGCTGAGATCATGTCGCACACAGCTCTTGAATGAGGAATGAGCAATGGCAGTGAGTATAGCGGAATATTTAGGCCAAAGAACAGATGTGGAACAACAGATTGTACCCGTCGCAAGAGGCACACTGGCACAATGTCCTTTTATGGATCGCACCTGTGATAAAGTAAGTAAAAACAATCATCCGGTTTGCTCTGTCCGTAAACCAGACGGCACTATTTGGATCGTCTGTGAACATAGACTTTGTTCTACACGCCAAAAAAAGACAATCATCGTCGGTGAGCGTACACAGCTAGTTGACAATGTTTTAGTTGAACATCAGAGAGATATTTTAAGAAAAGTAGCAAAACTAATTTATCAGGATCCTGAGTTGCAGGATTCAGAGATCGGAGTAAAAAGAGAAGTCAATATCCCTTTACCTGATTCAGATAACAGCTACCACGCTGACTATGTAATGAGAAACTTTTCAGGTAGGGGAAAAGTTGACGAAGTCCTCCTCGAAATGCAAGGTGGCGGAGAAACAAGCAGCACAGGGGCGATTACTCGCCATATTGCCGTATGGGCTGATCTTGAAATCCCTACGAATGAAATTCTAAGAAGACCTGTAGCAGCGAATACTATCGAAACCAACGCATGGAGACGACAGCAAGAACAATTTCTGGTGAAGGGAAATGTTGTTGATCAAACCGGTGGGAAAATCGTTTTTGCTGTTGGTAGCTTACTCTATGACTATTTGCACAGACGTTTCAGGAATGCAAATCTAAGGGATCTTAAAGCACATAACTGGACACTTTGTATTTTAGCTTTCAAAGAAGACACGTCGGAAGAACCACAACCGGGTCCGATTCCGTTGATCATTGATGACTCAAAAACATTATTCACTAACTATTCAACGTTTGTAAGATTTTTAACAGATCAGGGCGCACCACGCCCTGAGCTATTCGAAGGATCATTCTTATGTTTAGACAATAGTACTATTACGATCATGCCTCGTTGAGCATCAACTGGTCCACAAGGACAATTCGTTTTCCTATCCACTCGGCAATAGGGACCGCAACAGCGTTCCCTACTGCTCTGAATCGATTAGAGTCCAGTTCTCTGGAAACCCCTGCAGACGCTCGTACTCGGAAGGCAGCATCCGGCGCACATACAGCATCTGAACTTCCTCTTGAGTCAAGGGTGTAGGTTTCTCCGTCGTTTCTGTACCCTTTTGCTTGAGGTCCTGCGGTTGCTTTTCGTCCAATACTTGCATGCTGGATAGAATAGATATCTGCTTTTGATAGGCCTGTATCAGAGGCTCCGGAAGCATTTGCCCTCTCTCCTTGGCCCTGTTTATCAACGATTCTAGTTGCTCCGGATTCAAAAAGGACTCGAGCGGAGCGCATGTCTCCAAGACTTGCGACAATGTACACTCTTCTTCTGCGCTGGGGTGTTCCAAAGTATTTTGCATCCAATACTCTCCACGAAACGCCATACCCGAGTTCGACCAACGTATCGATGACAACTTTGAAGTCTTGTCCATTGTGGCTGTTGAGCAGTCCGGGAACATTTTCAATAACAAGCCATTCAGGCTTTCTTTCTTCGATGAGTTTTGCATATGTATAAAATAGGCCGCTTCGGGCCCCCTCTAGACCTTTTCGTTTCCCTTGGTTAGCTGACGACACATCCTGGCAAGGAAAACCACCACACCAAACACTGCTTTCTGGGATGTCATCAGCATTCAGTTGTGTAATATCTGCATGTAATGGAACTTTCGGCCAATTCTTTCTAAGGACTTTCTGGCAAAACTTGTTGATTTCACATTGAAAAACAACTTCCATCCCCGCTTTTTCAAGACCAAGATCGAATCCACCAATCCCTGCGAAAAACGAGGATACTTTGTACTGCTTTAGTGGTTTCTTTTTCATATCGACTTTTTCATCATTTTTGATCTGTAGATCCTAACGGAAATCAATCTGGATGGCCACCTTTTTTTCGAACTAAGGTAAGTTCACTGGTATCCAAGCATTGATTCTGAAATTTACAAAACAGAGAGACTGTAATTATATACAGTTAAATTGAATTTCCAATAGGACTCTCTATTATTGCGAAAAATGTTCCATTTTCGGTTAATCAAACGGACTAACCCCCTTCTTACGGTTTGCATCAAGAAAATCCGCCCACCACTGCAGCATCAATCTTCGCTCATCCAAATGCTCAGCCTGAATAGACCCGGGTTTCGTAGACACTTTTTTGCCTCGTTTGGCTCATCTGCCGCTCAGCCGCATCCTTCGACCACATCCCTGACTCGATCAACGAACTACACCATACCCGCAGACATCGGTTTCGAAGGATTCTGGTATGTAGATAAAGCTCGACTCAAGCTCCTATTTCATCGAAACCAAACAAAAAATAAGTGTTCACGAAAACAAGCAGCACCAGCATTGATACTAGCACTGCCGCTCCCTATAAAAAAACCACGTCAGCCTAAACACGATACCCAAACTCCCCATGCACCACATTCCCATCATGCTCCAGGTTATCCATATAGTCGGCATACCACTGCAGCATCTCACGCCGCCCATCCAGATACTTTGCATGGTTGTAGGTACCACGGATGCTGTTCTTATCCACGTGAGCGAGCTGCGTCTCGATCCAGGCCGAGTTATAGCCTTGCTCGTGCAGGATGGTACTCATGGTGTGGCGGAAGCCGTGGCCGGTCAGTCGTCCCTTGTAACCCAATAGCTCAATGACCTGATTGATGCTTTCCTTGCTGATTGGCTTACGCTGATCGTTTCGACCAATGAACACCAAGGGATAGCCGCCAGTCATTGGCTTGAGAGAGTTGAACAGCTCGATGACCTGAGTCGATAAAGGAACGACATGTGGTCGCTTCATTTTCATCACTTCAACCGGTATGTTCCACAATCCCTTGTCGAAGTCGATATCCTGCCAGCGCGCAAATCTCAACTCCTGGGTTCTTACGCCCGTCAGCATGATGATCTTGGTTGCCGTTTTAGTGATGACACTGCCAGTGTAGCCAGATAGGTCTTTGAGGAAATATGGCAGTTCTTGAGCCGTCAGGAAGGGGAAGTGCTCTTTCTTCGGCGTTGCCAGAGCGCTGGCGAGATCGGGAGCAGGGTTGTAATTAGCTCTGCCGGTGATAATGGCAAAACGAAAGACCTCTCCGCAGCGTTGGCGAACCTTACGCATTTTCTCCAGCGCCCCGCGCTTCTCCATTTTGCGCAGTGCTTCCAGCAACTCCATCGGCTTGAGATCGGCAATAGGACGTTTGCCAATATAGGGGAAGATATCTTTCTCGAAGGTATCAATGATTTCATCACGATAGCGCAATGACCAGCGGTCAGCTTTAGCCTGATGCCACTCGCGGGCAACGGCTTCAAACGTGTTCTCCGAATTCAGTTTCTGAGCAAGCTTCTCAGCTTTTTTGGTTTCACCAGGATCGTCACCTGCAGCCAGAATCTTTTTAGCTACATCGCGTTTGTCACGGGCTTCTGCCAGAGATACATCGGGGTAAACGCCAAAGGCAAGACGCTTCTCTTTCTCGCCGTAACGGTACTTCAATCTCCAGTAACGAGAACCACTGGTTTTTACTTCAAGGTAAAGCCCTCCTCCATCGAAGAGCTTGTACGGCTTGTCTTTTGGTTTAGCAGTTTCAACTTGTCGGGCTGTTAGCTTCATAGGGGGCACCTCAAAAATGGGGGCATCGCCAGTGCCCCCTATGGTGCCCCCAGACTACACTTGATTTGGGTAGACATGAGTTGACACCAGGAGAGCGAAAGTGGCTTAATTTGCGGGTATTATAAGGGATTTATTGACTTTAGTGGAGTTCAGAATACATCGAATGGCGGAAGATCACAGGAGTCGAACCTGCCCAGGACCGCTGGCGGCCCCAACTGGATTTGAAGTCCAGCCGCCCCACCGGGGACGAGGATCTTCCTCTGGAAACAGGAAGCAAGTCGCAGATTATAGCGCGAATCCCCCTAGCTGCTAAGAGGGAATTCAAGTTTCCGCGATCCCCTTCTTACACTTGCTCTCCCGCACAAAACTCCCGCCTTTTATCTGCTACCCTAACCGAGCCCGGGTTATTAGCCCGTACATTGCTGGAGATGCTATGACCAAGAAAGTTGCCGTCCTGCTGAGCGAAGGATTTGAAGAGGCCGAGGCGGTTATCGTGATCGACGTGTTACGTCGTATGGAGATAGAGGTAGAGCTGCTGTCCTGCCAGGATAGGCTGGAGCTGCGCAGCTATCACCAGATACGTATGTTTGCCGATGCTCTGTTGGAACGCCGCATGGACCAACTGTACGATGCCGTGGTGATCCCCGGTGGGCCGCAGGCTACTGCCGCAATGGCGGAAAACGAGCTGGTCGTGGAGTTTATCCGCCGCCACGATCGTGCTGCCAAGCTGATCTGCCCGCTGTGTTCTGCCGCCGCTCGCGTGCTGGCTGCCAACAAACTGCTGCAAGGCCGCCGTTATGTCTGTTCTGGCGATCTGCATCAGGAGATCGAAGATGGTACCTACGTGGCTGAAAGGGTTGTGGAAGATGGCAATCTGATCAGTGGCCAAGGGTTGGGGGCCGCGTTTGATTTTGCCTTCACCGTGGCCTACCGCCTGACCGGCGATCGCACTACCACGCAAGAGCAAGCCGTACATATCTATCACGAAAACTGGCAAGCCCCACAGGCAGTGCATTAATCGCTACTGCTGCTAACTAGGCGCGGCACAGTTTACGTTTTCCGGCTCCGATGCCGAAAGCGAAAATTGTTACCGCGCTTTCTGTTTTTTACGGCTACTCCTCGCTATCCAGGTACAACGTTTTGATCCCGCTTTTGCTACGTTTAGCAGCAACCAACGCATAACAATGACCTGTAACTGTTTTGCCAGATTAGGTGAAGCCGTGGTCAGTAATACCACGATCATCAGCACGCCGGTAAAAATCCCCTCTATCCGGCCCATCGTTTTTAAAACCAAGAAAAAAGTGCGGGAATAAGCTGCACCTTTGGCGAAAATTATTCAGATTGATGACAATATGGCTATCCTTCTGAATTTTTCGGGGAAAATATATTCGACCGTAGGGTCGAAGTCAGTTGAATAACCATGACGTCGCCAATACCTCTTCCCCTGTAATAGTCGGTAGTCCATAATTACACCATGCGATGCTTTCACGGGATCTATGCTAAGAACTGGTGGATAGGCTCGCTCCCATCCTACTGGCCGGATATCTCTCTTCATCCCAGGTAGTATCGCTGGTACACTATATTGTACAGGTGGGCGAAACGTCAGACGCCGAAGCCTTTGTACGCCAACTGGCACAGCGAGTGCCGCAACATGGGGACACACTGATGACCATCGCACAACAGCTTGAACAGAAGGGCATTGAGAAGGGTATCGAGAAGGGCATTCAGCTTGGTCGGCAGGAAGGGCATTCAGAAGGCGAGCGCGATGCTACGCTGAAAATTGCCCGTACCATGCTGCAGAACGGTCTCGATCGCAACACCGTCATGAAAATGACCGGTCTGACCGAAGACGAGCTGGCACAGATCCGCCACTAATCTTATTAGAACAATGTTCTAGCCTTACTGTCGGACCTTGCCAGTAGTCTGAATAGTCGCAAAGGGACTATTTTATGGTGGGACTATTACCTGATGATATAGCAAGGTTTGGCAAATAACGGCGGTATGAAGAATTGCCGTGTAGTCGCACCGCCAGGATATTACACAAAATTGAACGTAACGCGTTTAATTAAAATGAACAACTAATAATAGCAGGGTCTTATATCTTTCCGAAAAGGGGTGATTCGCTGTATTTTATTTGTCACCGTCATAAAAAAGCCTCCCCACCATGGAGAAGGCTTTGAGATAAAAGAGCCATTCACGGTGCAGTAACGCCTTCATTGTTACCGCGCTTTCTGTTTTTTACGGCTACTCCTCGCTATCCAGATACAGTGTTTTGATCCCGCTTTTGCTGCGTTTTGCCGCAACCAGTGCATACAGCGGGATGGTGAGCATCATCATCAATACCCCCCAGAACATGGCATTGCCTCCCGATCCGAACAGGGCAAACAGACTGTAGAGAATGCCAATCACCGCCAACGTGCAGTAGAAAATGAAGCCCCCGCCCTTATTCAAGGATTTGGCCACCATGATGATCGGTAGCGCGACCAGCGCATAGATATAGGGCAGTAAAGAGGCAAACACCGACATCAGCACAATCACCTGAAACTGTTTTGCCAGATTAGGCGAAGCCGTGGTCAGTAATACCACGGTCATCAGTACGCCGGTAAAAATCAGCCCCTTCATCGGTACATCGTTTTTGTTCACCACGGCAAAGAATTTCGGGAATAACCCCTGCTTCGCGCCAGCCTTGGGGGCTTCAGACTGCAAGATCAACCAGCCAGAGATCGAACCGAAACAGGCGATAATGCTCAGTGCGGAAACCACTTCCCCGGCGAATTCACCAAACATATAACGGGCAGCATCGGCAAAGGGGGCGGCGGAATTCACCAGTTCGCTATGCGGTACTAACCCCATGATCACCGAACAGCTGGTGACATAGCACACGGCGGCAATCAGCAACCCCAATACCGTCGCCTTGGGCACCGTGGATTCGGGGTTTTCCACCTGTCCGCTGGACACCACTGCGGATTCCACCCCCAGAAAGCCCCACAAAGCCAAAGATGCGGCGGAGAGGATTGCCGAAGCGTCGCTATCCTTGGTGCCATTATAAACTTCGGTGAACAACGCGGGTTTGAACCAGAACCAGCCAATAAAACCGATCCCCAGCACTACAACCAGCATGCAGCAGGCGGTGAATGATTGGGAGCGCCCGGCCACCCTAGCCCCCAAAGAAGCCAGAGCGATAAACCCCCAGAGGATAACAATGGCGGTGATCGAGCTGACCAGCGGATCTTTGAGGATGGGGAAGAAATAACTCAGGTAACCCACACCCGCCACCAGCAGCGCCACGTTACCCACCCAGGCGCTGATCCAGTAACAGATGGTGGTCTGAAAGCCAATAAATGGCCCAAACGCGTCGCTGGCATAGGCAATAATGCCGCCGTCACGCGGTGTCACCATGCTGTTTTTCGCAAACACCAGCGCCAGGGCAATCACACCCACAATGGTAATCACCCAGCCAAATAAAGAGATAGACCCGATGCCTGCCAGATTGGTTGGCAGCATAAAGACCCCGGATCCCATCATGTTAGAGGCGGTCACCAGCGTCAGGGCGACCAACCCCATTTTTTTCACGGAGGCAGTATTAACAGAAGCCATGATATTTCCCATCATTATTGCGTTGATACACATCTTGAAGAGGGTGCGGATCGCACCCATGGGGATAAAGCGCGGGCCGATTAACGTATGGAAGCGCTGGCAGGCGTTTCTTTTATGCACCGCACCCAATAAGTGCCGTTCTCATCCACTTCCACACCCTGCAGTTCATGTTCAAAGCCGGGGAATCGCTGGCCGAAGGTCTGCAAGGCCACCAGGTAATCGACGATGGCCCGTGATTCTGACGTCACCTTTTCACCTGGCATGATGAGCGGAATGCCCGGTGGGTAAGGGGTTATCATCACGCCCAGCGTGCGGTTGCATATGTCGGCAGCCTTGACCTGCTCGGTTTGGTCGGAGATCAGGCATTGGTAGGCCTGGGAGGGGGTAAGAACAGGGATGGCCTCCGCAGAACAGGCAAGCTCCAAAAGTTCGGCAATTTTCAGCTCGATATTGGCCTGATGGATCGACCGGCATAAATCGCCGATGCCCATGTTGCGATAGGCGGGAGAGCTGGCCGCAACCTGCGGAAGCACCGAGGTCAGCGGGATATTCTCGTCATAGTGATGTTTAAATATCATCAGCATGTCGATCAGGGTATTCCATTTGCCCTGGGTAGAACCCAATGCAAATAACACCAGAATGGTGTAGTCGCCGTTGCGGGCCGGGATAATGCGCTGGGTATCCAGGAATTTTGCCACTACCGGCGCGGGGATGCCGAAAACATTCATCTTTCCTTGCGCGTTCAGCCCAGGGCAGGTAATGGTGACCTTGATGGGATCCAACATCGCATAACCCTCCGGCAAGTCGCCAAAGCCGTGCCATGCCTCTCCGGCTCGCAACTGCCAGCAGGTGGGATCGTTGGCTAGCACCTCGTCGGCCACCTGGGTGAAAGGAACCTTTTTGCCCTCCTGCAGCAACGTGCTCGGCTGCCAGACATCGAAGAACCATCCCTTGTCACTTTTTTCCGCTTTGAGCTTGTCTGCGACGGTCACCAGCGTCTTGCGGAAGCTGATAGCATCGTGGATAGCTTCATCGACCAATGTCTTACCGGCTTGCCCTTCCATCATGGCGGTCGCCACATCCATTGAGGCAATGATCGGATAGAACGGTGACGTGGTGCCGTGCATCATAAAAGCCTGATTGAAAATGTCGTAATCCACCGGGGCACGTTTGGAATTGCGGATATGTATCATCGAGGCCGAAGAAAAGGCCGCCAGCATCTTGTGTGTCGATTGCACGGCATACAGCGTTGGGCCGTTGTCTTTATCTTCGGGGACATCCATGGCGAACCGCCCCTGATACAGGGGATGGAATTTCGCATAGGCATACCAGGCTTCATCAAATTTGATCCGGGGTACCGACTTGGCCAGCTTTTGGGTGACGGCAGTGACGTCATAAATCAAACCGTCGTAAGTACAGTTAGTGATGATGGCATAAGCGGGGCTGCGGTCTTCTGCCTGATAAGCCAGCACGCTGTCATCGATTTTTTGCTGGATCGCGCTGGCCTCAAACTGATCGGGAGAGATCAAGCCAATAATGCCGAGCCCATTACGCGCAGGCTGGAAATAGACGGGTTTAGCCTGGGAGATGGTCAGCTCATGGTTGACGGACTTGTGGCAATTGCGGTCTACCAGGATGATCTTATCTTTTAAATCAATTGAGTGGCCTACTATCTGGTTAGACTGGGAAGATCCGCCTGTCACGTAGAAGGTTTTGTCCGCGCCAAAGAGTTTGGCGGCTCGCGTTTCCGATTCGCCCGGCGCTCCCTTATGTTCAAGCCAGTCCCCCATTTCCGGCGTAGAGATGCCGATGTCTGCCCGCATCAGGTTTTCGCCAAAGTAATTGATAAACTCACGGCCTACCGGGTGCTTAAGGTAGGCAACGCCCCCTTGATGCCCCGGGCAATCCCAATAGTAAGGGCTGTCTAACGCGTAACTTTTTAGCGCGGCGAAGTAAGGCGGCAGCAGGTTCTCAATATACTGGCGTATCGCCAGATGAATGCGGCCAGCAATAAAACTGGGCGTATCTTCGCTGATGTTGATGTACTCATGGATCTCTTGAATCACCTCCGTCGATAAACGCCCTAACAAAGGCACACTTGACGAAAAGAAGATGGGCACCCGGCTGTTTTTAGCCCGGATCACGCGAATAATCTCCTTGATAATGGGAGAACCCCCGCCCAAGTTAGCACCATCACACTCATTAATAATGATACAGCCGATGCCCGCTTCTTTTCGGGCCATCACCAGGGCCGTTTCATTGCTTTCCGCGTGGATAAAATGGTAGTTATTTAATGCCAGCACCTCCTTAATCGCATGATAGTCATCATCGACCTGTATTTTATTATCGCGTACAGAAACAATTAATATTGGAAAATCAAGATTGCTTGCGTAACTCATTGTATGACCTCTTCTCATCCATGTCATTGAGATATCAACTGGGATGCCAGATGATGAAAGCGAGCATACTCTTGAAGTACAAACAATAAACTGTACCAAAGGTACAGTTTTGTAGTGAGGTGATTAGCGGATGATATAACAGGGTTTGGAAAATAATGGTGGGATATAGAATTGCCATTGCTGCTTTCTGGCAAAAAATATAAATTCCCGAGTGGTTTCACAATGGACCTTCGCCAGAATATTACTTTTATGGAATTTTATCGTTCTCAACGTTCTGTTGAGAATACCGGCAATCTCTTTCTCCGCCATGCCTTGTAACAGCAGAAAAGCCACGACCCACTCCTTAGCGGATAAAATCTCGGAGGGACAAGCAACGGTTAATTTACCGATATCATCACCAGAGACAAAAAAACGTGCGGTGATGGAGTGCAGTGGTTTGATATGGCTGATAATACCAGAGCAATGAGCCTGTTTGTCGTAGTAGGGCATGCGTTCACAATAAAACACGCTGAATATGCGTTTGCTATCGATAGGGAGGATCCCTATTGCTTCAATCTTCCTCATCTCATCAATAACGCGTTGATCATGGATGGAGATAAAGGGCTTAAAAGGGGCTAGTGCGGAAGGCCTCCCATTTTCTTCCGGCTTCAGCAATAGGCCATATCTGGCATTGGCATACACGGGCTTTTTATGCACGTCCTTTAAACACCAGGCCTCATCACTAGACTCCCACGCAATCAGGATCTCCAAAGGAATAGCAATAGCTAACGAATTTAATTTCACAATAATACTTTCGGTACTGACACGAGACATTTTCCCACCTTCAATCCTTGGTGCCATTATTCGCAATACAAATGGCGACATAGTGTAAAACGCCCAGAGCAGACTACCAGAAAGCCAACCTGAAGCGGCAAGATTGAAAGTAACGTTTTATTAATATACTTTCCTGAAAATGAACGTGCCCTATATCTACTATGCTCCTCAAAAAGCGGGGTCACTTAACGTATTTCTTCATCACCGGAATAAGAAAGCCTTCCCCCAATCAGGAGAAGGCTTGGCGATAAAGGAGAGTGTTACGGCTGTAGCAGGGCTTTCACATCCAGCAAAATAAACTCGTTATCATCTGCCACGTTGGGTTCGCGGCTGGAAGAGAACGGGAAATTATTGTCGTTCCCCACGATGATATGGCTGCCATCCACCATGTCGACATTCTCGATAGTAAAGAACGGGAAGGTCAGCACGCCGTTATTCAGCGGTTTACGCGCCAGCTTCTGTGGGTCCTGAATGTTCAGCAAATCGATATATGCCCGTTTTTCTACCGGTTTGCCGACGTTAGCGTCAGAAAACGCTATTTTGTACACCCGTTTGAATTTGGCGATCTGGCTGAAGCAGTTATCCGTTGGCGCACCTGCCACACAGGCTTTATCGGCAGTACCTTCACCATTATCACGTTCGATCACCAGCCCGTGGGTGGCGTCGATCATATTGAAATCACCGATGGCGTTCTGATTGTCTTCCAACACGTACTGCCAGCTACGGCCTGTCCATGCCTGCTGTTTGACGTCAAACTCCAGCACCCGCAGATAGCGTTTGCCCGCCAGGTTCTCAAACTGTTCGCCGTCCCACAGCGCCCCTTCCAGCAGCGGATACAGCTTGCTGCCATCCGGTGATACCGCCATTCCTTCAAAGCCCTTGGAGCGCGCGACCTGGAAGTTCTGCTTGCCGTCCGGCGCACCTGGCAGCGTCAGCGTCGGGTTATCCGGCGATTTCACGACCTTGCCATCAACCTGGGTATCAAACACCGCCAGCACCTTGCCGTTCAGATCCGCTTTAATCAGGTAAGGGCCAAATTCATCGCCGATCCATAGGGCATCGTCGGCAAACTGGAAGCTTTCCGGGTCGAAATCGCTGCCGGTCAGGTAACGTTTGTCGGTGCTTTCATTGACGATATGGAACGGGACTTTTTTATCGGGATCGTGCAGGAACAGCGTTTTTAGCGGCGTTACCGTACCTTCCTTGAAATCGATACGGTAATGGTTGAGATACAGCATGGCGTCCGGCGAGTTGGCTTTGCTGCCAAAGCCGTTATCGGTCAGCACCCAGTAGGTGCCATCCGGCATGTGTTTGATGCCGGAGTGCCCCTGCAATGGCTGACCATTGATGGGTAGTCCGATGCCGGTCAGCCGATCGGCAGATTTCCCCGCTACGCTGCCCAGTTCGGTGATGCGTTTGCCGCTGGTGTATTTACCGCTCTGTTGCAGATCGGTTGGTGCATCCTGGGGGGCCGTGACGCTGGACTTCACCGGTAATACGGCGTGCCCGGCCAGCACGGCGGGGACTTCCTGAGCCTGCGCCCATAGCGTGGTGCTGAATGCCAGACAACTGGCCAGCAGTGCCAGGCGGGAGGGTAATTTATGCATATAATGAATTCCCTGGTTATGGTTTTGCCCAAAGGTAAAAAGCAACGCCACTATAGGGAGCCGTAATGACAGAAATATTATCTGCCACGTAACAAACAATGCCCACACTGCGGTTTCAATAGCCAGCCTCCCCAAAACGGTCGCGGCACTCTTTGGGCGTCATGTCATAGCCCTTCTTGAACACCGAATAGAAGTACTGCAACGATGGGTAGCCACACATCTGGGAAATTTCGTTGATGGGTAATGAGGTCGCGGTGAGTAAATTGCGGGCGCGATCAAGCTTCTCTTGGTGGATGGCGTTATGGATCGTCTGGCCGGTTTCATCCTTGAAGCGTTTTTCCAGATTGGAACGGGACATGCCCACCGCATCCAGTACCTGCTCCACCTTGATCCCCTTGCAGGCATGGTAACGGATATAGTGCATGGCCTGGATCACCGCCGGATCACGCAATGAACGGAAATCGGTAGACCGCCGTTCAATCACCTTCACCGGCGGCACCAGAATGCGCTGTAGCGGCAGCTCGCGCTGATCAAGCAGTTGATGCAACAGCTTGGCGGCACGATAGCCCATCTGGCGTGTCCCCTGCACCACCGACGACAACGCCACGCGCGACAGATAGCGCGTCAGCTCTTCGTTATCAATGCCAATCACACAGAGTTTTTCCGGCACAGGAATATCCAGGTGCTCGCACACCTGTAACAGGTGGCGCGCCCGCGCATCGGTAACGGCTATAATCCCGGTCTGCTGGGGCAAGGTCTGCACCCAGTCCGCCAAGCGGTTCTGGGCGTATTGCCAGTTCTCCGGCGCGGTTTCCATCCCCTGATACACCACCCCCTGATACTGTTCCGCCGCCACCAACTGGCGAAAAGCCTGCTCACGCTCCTGCGCCCAACGCTTCCCCCCTTCCACCGGCAGACCATAGAATGCAAAGCGGTTCAGCCCTTTTTCTTTCAGGTGCATAAACGCCGCTTCCACCAGCGCATGGTTGTCGGTCGCGATGTAATGCACCGGCGGGTAATCCGCCTCCCGATGGTAAGAGCCCCCGACGCCAACCAGCGGCACCTGGACGTTACGCAATAACTGCTCGATATTCCGGTCGTCGAAATCGGCGATCACGCCGTCCCCCAGCCAGTCCTTGATATTATCGATGCGGCAACGGAAATCCTCTTCGATAAAGATATCCCAATCGCTTTGCGACGCCTGTAAATACTCGCCAACGCCCTCCACCACCTGCCGGTCGTACACTTTATTGGCGTTGAACAACAGCGTAATACGGTAGCGCTTCTTAAACATGGGGGCTCCCCAGCAATAAATACGGCCACAGCTACAAGTGTGAAGCCACGCCTACACCCGGCGTTTGGTCGCGGAATCCATCCACACCGCCAGCAGCAAGATCGCGCCTTTGACGATATATTGCCAGAACGTCGGCACATCCAACATGCTCATGCCGTTATCCAATGAGGCCATGATAAACGCCCCCATCACCGCTCCCGCCACGCTACCGATCCCCCCGGCAAGGCTGGTGCCACCGATCACGCAGGCGGCGATAGCATCCAGCTCGGCAATGTTACCGGCAGAGGGCGAACCGGCCCCCAAGCGCGAACTGAGGATCAGCCCGGCAATCGCCACCATCAGGCCGTTGATGGCAAACACCGCCAGCTTGGTACGTTCAACGTTAACCCCGGAAAGCCGCGCGGCATCGATATTACCGCCGATGGCATAAATACGGCGGCCAAAGGCGGTACGCGACGCCATAAAGATCCCAGCCAGCATCAATGCGGTCAGGATCAGCACCGGCGTTGGTACCCCGCGATAGTCGTTCAGCAGATAAATCGCCCCTAATACCAGGATGGCCATGATGCTCTGCCGGGTGATATCACCGCTCGCTGCCGCTACCGGCAAGCCCAGCTGTGTACGTCTACTGCGCCGCCGCCACTGCCAGGCCACAAACAGCATCAGGCCGACCGCGCCAATGCCAAAACCCACTCCGTTAGGCAGGTAGCTCTGGCCAATCTGCGACATGGCATTGCTGGTGGGTGACACGGTGGTGCCATTGGTAATGCCGATCAGAATGCCGCGAAACGCCAACATCCCCGCCAGGGTGACGATAAACGAAGGAACTTTACGATAGGCGACCCACCAGCCATTCCAGGCCCCCAGCAATAGCCCCGCCAACAGCGTGACCACGATGGTCAACGGCAACGGCCAGCCGAACCAGACGTCAAATATCGCCGCCGCGCCCCCCAATAGCCCCATCATTGAACCAACGGAAAGGTCGATCTCCGCCGAAATAATCACGAACACCATGCCCACCGCCAGAATGCCGGTGATCGCCGTCTGGCGCAGCAGGTTGGAGATGTTACGGGCGCTGAGATAGGCCCCTTCGGTGGTAAAGGTAAAGAACAGCATGATGACGGCGATCGCCGCCAACATCACGAACACCTGCAAGTTGACGGTTTTCAGCCCGAACAGCGGCTTTTTTGCCCCCACTGCCGGCAGGCTGGCTTCAGATTGCGTGCTTTTCAACATGTGTTTCACTCCTCAAGGCCGCTTCCATTACCTGTTCCTGGGTCAGATCGCGGTTCACCAGATCGGCTTTAATCTGCCCCTGGTGCATCACCAATACCCGATCGCTTAACCCCAGCACCTCCGGCAATTCGGAGGACACCACAATCACCGCGAGCCCCCGCTGTGCCAATTGATTGATTAACTTGTAAATCTCTTGTTTGGCACCGATATCAATGCCGCGCGTTGGCTCATCCAGAATGAGGATTTGCGGGTTCAGCAACAGGCACTTCGCCAGGATGGCTTTCTGCTGGTTACCCCCGCTGAGACGGGCGATAGCCAGCTCCGCAGAAGACGTTTTCACCCGTAACCGTGCCAGCGATTGTTGGATAGTTGCCTGCTCCTGCGCATCATCCAGCACCGTCAATGCGCCACTGAAATCCCCCAGCGCCGCCAACGTCATATTGGCCCCCACGCCCATTACCGGCACGATGCCATCGCGCTTGCGGTCTTCTGGCACCATGGCGATGCCATATCGCATTGCCTCGCGGCAGTTGGTGATGGTGGCGGCCTGCCCTGCGATGGTGATCTTGCCCTGCCAACGCCCCGCATAGGCGCCAAACAGGCACTGCATGGTTTCGGTACGCCCGGAGCCAACCAGCCCGGCCACGCCGAGGATCTCCCCACGCCGTAGGGTAAAAGACACATTATCGGCCCGGCGGATATGGCGGTTGACCGGGTGCCAGGCAGTGAGGTTTTCCACCTGCAGGACCACCTCACCGATGGTATGGGGTTCCTGCGGATACAGCTCGGTCAGCTCACGGCCAACCATCATGGCGATGATATCGTCCTCGCTCATCTCCGCCGCAGGCCGGGTGCCAATGTGCTTGCCATCGCGGATCACGCAGATAAAGTCCGAGATCGCTTTCACCTCGTTGAGCTTGTGCGAAATATAGATACAGGCGATCCCGTGATCGCGCAGATCCGCAATGATCGCCAGCAACGTGGCGGTTTCACTTTCGGTCAATGAGGCGGTGGGTTCATCGAGTACCAGCAGGCGCACCTGTTTGTTCAAGGCCTTGGCAATCTCCACCAACTGCTGTTGGCCCAACCCCAGTTCACCCACGCGGGTATTAGGGTCAACCTCCAGCTTAACCTGCGCCAGCATGCGCTGGCAGCGCAGGTACATGTTGTCGTAATCCATCACCCCATAGCGGCCCCACTCGTTGCCGAGAAACAGGTTCTCCAGCACCGTCATCTGCTTCACCAGGGCCAATTCCTGGTGAATGATGGCGATGCCTTTCTGCTCGGTATCGCAAATGGTTTTCGCCGTAACAATCTCGCCCGAAAAATAAATATCGCCCTGATAACTGCCGTGCGGATATATTCCGCACAGCACTTTCATCAAGGTGGATTTTCCTGAGCCATTTTCACCGCACAAGGATAATACCTGCCCCGCTTCCAAGTGCAGGCTGACATTATCCACGGCTTTCACTGCGCCGAATTGTTTAGTGATATTTCGCATTTCTAACAGGCAGGGCATTATTCACTCCCCCCAGATGGCATTGCCATTAATTAAGATCGGATTGCTTATGGAAACCATCGGCAATAACCGTACTGTCGATATTCGTTTTATCCACCTGTACCGGGGTTAATAACCAGGCCGAAACCTCTTTACTGCCATTATTTAATTTGGCATTGGACTTGGGTTGTTCCCCTTTGCCCAGCTGCACGGCGATATCCGCCGCTTCGTCGGCCAGCTTGCTGATCGGTTTATAGACCGTCATGGTTTGGGTGCCAGCCACGATGCGTTTTACCGCCGCCAGATCGGCGTCCTGACCAGAGATCGCCACCTTCCCCGCCAGCCCTTGTGCAGCCAGTGCCTGAATGGCTCCACCGGCGGTGGCATCGTTGGAGGCCACGACCGCGTCGATATGGTTATTGTTGGCCGTCAGGGCGTTTTCCATGATCTTCAGCGCGTTTTCCGGCAGCCAGCCGTCGGCCCACTGATCGCCCACCACCTTGATCTTGCCGCTGTCGATCAGCGGTTGCAGCACGGTCATCTGCCCCTTGCGGAACAGCTTGGCGTTATTATCCACCGGCGAGCCGCCCATCAGGAAGTAGTTGCCCTGCGGCACGCGCTGCACCAGGCTTTCCGCCTGCATTTCACCTACTTTCTCATTATCAAACGAGATGTAGAAATCGATATCGGCATTGTTGATCATGCGGTCATAGGCCAGAACCTTGATACCTTCACGCTTCGCCTCGCTGATCACGTTGCTTAGCACCTGGCCGTTATAAGGGATGATCACCAGAACATCGACGCCGCGGTTGATCATATTCTCGATCTGCGCCATTTGGGTTTCTTCATTGCCGTTGGCCGACTGAACAAACACCTCGGCCCCCAGGGCGTTGGCTTTCTTGACAAAAATATCGCGGTCTTTTTGCCAACGTTCCAGACGCAGGTCGTCGATAGCCATACCGATTTTAATCTGTTGGCTGTAGCCCGGTTGGCTGGCCAGTAGCAGCAGTGCGCAAGCTGAAAGCAAGAGTGGTTTGAATTTCATTTTATAACCCTTGAGTTGTGTAGGGAAATAGTTATCCGTACGCTTTCAAACGGCAAAATTGAAAGGTGACGAGATAAAACACGAAACTTCCAGTGGATTGTTGTCGCTTATGCGGTGTTCAGCAATTACAGATTTTCACCAGTGAATTACGGTTTTTGGTTTAATGTTGATTTTATGATGGCGGTCATGTTTTAAACCTGTGAAATAACCCGCGACCAATAAAACCGGCCCTTCGTTAAATTATGAGATCCCGCGCACATTTAATAATTCTGTGAATTTAAGTGTGAAATAACGTAATTGAGCATTCCGCCGCTTACTCCGAAGATGAGCGCATCCCTTACGCCGGGCACCGTTACCAAGGAGTCACTCATGCAATCCTATTTTGATCAGCTAGAACAGGTTCGTTACGAAGGCACCAGCAGCAATAACCCGTTGGCTTTCCGCCACTACAACCCCGATGAAATCATCCTCGGCAAACGTATGGCCGACCATCTGCGCTTCGCCGCCTGCTACTGGCACACTTTCTGCTGGAACGGGGCAGACATGTTCGGCATTGGGGCCTTCGATCGCCCTTGGCAACAGCCGGGCGAAGCGCTGGAGCTGGCTAAACGCAAGGCTGATGTGGCGTTCGAGTTTTTCCATAAGCTGAACGTGCCTTACTACTGCTTCCACGATATCGACGTGTCACCGGAAGGGGCCACGTTAAAAGAGTATCTGAACAATTTTGCGATCATGACCGACGTGCTGGCTGAGAAACAGCAAAGCAGCGGCGTGAAGCTGCTGTGGGGCACCGCCAACTGCTTCACCCATCCGCGTTACGGTGCCGGGGCGGCGACCAATCCGGATCCGGAAGTCTTCAGCTGGGCTGCCACTCAGGTGTTCACGGCCATGAATGCTACCCACAAACTGGGCGGTGAAAACTATGTGCTGTGGGGCGGGCGTGAAGGCTATGAAACCCTGCTCAATACCGATCTGCGCCAGGAGCGTGAACAGATTGGCCGCTTTATGCAGATGGTGGTTGAGCACAAACATAAGATCGGCTTCCAGGGAACGCTGCTGATCGAGCCCAAACCCCAGGAGCCGACCAAGCATCAGTACGATTACGACGTCGCCACCGTTTACGGTTTCCTTAAACAGTTCGGCCTGGAAAAAGAGATCAAGGTAAACATCGAGGCCAATCACGCCACGCTGGCCGGGCATTCGTTCCACCACGAGATCGCCACCGCCATCGCGCTGGGGATTTTCGGCTCGGTCGATGCCAACCGGGGCGATCCACAGCTAGGTTGGGATACCGATCAGTTCCCGAACAGCGTGGAGGAAAACGCGCTGGTGATGTTCGAAATCCTCAAGGCCGGCGGTTTCACTACCGGCGGGCTGAACTTTGACTCGAAGGTGCGCCGCCAAAGTACCGACAAATATGATCTGTTCTACGGCCATATCGGCGCTATGGACACCATGGCGCTGGCGCTGAAAGTGGCCGCCCGCATGATCGAAGATGGTCAGCTACATCAGCAGGTTGCCAAACGCTATGCCGGTTGGAACGGTGAGCTGGGCCAACAGATCCTGCAAGGGAAACTGTCGCTCGAAGCGCTGGCACAGCACGCCGAGCAACAGGTGCTGGCCCCACAACATGTCAGCGGGCATCAGGAAAAGCTGGAGAACCTGGTCAACCGCTACCTGTTCGGCTAACTCTCTACGGCGCGGTGGGTCCGCTCACCGCGCTTCAAAGGATCCGTGCTCATGTACATTGGAATCGATCTCGGTACTTCCGGCGTGAAAGTCATCCTGCTAGGCGAGCAAGGCCAACTGCTGGCCAGCCAGAGTGAACCACTGCCCATCTCACGCCCCCATCCCCTATGGTCTGAACAAGACCCGCAAGATTGGTGGCAAGCCACCGACCGCGCCATGTTGGCATTAGCTAAGCAGCATAGTCTGCAACAGGTCAAAGCCATTGGCCTGACCGGCCAGATGCATGGCGCAACGTTACTGGATAAACAGCAACGGGTATTACGCCCGGCCATCCTGTGGAACGATGGCCGCAGCTTTGCGCAATGCCAGGCACTAGAACAAACCGTACCCAACTCACGTGAAATCACCGGCAACCTGATGATGCCCGGTTTCACCGCCCCCAAGCTACTGTGGGTCAAAGAGCACGAGCCACAGATTTTCCAGCAGATCGATAGGGTGTTATTGCCGAAGGATTACCTGCGCTGGTGCATCACCGGCGAGTTTGCCAGCGATATGTCCGATGCCGCAGGGACAATGTGGCTAAACGTCGCCAAACGTGACTGGAGCGACGCCATGCTTGATGCCTGCGAACTGACGCGTGAGCAGATGCCTGATCTGTTTGAAGGCAACCAGATCACCGGGCAAGTGCATAGCGAACTGGCCCAACGTTGGGGGATGGCACCGGTGCCGGTGGTGGCCGGCGGGGGTGACAATGCCGCCGGGGCGATCGGCGTTGGGCTGTATCAGGCCGGGCAGGCGATGCTGTCACTGGGTACCTCTGGCGTCTACTTCGCCGTCAGCGACGGTTTCCTCAGTAACCCGACCAGCGCGGTGCACAGCTTCTGCCATGCGCTGCCGCAGACCTGGCACCTGATGTCGGTGATGCTCAGCGCGGCGTCCTGCCTGGACTGGGCCTGCCAGTTAACCCATGTCGACAGCGTTGCCACCTTGCTGCGTAACGTTGAGCAGGCCGCTCCTGCTGAAACGCCGCTGTGGTTCTTGCCCTATCTTTCCGGCGAGCGTACGCCACACAACAACCCGAATGCCAAAGGCGCCTTCTGGGGCTTCACTCATCAACATGGGCCGAACGATCTCGCACGGGCAGTGCTGGAAGGCGTGGGTTTCGCACTGGCGGATGGCATGGACGTGCTGCATGCCAGCGGCCTGCAACCCACGGCTATCACCTTGATTGGCGGTGGTGCTCGCAGCCCGTTCTGGCGTCAGATGCTGGCCGATATCAGCGGCCAGCGGCTGGAATACCGCACCGGCGGCGACGTTGGCCCGGCATTGGGAGCCGCGCGGCTGGCACAGATTGCGCTGAACCCCGGCTACCCCTTGAGTACCCTACTGCCGGAATTACCGTTAGAGCAGGTGCATGAGCCGGATGCCGAACGGCATCAATATTATGCAGCTCAACGCCGCACCTTCCGCGAGCTTTACCGCTGCCTGCAGCCGCTGATGTAACCCCTCCCTAGCCGCACATAACCCCTCTCAATCGACGAGGGGTTTCCCTTCTTCAACGTTAGTCCGTTGTTGCCATCATGATGGCCGTTTTTGACCTTCTTTCTGCCCTATCGCTGGCGCAATATGGTGTTATACCAAATAGAGGAGGGCCGAAAATGTCACGTAGCGTACTATTGATCATCGATGTTCAACAATCTTTTCAACACCGTCCGTTCTGGCAGGAAGACGACCTGCCTGCGTTTCAACAGGCGCTGACACGCCTGATTGCGGGTTGTCAGCAGCAAGGGGTGCCGCTGGTCGACGTGTTCCATGTCTCGCCTAAGGGGCCGTTCTCTTTGGCATCTGGCTACGTGAAACGCCTGCCGTTCCTGAACCACCAGGCTGACGTTACGGTGCAAAAGCAAGTACACAATGCGCTGACTGAATCTGGCCTGGATGCCTGGCTGCGTGAACGCCAGATCAACCATCTAATCATCAGCGGTATCCGCACCGAGCAATGCTGTGAAACCACCACCCGCGTCGCCTCGGATCTAGGTTATAAAGTGACGTTTGTGACCGAAGCTACGCTCACTTTCCCAATGCATCACCCGGACGGCAGCCTCTTTACCCCCGAGCAGTTAAAGCGGCATACTGAAACCGTGCTGGTCGACCGCTTTGCCACTATTGCCAGCGTCGATGAAGCATTGGCGCAACTTTCACAGGAATAATCATGCCCAAGGCCGTTTACTTTCTGATGCTCCCCAACGTGCTGCTACTGGATGTCAGCGGCCCGGCAGAGGTATTGCGGCTAACCGGGCAGTTCCAGCTGCACTATGTCAGCCCGGTGCCGCAAATTTCCTGTTCCATCGGCATGACCATCGGCCAGCTAGCTCCCTTGCCGCAACAGTGGAACGAAGGGGATATTCTGGTGATACCGGGGGTGGCAGACTCAACGCATTACTTTGCTAGCGAGGAAGCGGCTCTGGCACGCAATTGGCTCCAGGCATTGCGCCCGGCTTTGGCCCAGCGGCAGATAGATCTGGTATGCGTCTGTTCCGGTGCGCTGTTGGCCGCCCAGGCCGGATTGCTCGACGGCTATCATTGCACCACTCACCACGCCGTGATCGAGCGCTTGCGCCAGCAGGCACCGGCAGCACAGGTGAAGGAAAACCGTATTTTCGTTGAGGATCGTGGGGTGTTTACCAGCGCGGGCATCACCGCCGGTATCGATTTGGCCCTGCACCTGGTCAATCAGCACTGTGGGGCTGACCGTACGCTGGAGATTGCCCGTGAGATGGTGGTTTATTTCCGCCGCTCCGGCGACGATCCGCAGCTCTCCCCGTGGTTACGCTATCGCAATCATCTGCATCCAGCCGTGCACCGGGCGCAGGATGTGATGGCCGCCGAGCCGGAGGCCGAGTGGTCGGTCCCTCAGGTAGCGGAGAAAGCCCACGTCAGCAGCCGCCATCTGGCCCGGCTGTTCCGTCTGCATATCGGCCTCAGCGTGCGGGAATACCATGAGCAATTGCGGCTGGCGGTAGCACAGCAACGCCTGCAACAAGGTTACGGCCTGGAAAAAGCCGCGCTAACCGCAGGCTTCTCCTCTGGGCGCCAACTGCGGCGGGCACAGCAGCGCTGGCAGGCTTAAGACACCAGCCGCCGGGTATCCACTTTCTGTAACCCCATCGACAACAGCAGGCTCACGCCAAGCGCCATGCCAAACACCCAGAAGATATCCAACAGCGGGTAGGCCGGAAACTCCCAGTGCTGGTTACGCATCACGTTAACGATCAGGGCATGAAAGCCGTAGATCGCCAGCGAGTGGCGGGAGATCACGCCTAGCCAGCCGATTGGATTCGGCAGGCAGTTTTTGCACCACACCAGCAGCGAGACCGCCGCCACAAATACCAAGGGGCCGGTGTACATATAAAACGTATCGGCAAAGCTGCCGTTGATAAACATCTGGCTTTTGGTGCCACGGATAATCAGGACCACGCTAACAATAAAGCACAGCACCGCCAACAGGCTCATACCGCGCCGTTGGGTAGCCATCATGCCGATCGCTCGCCCTGCCAAGGCATACAGCAGGTAATAGAAGGTATCGCCAAAGATGTACAGGTTCACCGGTAGTAGCTGGACATTATCCAGGGTCAGCTTGCTGGTATTAGGGTTGGCGATAATCGCCAGAATGACGATCACCCCGGCCAGATAGCGGCCAGAAACCGGTTTGACGCTGATCAGCAGCGAAAGCAGGTAGACCACCGCAATGGCATAAAAGAACCACAGGTGATAAAACACCGGCTTTTGCAGGATAGCGCGCAACGAGGGCCAAAAGCCGATGCGGGTAAAGCAGGCAATATAAATCAGGGCAATGGCGCTGTAGAACAAAATACAGCAGGTAATGCGGATAAAGTGTTTTTGGTTGGCACTGCGCTCACCAAAAAACAGAAAGCCGGAAATCATAAAAAACAGCGGCACCGAAGCCCGTGAAAGCGAGTTCAATACGTTAGCCATATCCCAGTTATGTTCACCCACAGCCACACCGTTGGCGACGTAGTAGGTGGTCGCGTGGATCATCACCACCATCATGCACGCCAGCGCACGTAAGTTATCTATCCAACCAATTTTATTGCTCATTGCTGCCCGTCAGTTGCCTATAATTCTGTCATATACCCTATGGATTTCGAGCTGCAGCTAGGCGCCCAGTTATCTCATCCCCAGGAGCTTACTTTAGTAAGTGACTGGGGTGAGATAGTGCAGGTAACAACGCTGCAGCTTGAAAGACGACGGGTATAGAGAAATGTTAATCAGAGGTTATAGCTCAGGGGGGCTCAGCACAACGCTTAAAAGCGCTATTAAGAATGAGCCTAAAATCACCTTATGATTGCCAAGGTGAACAATTGGCGGCAAAATAGCCGCCACAACTCGCTCAGTTTGCGCTCTCCCGCCCTGGCAGTTCCTTATTTCTTCTTTACTATCAGTAAAATAAAAATGAAAACATCATTACCCCCTGCGGCACTTCTGGGCCGACAGGCGCTTTTATTCCCACTTTGTCTGGTACTGTTCGAATTCGCGACCTATATCGCCAACGATATGATCCAGCCCGGTATGCTGGCGGTCGTGGCCGATTTCAACGCCGGTGTGGAATGGGTGCCCACCTCAATGACCGCCTATCTGGCTGGCGGCATTTTCCTGCAGTGGCTGCTTGGCCCGCTGTCAGATCGCCGTGGCCGCCGCCCGGTGATGCTGGCCGGGGTGCTGTTCTTTATCGTCACCTGTCTGGCCATTCTGCTGGTCACCAATATCGAACAGTTTATCGTGATGCGCTTCCTGCAAGGGATCGGCCTGTGCTTTATCGGCGCGGTGGGCTATGCCACCATTCAGGAGTCGTTTGAAGAGGCGACATGTATCAAAATCACCGCGCTGATGGCTAACGTGGCGTTGATCGCCCCGCTGCTGGGGCCGTTGGCCGGGGCCGCCTGGGTTCACGTCGCCTCCTGGCAGAGCATGTTTGTACTGTTTGCTGCCCTGGCCGCGATTGCCTTTGTCGGCCTGTGGAAAGCCATGCCTGAAACCGCCACGCTGCGGGGGGAAGCCTTCTCGGCGGCCAATCTGTGGCGGGACTATCGTCAGGTGCTGGCCAATCGGCGCTTTATCTGTGGTTCATTGGCTATCGGCTTTGCCAGCCTGCCGTTGTTGGCCTGGATTGCCCAATCTCCGGTGATCCTGATCAAGGGTGAGTCACTCTCGGCGCTGGACTATGGCTTGTTGCAAATTCCGGTGTTTGGCGCGCTGATCCTCGGCAACCTGACGCTAGCTCGCATCACCGGCAAACTCAGTATTGAACGCCCGATCAAGCTGGGCGCATGGCCGATGCTGCTGGGCCTGCTGCTCGCCGCACTGGCCACGGTATTTTCCGCCCATGCCTACCTATGGATGACCGCCGGGCTGAGCCTTTATGCTTACGGCATTGGTTTGGCGAACGCCGGTCTGTATCGCCTGACGCTGTTTTCCAGCAACGTGAGCAAAGGTGCCGTTTCGGCCGTGATGGGGATGCTGAGCATGTCGGTGTTCACCATTGGCATCGAGCTGGCCAAGGTAGCCTATGTCTGGGGCGGTAACGGGTTATTCAGCCTGTTCAATCTGGTCAGTGGCCTGTGTTGGCTGATGTTGACGGCGCTGTTCCTCAGTAAACACCGTGGTGGCGCCACTCCCGCACCGAGTGCCACAGTGTAATGGTTAATCAACCCTCTCCCTTTGGGAGAGGGTTAGCGTGAAGGGTCAGAACAGCCCCATCGGTTTCTCGGAGTAGCTCACCAGCAGGCACTTGGTCTGCTGATAGTGCTCCAACATCATCTTATGGGTTTCCCGCCCGATCCCCGACTGTTTGTAGCCGCCGAACGCCGCATGTGCCGGGTAGGCATGGTAGCAGTTGGTCCAGACGCGGCCCGCCTGAATGTTGCGCCCCATCTGGTAGGCAATGTTGCCGTTGCGGCTCCACACCCCGGCCCCCAGGCCAAAATCGGTATCATTGGCCAGCGCCAGCGCTTCATCCATATCCTTGAAAGTGGTCACCGCCAGCACCGGGCCAAAAATCTCTTCCTGGAATACCCGCATGCTGTTCTTACCGAACAGAATGGTAGGCTCCATGTAGTACCCTTGTGCCAACCCGCCATCCAGCGCCTTACGTCGGCCACCGGTCAGCACCTTGGCCCCTTCCTGCTTGCCGATCTCGATGTAGTTGAGGATGGTCTTCATCTGCCCTTCGGAAACCTGCGCCCCCATTTGGGTGCTGGCGTCCAACGGGTTGCCGCTACGGATGCTCTCCACCCGTTTGATCGCCCGTTCCATAAAGCGCTCGTAGATCGATTCCTGCACCAGCGCCCGGCTCGGACAGGTACAGACTTCCCCCTGGTTGAAGGCAAACAGCGCAAAGCCTTCCAGCGCCTTGTCGAAGAACGAGTCCTCTTTATCCATCACGTCGGCAAAGAAGATGTTGGGTGACTTGCCGCCCAGTTCCAGCGTCACCGGAATGATGTTCTGGGTGGCGTAGCCCATGATTTGGCGGCCCACTTCGGTCGAACCGGTAAAGGCCACTTTAGCGATGCGCTTGGAGGTGGCCAGATATTCCCCGATTTCACCGCCTGCGCCGTTGACCACGTTGATCACCCCTGGCGGCAGGATGTCCTGGATCAGTTCCATCAGCACCAGTACCGATAGCGGCGTCAGCTTGGCCGGTTTCAGCACGATGCAGTTACCCGCTGCCAGCGCTGGCGCCATCTTCCAGCACGCCATCAGCAGCGGGAAGTTCCACGGAATGATTTGTGCCACCACACCCATCGGTTCGTGGAAGTGATAGGCCACCGTCTCTGAGTCGATCTCACTAATCCCGCCCTCTTGTGCACGTACGCAGGCAGCAAAGTAGCGGAAATGGTCGATAGCTAACGGAACGTCGGCATTGACGGTTTCGCGGATCGGTTTGCCGTTATCCCAGGTTTCTGCCGCCGCCAGCAGATCGATATTCTGCTCCATGCGATCGGCGACCCGGTTGAGCAAATTGGCGCGCGCCTGCACCGACATTTTCCCCCATGCCCCTTTGGCATCGTGGGCCGCATCCAGCGCCAACTCGATATCCTGGGAGGAGGAGCTGGCCACTTCGCACAACGTCTGGCCGGTGATCGGCGTCAGGTTGGTGTAATACTCGCCCTGTACCGGCGCCACCCAGGCACCACCGATAAAGTTGTCATAACGTTTTTTCAGCTTGAGAGGAAACCCGGTGTTTTCAGGCGTGAGGTGACTTGCCGTAGTGGTATTCGCCATTTGTATCTCCTTTTAACGTGGCTGCAACCTTACCGCCCGCAGACGGTAAGCAGGTTCACGGCACCATGGCCGCAGATCCGGTGATCAAACTTAAGAAGCGGTGAACGATCTCTAGCCGGAATGATAGGGGTTTATGAGGAGAAATGGCGAAACAATGCTCAAACGCATGAAGGGTGTCACAATCTTTTAAACTGGGTGCAACAATATGCACCCATAATTTCAACCGCCAAACAGCCCGCGATCCCGCAGCAGGTGCTGGTTCCCCTTACGCCGGGTAAAGCCGCTGCGATCGAAGAATTCCAGCACCTGGATCGCCAGCTTGCGGCCAACCCCCAGCCGATCGCGGAAATCACCGGCATTGGTGCTGCCTTGCGTGGCGTCGAGCTCGCGGATCATTGCGGCAAACTGTTCGATACGCTGGCTGAGGTAGTAGCGATCGACCACCACGGCGGTGACGTAGCCAAGCTGTGCCGCCTTGCGCAACGCGGCGCGAACGCTGTTTTCCTCTTCGCCCAACGAGGCGGCCAGATCGCGCACCCACCAGGGATCGTCACCAAACAGCGGCTCAATGCGGCTCCACAGCGCCTGTTGCTCGCTGCTGAATGCCAAACCGTGGTCCGGCAGGTGCAGCCAACCGCGCGTATTGCGCAGCAACCCCGCCGCCAGCAGCCGATCGATCATCATAAATACCAGCGGCTCATGCAGCGCCGGTAACGCCATTCGGCGCAGACGAGCCCGCCCCAGGCCTAGCTGATCGGCATGTTGCTGATGGTATTCGGCCAACACCTGCAACAGGCGTTGCTCATGCGCTTGCACGTTGGTTGGGGCTAGCGCCATGTCGCCGGAGATCATCAGGGCATAGCCCGCCAGCAGTTCCTGCAGACCGTCATCCGTCAGTTGTCGCGCCCAGGCAAACGCGGCCAAATCCAGTGCGCCACCCGGCAAGCGCAAATCCAGCACCTGCCCATCGCTGGATGCCTGAGCCAGCGCGGCCAGCCAGGCCAGATATTCCGGCTGACGCTTGCCCCGTTTCGGCGAGGAAAGCCCCAGCACGCGTGCAGCGCCCAGCGTTTGGCGTGCGCTGATATCCCGCAGTACCAACCGATCGTTTTCCACCAGCCACAGCGGACGATCGAGGATCAGCTCCGCCAGGTTATCGGCCAGTAGCGCAATGCGCCCGGTGATATGGCTGGCGGCATGGTGAATATGCAGCGACTGCCAGTGCTGTATCGGCGCATCGGCCTCTATCACCACCAGAATACGTTCTACCGCCGCTGGCGGTTGTTGCGCCAACAGCCAGTCGCCGCGCGTTAGCTGGTCTTTGCTGACGTCACCGCTGATATTCAGCGCAATGCGCTGCCCGGCAACCGCTTGATCTGTCGCCTGATTCTGCGCATGCAAGCCGCGCACCCGCACTGGCACATCCGCACCGGTCAGCCACAGCGTATCGCCTACCGCCACGCTGCCGCCCAGCGCCGTCCCTGTCACCACCAGCCCGGCACCTTTAACGCTGAAGGCGCGATCCACCGCTAGCCGAAAACGCCGGGAGAGTAAGTGCTCACCGGGTTGCAGCGCCAACAGATGCTGGCGCAGCTCATCAATGCCTTCTCCCAGGGCCGCCGCAGTAACAAACACCGACACATCATGCCAGCCCTGCTGTGCCAATTCGGCCAACACCTGGGTTTGCACTTCAGCGATTCGTGCAGGATCTACACGGTCAGCTTTGGTTAACGCCACCGTCAACTGCGCCCTGCCGCTCAGGCGCAGGATCGCCAGGTGCTCACGGGTTTGCGCCATTACGCCATCGTCACAGGCCACCACCAGCAGCGCATGGTCGATGCCGCCAATGCCCGCCAGCATGTTAGCGAGGAATTTTTCATGGCCGGGAACGTCGATAAACCCCAGCACGCGGCCATCGGGCTGCGGCCAATAGGCATAACCAAGATCGATGGTCATGCCACGGCGTTGCTCCTCCGGCAGGCGATCGGCATTGATGCCGGTGATCGCCTGCAGCAGGGTAGTTTTACCGTGGTCGACATGGCCAGCGGTGGCGATAATCATGCGCTCAGCGCCTCAACCAGTGCGCCCTCCTGTTCCAGGCAACGTAGATCGAGCCACAGTTTGCCGTCGTTGATACGGCCAATGACCGGCTGCGGCAAGCTACGCCACTGCTGGGCCAAGCCTTCTAAGGTTGCGCCCCGGCCATCGAGTGGGGTAAAGGTCAATGCGTAGCTCGGCAGGCGATCTACCGGCAACGAACCGCTGCCAATCTGTGACCAGCACGGCTCGCTACGCAGCTCGAAACGGCCAGCAAACCGCGAAGCCAACTGGCTTTGCAAACGTTCGGCGGTTTCCTGCATCTGTTGCTGTGGGCGGGTCAGTAAGCGCAAGGTGGGTAAGTGTTCTGCCAGTAACTCTGGCTGTTGATACAACCGCAGCGTGGCTTCCAGCGCCGCCAAGGTAATTTTGCCGACGCGCAGAGCGCGCTTGAGCGGATGCTGTTGCAAACGGGCGATGAGATCTTTTTTACCTACGATAATCCCGGCCTGCGGCCCGCCCAGCAATTTATCACCGGAGAAGGTCACCAGATCGACACCTGCAGCGATCAAGCGTTGCGGCATCGGTTCGGCTGGCAAGCCGTATTGCGCCATGTCGATCAGCGAGCCACTGCCCAAATCGGTCGCCACAGGAATGCCGTATTCGTGGCCCAACACCGCCAGTTCGCTTTCATCGACCGCAGCGGTAAACCCTTGAATGCTGTAATTACTGGTGTGCACCTTCATCAACAGGCCGGTTTGCTCGTTGATGGCGGCACGATAATCTTTCAGATGTGTACGGTTGGTGGTGCCGACTTCCACCAGTTGGCAGCCAGCCTGGCGCATGACGTCCGGGATACGGAACGCGCCGCCAATCTCCACCAACTCGCCACGTGATACCACCACTTGCTGGCCCGGTGCCACTGCCGCCAGCATCAATAGCACCGCCGCCGCGTTATTGTTGACGATGCAGGCATCTTCCGCCCCGGTGAGCTGGCAGAGCAAGTCCGCGATGGCCCGATCGCGATGCCCACGGCCTGCGCCATCCAAATCGTATTCCAGCGTCACGGCACTGCCCATGGCACTGACCACCGCATCCACTGCCGGTTGCGCCAACAGCGCTCGCCCCAGATTGGTGTGTAGCACGGTGCCGCTGAGGTTAAATACCGGTTGCAACGCCGGGCGCTGCTGTTGTTCCAGGCGTGCCTGTAGCGCCTGCGGCCAGTCCTGACACCAGGCGGGCAGCTGTTGCTGCGTCTTGATGGCTTCACGCGCCTGTGTCTGCATCTGGCGCAGTAGTTCGCTGATAAGCGTCTGGCCGTGTTTGGCGACGGCGGGTTCAACCGCAGGATCGCGCAGCAGGCGGTCAATGGCAGGTAACTGGCTGTATAGGTGCTGGGATTCAGTGCTCATGGTCACTCGATTTTTCAGTGTCCGGTTATCGGCAAACTGGCTTATTGGCGTGCCGAGCTAAACCAGTCAGGTTATTTAACCTGCATGGTATCAATAATTCGCTGTACCAGGGCATGATGTAGATCCGGTGTTTTAGCTGGTGTTAACAGCTGCAACGTCACGACCCGTTTATTGAACACCGTCAACACGATGGTGGAAACCAGTTTTTGCCCGTTTACCGTCTGTTCAGTATCCAAACGATGGAACTTCTGCTTACCGACGGTGAAATTCTCTTCTTTGGTTTTCTTGATGTTCTGATAGCGGTCGGACAGCTCAGTAATGATGCTTTGCGTCAGCTCTTTGAGCATCGCATCGCTGGTATTGATCTTCATGTCTGCTGGCGGGATCACTTCCGAAGCGACGGTGCGCTGGCGCGATTTGCTGTCGAGAAACAGCTGAATGGTCGACTTGTCGTCGTTGATGATGCCGCTCAGCTTGGTCTGATCGCTGAAGCCCGGCGGCAGTTCAAAGGTGATTTGGCCTTTTTGCAGCGAGACGTTCAGGCCAGGGACGGGCTTGGGTTCTTCCACCGGCGGCGCTGGAGCTGGCGTTACGGGTTGTGTCACTACCGGTTTTGGCGCGGGGGCGGGGACTTCCGGCTTTTTGCTGTCCTGATTATCGCAGGCTACCAGCCCGGTAAGCAGCACGGCTAACGCCGCGCCTTTGGCAAGGGTCTTCAACATCATGTCTTCCTTTCGCGTTACGCGTCTTGACGTAACGGTAGCAACTCGCTTGCCGGTTTGCCAGATGTCTAATCCGAAAGTCGATGCGGCCCCCTCATGCCCCCTCTCGCTAGGGAGAGGGGGCTGCAAAAGTGATGGAGTTGAGTTGAGCAATTACCGTGGCAAGGGTCGAATAAAAAAACCCAACTGTCATTATTCCCCAGGGAACAGGAACGGGTTGATACTGCTGCGCGCAAAGCCTTCCTCTTCCATCTTGGCATCGAGGATAAGCGAAGCCAGATCGTCGGCCACCGCCTCGACCTTCGGGTCCTTCTCCTGATAGAGGATCTTCAGGTAGGTGCCGCAATCGCCACAGCTTTCCGCTTTCACCGCCGCCTGCTCACTTTCCAGTGACCAGTAGTTGAGATCGCCGGTTTGCTCGCAGTTGCTGCATTTCACCCGCACCACGTGCCATTCGCTCTCGCACAGGTTGCAGTGCAGATAGCGCAGGCCGTTCACGGTACCAAGATGCACCACGCTGGAAACCGGGATACTGCCGCACACCGGGCAGAACTGGCGATGCTCGCCGTACTCGGCCCGGGCCTTGCCAGGGATCTGGCTGGCCATCTGCGTCCAGTACAACGACAGCGCGGCCCAAAGGAACGGGGCTTTGTCGCTACCTACTTTGGCAAACTCGCCTTTCAGCAGGGCGCTGGCCAAAAGCTCCAACTCATGGGACGAGGATTTCTCCAAATTATCCAACACCGCCAGCACGTGTTCCGGTGCCTGCGGGCGCAGTTCTGCGATCAGCGATGCCAGCAGCTTGTGCCAGTGTTCGCTGCGCGGATAGACGCTGATGTCCAACGGCGGCTTGCCGCTGGCGGCGCTCTGGGTCAGCGTTTCACCGAGATCCAGCTCCAGCGGATTATCGTGGCAGGCGTTGTTCTGCGCCTGCGCAATGCTGGCAGCAAAGTTGAGATAGTCACCCAGCGGATGGTCTGCGGCCAGTTGCTGCAGACGTTCGGCTCGGCGGGTATAAAGGCTCTTCAAGTTGGCGAAAAGTAACGGCGGAATAGTTTCCGCCGTTGAAGACTTTTCACGCTGTGCCCCTAACTGCTCTTTAGGAACGATGCGGATACTCATCTGGGTTTGTCTTCCTGTTGTTTCTCGCGGACCTCACGGTACCAGCGCGGGTGATGCTTCTTGGCCCAGGCAGCCGGCACCCAACCTTCCACCATCGCGGTAATGGTGCCTTTTACCCACAACGCGGCGTAAATGTGCACCATAATCACGATGATCAACCCCACCGCTGCCAACGAATGCACCACCAACGCGATGCGGATCAGCGGAATGGAGAAGGAGGGGGCAAAGTATGGCCGCCAGATAACGATACCACTGGCCAGCAACAGCACCAGACTGATAATCGCCGCCCAGAATACGCACTTCTGACCGAAATTATAACGCCCAGTGTCACCCACTTCCTCATTCATGGCGATTTTGTGGATGTTTTTCGCCCAGACGATATCTTCCCGGTTGATCAGGTTGTGCTTCCAGTAGCGCAGGAACATCAGCAGGAACGCAACGAACATCAACACCCCGGTGAAGGGGTGAAGGATGCGTGCCAGCTGTGGCGTACCAAAGATATTCATCAGCCAGTTAAAGGACGGGAACAGGAACCCCAGCCCGCTGATGGCGGCAAAAATAAAGCAGAACGCCACAATCCAGTGGTTAATCCGCTCCGGCGCGCTGTAGCGCTGAATTGGCTTTTCCTTCCTCATTTGCGCGTCTCCTCATCATGATGCTCGTCCTTCGGATCCTGCTCTTCCTCTTCTTCAACGCGGTTTGGCCCCACGCCAACGTAGTGGAAGATACTGGCCGCGAAGGTGGCAGCAAACCCGATGGCAGCCAACGGTTTCCAGACCCCTTTCCAGAAGGTCACCGCAGGGCTGATGGTCGGGTTATCCGGTAAACCGTGATACAGCTGCGGTTTATCGGCGTGATGCAGTACGTACATCACGTGGGTGCCGCCCACGCCTGCCGGATCGTACAGACCGGCATTCTGGTAGCCACGGGTTTTCAGTTCATCGACACGTTCCGCCGCGACGTTTTTCATCGCTTCTTTGGTGCCGAAGTGGATCGCCCCGGTCGGACAGGTTTTCACACAGGCCGGTTCCTGGCCAACGCCAACACGATCGACGCACAGGGTACATTTGTACACCCGGTTGTCTTCCGCATTCATGCGTGGCACGTCGAACGGGCAACCGGCGATGCAGTAGCCACAGCCGATACAGTGTTCGGACTGGAAATCGACGATGCCGTTGGCGTACTGGATGATGGCTCCTTCCGCCGGGCACGCCTTCAGGCAGCCCGGATCGGCGCAGTGCATGCAGCCATCCTTGCGGATCAGCCACTCCAGCTTGCCGTGCTCCTCAACTTCCGAGAAGCGCATCACCGTCCACGATTTGGCGGTCAGATCGGCGGGGTTATCGTAAACCCCGACGTTGTGCCCCACTTCATCGCGGATATCATTCCATTCAGAACAGGCCACCTGGCAGGCTTTGCAGCCGATACAGGTAGTGACATCGATCAGCTTGGCCACTTCTTCCTGGTGATCGCGCGCGCGCGGTGCCGGGGTGAAGCCATTGGTGGCGGATTTACGAATGATGTCTTGAGATTGCATTGCCATAATTCGTCTCCGTTACACCTTTTCCACGTTAACCAGGAACGCCTTGAACTCTGGCGTTTGCGTATTGGCGTCGCCGACAAACGGCGTCAGCGTGTTGGCGATAAAGCCTTTCTTCGCTACCCCTTCGTAACCCCAGTGGATCGGGATGCCAATGGTGTCGACGTCCTGGCCATTTACCTGCAGAGTCCGAATACGTTTGGTCACCACCGCCTTGGCCTTGATATAGCCACGGTTGGAGCTGACTTTGACCGTATCGCCCTGCTTGATGCCTTTTTTCTCAGCCAGTTTTTCACCTATCTCGACAAACTGCTCCGGCTGGAGGATCGCATTGAGCAACGCATGCTTGGTCCAGTAGTGGAAATGCTCGGTCAGACGATAGGTCGTGCCGACATACGGGAACTTGTCGGATTTGCCCATCGCGGCCAGATCGTCTTTGAACACGCGCGCCGCCGGGTTGGACACCACGTTCGGGTGCAACGGGTTGGTGCCGAGCGGCGTTTCAAACGGCTCGTAGTGTTCAGGGAACGGTCCTTCCGCCATTTTGTCGATGGCAAACAGGCGGCCCATGCCTTCCGGTTGCATGATAAACGGCCCAACGTCACTGCCCGGTGCGGCGGCGCTGTAGTCCGGGATATCCACCCCGCCCCACTTGGCGCCATCCCATTCCAGCAACTGGCGTTTGGCATCCCACGGTTTACCCGCTGGATCCGCAGACGCACGGTTATACAGGATGCGGCGGTTCAACGGCCATGCCCAGGCCCAGCCCAGCGTATTGCCAAGGCCAGAAGGATCGGCGTTATCACGGCGCGCCATCTGGTTGCCCGCTGGCGTCCAACTGCCTGCGAAGATCCAACAGCCACTTGCCGTGGTGCCGTCATCACGTAGGTGCGCGAAGGTACTGAGTAGTTCGCCTTTCTTCACCAACACTTTGCCGTCTGGATCGAGAACATCCGCCAGCGCCCGGCCATTGCTCTCCATCGCCACTTCTTCTGGCTTCGGATTTTCCGGGGTCAGGTAATCCCAGGACATGTTCAGCAACGGCTCAGGGACCGCACCGCCGTCACGGGTGTACATTTCGCGCAGGCGCATCAGCAGCCCCGCCAGAATTTCACCGTCGTTCAGCGCTTCCCCTGGGGCATCGGCCCCTTTCCAGTGCCATTGCAGCCAGCGGCCAGAGTTCACGATCGAGCCGTTCTCTTCGGCAAAGCAGGTGGATGGCAGGCGGAACACTTCAGTCTGGATTTTCGATGGGTCAACGTCGTTAAACTCATCGTGGTTCTGCCAGAAGTTGGAGGTTTCGGTGTTCAGCGGATCGATGGTCACCAGGAACTTCAGCTTGGCCAGTGAGGCCACCACTTTGTTCTTGTTCGGGAACGACGCAACCGGGTTAAAGCCCTGGCAGATATAGCCATTCACTTTCCCTTGCGACATCATTTCGAAATACTGCAGCACGTCGTAGCCTTTGTCCCACTTCGGCAACCAGTCAAAGCCCCAGCTGTTATCTTTCTGCGCTTTGTCGCCGTAGAAGCTCTTCATCATGCTGACGAAGAATTTCGGGTAGTTGCTCCAGTAGTTGACCTGGCCCGGCAACAGCGCCTTCGGCGTGTTGGCTTTCAGGTAGGTTTCCAGATCGGCCTGCTTCTCGGAAGGTAGCGTCATGTAGCCCGGCAGGCTTTGTGACAGCAGACCCAAATCGGTCAGACCCTGGATATTGGAGTGACCACGCAGGGCGTTCACGCCACCACCTGCCATGCCCATATTGCCAAGCAGCAGTTGGATCATCGCCATGGTGCGGATGTTCTGCGCACCGACCGAGTGCTGTGTCCAGCCCAGGGCGTAGAGGAACGAGGCCGTCTTGTCGTTGGCGCTGGTTTCAGCGATATATTCGCACACCTTGATGAAATCTTCGGTTGGCGTGCCGCAAATGTTGGTTACCACCTCTGGCGTATAACGGCTGATGTGTTTTTTCAGCAGGTTCCACACGCAGTTCGGATCCTGCAGCGTAGTATCACGCTTGGCGAAGCCGTTCTCGTCGAGCTGGTAGTGCCAGGTGGTTTTATCGTATTTGCGATTTTCCGCGTCGTAGCCGCTGAACAGGCCGTCGTCAAAGGTGAAGTCTTCCCGCACCAGCAGGCTGGCGTTGGTGTAGGCGTCCACGTATTCGCGGTTAATCTTGTTATTGGTGATCAGGTACAGCAAGACGCCCGACAGGAAAGCAATGTCGGTACCTGAACGGATAGGCGTGTAGAAATCCGCCACGGATGCAGTACGGGTAAAGCGCGGATCGATGACGATCAGCTTGGCTTTATTATGAATTTTGGCTTCCATCGCCCAGCGGAATCCCACTGGATGCGCTTCTGCCGCATTCCCACCCATGACAATAATTAAGTCGGCGTTCTTGATATCAACCCAGTGGTTGGTCATCGCACCGCGACCAAATGTTGGAGCAAGACTTGCTACCGTTGGTCCGTGTCAGACACGCGCCTGGTTGTCTACGGCAAGCATGCCGAGAGCGCGACTAAATTTTTGGGTCAGCATACCGGTTTCGTTGCTGGAAGCCGAAGCACACAGCATCCCGGTGGAGAGCCAACGGTTTACCGTTACGCCAGCGGCGTTGGTGGCTTCGAAGTTGGCATCGCGGTCTTCTTTCATCAGTTTGGCGATGCGGGTGAAGGCGTCGTCCCAGCTGATTCGTTGCCACTTGTCTGAGCCTGGAGCGCGATATTCAGGGTATTGGAGACGGCTTTCGCTGTGGATGAAATCCACCAGACCTGCCCCTTTCGGGCACAGTGCACCACGGTTTACCGGATGGTCTGGATCCCCTTCGATATGGAAGATGCTCTCTTTGGCGTTTTTGGCGCCATCACCAAGGCTGTACATCAACAGCCCACAGCCGACGGAACAATACGTGCAGGTATTACGGGTTTCACGGGCGCGCAGCAACTTGTACTGCCGGGTTTCCGCCAACGCCACCGCCGGGCTAAAGCCCAGTGCAGCTACCGTGGTTCCTGCCATACCGCCAGCGCAGATCTTAAAGAACTGCCTTCTGCTGACCTGCATGGGGGGTCTCCTTTCTCTCTCGTGTTGTCACATTGTTTCAAATGACGCTTTCCCCCTCAAAGCGGGAAGCGCTAAAATCACTATTCTTATGTGGGTATTGGCCAAATGGGCCGCAACGGCGCCGCAATAATACCATAGCAGGCGTAGGGTTGTTACAAACAGGTGCCAAGAAAGTGAACAAAATTAACCAAGAGCAGCCCGCAAATGTGAACGCGCTCACGGGCCTGATCCAGGCTCAGGTGTACCAGCGCGGGCAACTGACCACCACAGAGCAAGATTGGCTCGCCGAAGAGGTGCCGGTCGCGCTGGTGTATAACGGTATTTCTCATGTGGTGATGATGTGTACGCCAAAGGATCTGGAGGCATTCGCCCTCGGTTTTTCCCTCTCGGAAGGGATTATCGACTCACCACGGGATATCTTCAGTATAGAGGTTAATCCCACCTGCAACGGCATGGAAGTACAAATCGAGCTTTCCAGCCGCCGCTTTGCCGTGCTGAAGGAGCGCCGCCGGGCGATGGCGGGCCGTACAGGGTGCGGCGTTTGTGGCATCGAACAACTGGCGGATATCTTCCGGCCAGTCACACCGCTGCCCTTTACCCAAACCTTCTCATTGGCCAATCTCGATCGCGCCCTTGATCAACTACGTCAGGTGCAGAACGTTGGCCAGTTGACGGGTTGTACCCACGCCGCAGGTTGGATCTCACCGCAGGGTGAACTGCTGGGCGGCTGCGAAGACGTTGGCCGCCATGTGGCGCTGGACAAAATGATCGGCATACGTGCCAAACAGGGCTGGCAGCAAGGGGCGATCCTGGTTTCTAGCCGGGCCAGCTATGAGATGGTGCAAAAATCCGCCATGTGCGGTGCCGAGATCCTGTTTGTGGTCTCTGCCGCCACCTCGCTGGCGGTGGAAATCGCCGAGCGCAGCAACCTGACATTGGTTGGCTTTAGCAAGCCAGGCCGGGCAACGGTGTTTACTCATCCGCAGCGTATAACCGATTAACCCCTAAACCACACAGTCTGTAGGGCATTGATAATCATTTTCAATATCATTTAATTAATTATAATGCATCATACTGCTTACGCGGTGCTCACATTTTGCGCCGCCCTACACTACTGGAGATGATGATCATGAGTTATTCACTACCATCCCTGCCTTATGCTTACGACGCACTAGAACCGCATTTCGACAAGCAGACGATGGAAATCCATCACACCAAACACCACCAGACCTATGTCAACAACGCTAACACCGTGCTGGAAGCTTACCCTGAGCTGGCTTCGCTGAGCGTAGAAGAGCTGATCCAGGATCTGGATAAAGTCCCTGCAGACAAGCGCACCTTTATGCGCAACAACGCAGGCGGCCACGCTAACCACAGCCTGTTCTGGAAAGGCCTGAAAACCGGCACCACGCTGGGTGGCGATCTGAAAGCCGCTATCGAGCGCGATTTCGGCAGCGTAGAGAAATTCCAGGAAGAGTTCGAGAAAGCCGCCGCCACCCGTTTCGGTTCTGGCTGGGCTTGGCTGGTGCTGAAAGGCGACAAGCTGGCCGTAGTCTCTACCGCTAACCAGGACAGCCCGCTGATGGGCGAAGCCGTCTCCGGCGCTTCAGGCTTGCCAATCGTTGGCCTGGACGTGTGGGAACACGCTTACTACCTGAAATTCCAGAACCGTCGCCCTGACTACATCAAGGCATTCTGGAACGTAGTGAACTGGGACGAAGCGGCCAAACGCTTCGCCGAAGCCAAGAAATAATTTGGCGTTCCCCTATGGATTTCAAGCTGCAGCTTGAAAGACGACGGGGATATCTCTGATGATGCCCGCTGATGCGGGTATCTTTTTGCCTATTTGCCGCTAAAGTTTAACCGCCCCTTGCCGATGCTTTGTTCAATTGACCAACGCCTAAAGAGGGATAAATCATGGCGGCATTGCAAGCTTTGGCAGGAAAAATCGTTCATCTCACCGTAGGTAAAAAGCTCGGACTCGGGTTCTCTCTGATGTTGATACTGGCGATCGTTATCGCTGGCACCGGGATAACCTACCTCAATCTTATCGAATCACGCAGCGACCGCATCGATTTCAGCTATCAGTTAACGGGCGAAATCAATCAGGCTAAATACACCCGTGCCATGTTTAGCCAAAATTACAATACCGACTACCTTGAACGTAACCGCAAACATATCGAGAACGCGTTGCAGCTGGCCAGCCACGCGCAAAACCTGAATTGGGATGCGCAAAGCCGCAAGGATCTGGAGCTTTTGGTGGTGTTGCTGGGTAACTATGAGCAACAACAGAAAATGTTTGCCAAAGCCGTGGTGGCAAAGGACGCGGTACGAGCCAGCTGGAACATGTCCGAAGTTCAGGACAGCCTGAGCCAGGTTGAACGTCAGTTGGGGGCTACCGATCTGCAACTGGCGTTTATCCAGTTGAACCAGAAACTGACCCAGATCCGCTACTATGCCCGTGGCCTGGTGCTGCAACCCAATCGCGACTCCGAAATCCCATTGCTCAGCGCCATCGACGACGCCCGCAGCGCCGCCAACACGCTCAGCCAACGCCTGAACGAGTCACAGCGCCCGTTGCTCCAACCTCTGTTGACCGTGCTTGACGAATATAAAGGCCGCATCGCGGCCTACCTGCCCGCCGTTGAGAATGAGATTAAGATCAGTAAACAGCTCGGCGGCTACGCTGACGAGATCGGTACGCTGGTTAACAATTTCATGAAGGATGAGTTGACGCAGACCCATAACAATATCAATACCGCGCAATGGCAGATGGGGATCACCACGGCGATCGCCATTCTTGCTGGCCTGCTGATATCATGGCGTATCACATTGCAGATCACTCGCCCCCTCAACAGCACCCTGGAACTGGCAGAACGCATTGCCAAGGGTGATCTACGCCAGGCACAAACCAGCACTCGCCGTGATGAACTGGGCCAGTTGCTTAACGCCGTCGCCGCCATGAGCCAGAACCTGCGCGATATGATTGAAAAAATCCAGATGGGGGTCAGCCAGGTCTCCACCGCCGCCGGGGAAATCGCTGCGGGCAATACCGATCTCTCTTCACGTACCGAACAACAGGCCGCCGCGGTGGAAGAAACCGCCGCCAGCATGGAACAGCTCACCGCCACGGTGAAGCAGAATGCCGACAACGCCCATCACGCCAACCAACTGGCGACCGATGCCTCACAAACGGCACAGCAGGGCGGCAAACTGGTTAACAACGTCGTCAGCACCATGCGGGATATTTCCAACAGTTCGCAGCGGATCGCCGAAATTACCACCCTAATCAACGGCATTGCCTTCCAGACCAACATCCTGGCCCTGAACGCCGCCGTAGAGGCCGCCCGTGCGGGTGAGCAAGGGCGCGGTTTCTCGGTTGTCGCCAGCGAAGTCCGTAATCTGGCCCAGCGCAGCGCCCAGGCGGCGAAAGAAATCGAAGGGTTGATTACCGAGTCGGTCAACCGGGTACAGAGCGGTACAGCACTGGTGGAAGACACCGGCAACACCATGGAGCAAATCGTCCGTTCGGTCACCCACGTACGCGACATCATGGCTGAAATAGCCGCCGCCTCCGATGAACAGACCAGAGGCATCGCGCAGATTGGTCAGGCCATTGTGGAAATGGATCACACCACGCAGCAAAACGCCGCGCTGGTGGAAGAGTCTGCCGCCGCCGCCGATTCGCTGGAAGAGCAGGCTGAGATGCTGCTGCAAAGCGTCTCGGTATTCCGTCTGGCGGACAAGGCTGCGTCAGTGGAAGCGAAAACCACCCAGCTCAAATCACCGTCGATGGCTAAACCGAGCGCCAGCACCGAAGACAACTGGACGACCTTCTAATCCCTCCGCCCGCCCGTTGATTTACGGGCGGGTTATTCTGTTCCTCCCCCTCGACTCAGGCTATGCTAGACGGCATTAACGAGCGTGAATGGAGGCCAGCATGCACCACCCAGACGTCTATCTCGGTTCGATCCAACCTTATGAAGGTGGTCGCCCCAGCGCTATCGCCAAACGCCTGGTGGAGGGGACGCTAAAGCTTACCCCCTTGGGTCTGGCAGGCGATGAGCAGGCAGAAAAAAGCTACCACGGCGGGCCTGATCGCGCCCTTTGCCACTACCCGCGCGAGCATTACGACCACTGGTGTGAACAGTTTCCCGCTCAGGCAGAACAGTTCTGCGCACCCGCCTTTGGTGAGAATATTTCGACCCTCGGCCTGACCGAGCATAACGTGTTTATGGGGGATATTTTCCGCTGGGGCGAAGCGCTGATCCAGGTAACCCAACCGCGTTCTCCGTGTTTCAAACTCAATTACCATTTCGCTATCGACGATATTTCGGTGCTGATGCAGCAAACCGGCCGCTGCGGCTGGCTGTACCGCGTGGTGTCGGCCGGATCGGTCAGTGGCGACCAACCGCTTGAACTGGTGACCCGTAATAGCGACGTTTCCGTCGCACAAGCGATCGGCATCGCCTGGCACATGCCGTTCGATGAAGAGCAGTACCGTCGTTTACTGTCGGTCACGGGGCTGTCGGCCAGCTGGAGCAAAACCATGCTGATGCGCATCACCAGTGGCAAAATCGAAGACCTCAACCGCCGTCTGCTTGGCCGTTAACCGGCGCCAGACAGAAGACATCCATCGAGTTGGATTAGGGAGTTGCGTTATGGCTACATCACCTCATTCCATTCATCACGCGGCTGCGGCTGGCTATCAGGCCAATGCGGATCGCTACGTTTTAGGTCGCCCGGATTATCCGGCGGAGATCGCCGATTGGCTGCGTGAGGTACTCGAGCTACAGCCCGGTAAGACCGTCATCGATCTGGGTGCAGGAACCGGCAAGTTCACTCCGCGCCTGCTGGAGGCCGGTGCCAACGTCATCGCCGTTGAACCGGTGGCGCCTATGCTGGAAAAGCTGGCGGCAGCATTCCCTCAGGTGAAAACGCTGGCAGGTACCGCCGAATCACTCCCGCTGCCGGATGAGTCGGTGGATGCCGTTTTGTGCGCGCAATCCTTTCACTGGTTTGCCACACGCCAGGCGCTGGCGGAAATTCAGCGCGTGCTGAAACCCGGCGGTAAGCTTGGCCTGGTGTGGAATATGCGCGATGCGCGGGTTGGCTGGGTACGTAAGCTCAACCAGATAGTCGATCGCCACGAAGGGGATGCGCCGCGTTTTTATACCGGTGAATGGCGCAGGCTGTTCCCTTACCCGGGTTTTGCCCAGCTACAGGAGCAAGTGTTTATGCTGGGGCATAGCGGAGCGCCGGAAGATGTGATTTATAACCGTGTGCGATCCACCAGCTTTATCGCCGCGTTGCCGCAACAGCAGCAGGAACAGGTGATCGAACAGATCCGCCAGTTGGTGGCAGAGGAAGAGGAGTTGCGGGGGAAGGATACGCTCACGGTGCCTTATCAGACCTGCGCATTCTTTACGACCAAGGCCTGAGCATGCCCCTCACCCTAACCCTCTCCCACAGGGAGAGGGGACCGATCGAGTTAGGCTGAAAGTATCGTGACTCTTCATCAGCACCGGCTGATTCACCTTGGTTGAGGGGGGCGATCGCGGTTGCTGAGATTACCACCGTTCTCTCAACAGAGCAGGGACTATCCGCTCCCAAGGAGAGGGGACCGATCTAATTCGTTAATTGCTTTGCGTAATACCTTGCCTTTCTTGTTCTGCCCCCCTACTTTCCGAAGTTACGCAGACTAACTACGCACTCGGGACAGCTCCCTCTCCCTGTGGGAGAGGGTTGGGGTGAGGGGTAATCAGAACGCTTTTTTGGCGTAGCCGGTAACCACTTTCAGGCCCATCTCACGGCCAAGTGCGGTCATTGGGTGTACCACGATCAGGCCACGAACGCTTTTCTTCAGCGTACCCATATCCGCCTGCTCTTTTTTGGTGATCTCGCGGCTGAACGGCAGCTGGCTCAACTTCTGCGCTTCCGCACTCAGTTTTTCCACGCGCACGTTTTTCAGGCGCTCAATCTCGGTCTTCAGCTTCTCTTTTTCTTTGAGATGTTGCGCAATCAGGTCGGTGTTACCCTGCTGGATCACCACGGTGTCTTTGTGGTTCAGTGCGTCCAGCAAATCACTCAGGCGCTTAATCTCGGCTTTTTCTTTCTCTTTCATCGTCTCTGGCCTGTTTTGTTCTATAGCGTAAAAAATATTTCGCTAGTGTAGCAAAATGCACGGCAGGTTACTCCTCACCTTGCGCAATTCCCGCAGGCAGGCCGCTCATCTCGCAGGCTTTTGCCCCCACCCGCGCCAGCGCCTGGGTGTAACGGGCGTTAAATGGATAGCAGCAGGAAAGCCGCAGCCCATTATGATAACGCCCACTGGGAGAATATAGCGTACCGGGCGTCAGGCAGATCTGCTCATCCAGCAACTGATGGAATAGCGCCACCGTGTCCACCCCTGCAGGGAACTCCACCCAGAACACAAACCCACCGGCAGGCTGAGTCGCTCTTGTCCCGCGCGGGAAATGGCGGGCAATCAGCGCCCTGGCCTCTTCCACCTGCGTCGCATAGCGTTTGCGCAAATTGCGCAGATGATGATCGTATCCCCCCGCCTCCAGGAACATGGCCAGCGTTTCCGACAGCAAGTGCGACTCCGACATCGAAGACACCGCCTTCAGCTTACGCAGCGCATCACTGAACCGGCCACCAACCACCCAGCCGATGCGAAAATCCGGTGCCAGCGTTTTGGTAAAGCTGGAGCAAAACAGCACCCAGCCGTCGCTATCAAACGCCTTCACCGCCGGGCTAAGCGCGCTGCCAAATTGCAGCTCGGCATACAGCCCATCTTCGATCAGTGGCACTTGATGATCGTTCATCAGGCGTGCCAGTCGTTTTTTCGACGCCAGCGGCATAGTGCAACCCAGTGGATTCTGTATCGTCGGCATGGCGATGACCGCATTCAGCCGTTTCTCCTGCAGCAACAACTCCAGCGCATCCAGCGATAGGCCATGCTGCGGGTCGGTAGGGATTTCCAACGCTTTCAGCCCCAGGCTGGCAAGCAACGGCAACAGGTAAAAATAGGTCGGCGACTCCAACCCCACGCAGTCGCCCGGCTTGGTGGTCACCCTGAGCGCCAGCTGCAAGGCTTCCATACAACCGTGCGTCAGCGTGATGTCACTCGGCTCCAGCAACATGCCCAACGTCATCGAACGCCGGGCGATCTGCTGGCGCAACCTCAGGCTGCCCGGCGGCAAAGCGTATTGGCCAATCAGATTCGGCTGGCGGCGTAACTGCGATGACAACATCCGCCCCAGCTTGCCACCGGGATAAAAATCCACGGTTTGCGGACAGGCGAGCGACAAATTGGTGAAGGCCGGGTTCTGCTGGGCGGCAAAGACCGTATCGATCAGGGCCAGCACATCGTCCGCCGGTTGCTCTACCCGGTTACTAGGTGCCGACGCCGTTTTCAACGCAGGCAAGGTCGCCCGCACGTAAAAGCCAGACTGTGGCCGCGCCTCGATCAGCCCCCGGTCTTCCAACTGGCGATAGGCTGCCACCACGGTATTGATGCTGACGCTATGGCTCTGTGCGCAGCGGCGCACCGAAGGCAGGCGGCTACCGGGCGGTAAAGTGCCACGATGGATAGCGGCCGCCAATGTCTCCGCCAGTTGCAGGTAGCGGGTTTCCGGGATTTCGTCGAGCAGGGTCACAATTTCTCTCCGGTTAATGGGTACAGTTAGAAATTATCGTAACTGTAACCATGACAATAGCTGATTTCTGGTTCTGTCACCATCACTCCACAGCCCTTATGCTGATGATCACCCCCCAATCATGTATGGAAAACCTTATGCTGGACTCTGCTTTTATCAGTTACGTGACCGTGATGTCGATTACCCCTGGCCCCAATAACCTGCTGCTGGCTTCGTCCGGCGTCAATTTCGGCCTGCGGCGTACCTTACCGATGATGTTTGGTATCAGTCTGGGCTGTGCGACACAGTTAGCCCTCACAACGCTATTGCTGGCGTTGATCCTTAACTGGGCCGATACCATCCGCTTTCCGCTGGCGGTAATGGGCTGTGCGTACCTGCTGTGGCTATCGTGGAAACTGTATAAGGCGGCTTCGCCGGATGCTAAACAGCAGGCGCAGCCAATGCGCTTTATCGGCGGAGCCTTGTTCCAGGCGGTGAACCCGAAAGCCTGGCTGATGGCCATCAACGTGGCGATCCTGTTCACTCCTCATGAGGGGGCGACGCTGCATCAGACGCTGTTAACCATCGCAGGCTTCACCGCGGTGAATGTTCCCTGCATCTTGATCTGGGCGTTGATGGGCGATCGGCTACGCCACGCTCTGCGTGTGACCTGGAAACTACGGTTATTTAACGGCGTGATGGCGGGCTTAATGGCAACAACCGCATTATGGCTGCTGTTTGACGAGTGGCAGACGCTGATGGCTTAAGGCTTTTGAGCACCGAGCGGGGAGAGCCGGGAGGGCTGCTTGGCGCCGATTTCCGCCAGCAGCTCGGTAATCGACAGCACCATGGTAGAACGCACCATCTGCTGGTAACGCTGGTGTTGCATGGCGATCAACGATTCATCCGCCTCGCCGGGCTGTAGAAACGTGGGAACCGGCGGCAAGGCGCTGACGCAGTGGAGCTCACTAAAGGGACCGAGTATCTCATCATCAATAAAGCGATATTCCGAACCGTCGTGGTTTAATTCTTCACGCATCGCCATCAGCAGTTCGGCATCTTCGTATTCGTGGCGGGAAATCACCCCCAGCCCGTACATCAGCTTCAGACGAACCGAAAGTTCACCAAGCGGCCCGGCACCTGACAACAGAGGTTCGACGGCATATTTCACCGCGTAATCATCTTTACGGAAAACCTGCACCACCAGGACGTTAAGCGCTTCTGCCAACAGCTCGACCGCTGCGATCAGAAAACTGCGCACCGTCTTGCCAGCGTTCAGCTTTTCCAGAACCTTGTTTTCGAATGCCTGTGTCTCGATCATCTTCGCTTTTCGAATCGCATGGGCGGTGTGGTCATTCGAGCGCCTCCCATTTACCACAGGAAGTGAGCCCGAATGGGGGGCAAAGACGCCTTGCCCCCTCACCCTACCCCTTATCCGTGGGGAAAGGGAATGAGTTTGCTTACACTGGTTTGATATCACAGCGTTTACTGCAAGGCGTTATACACAGCAACCGCCTCTTCCACAACCTTGCTGTCGGCCGGTAAACCGGAAATTTGCGCCAGCGCGGCTTTTGGCCCCAGTTTGCTCAGCAAGTCTACCAGTTCTTGTGCCTGTGGGTCCTGTTCGCTGCGGTAGCTCATGGCAGCGGCAATTCCCTTGATCAGGTTGGCGTGCGGCAAACCGTATTCCAACGTACCCAACAGCGGCTTGATCAGGCGATCGCCCGCGCTCAGTTTGCGCAACGGCTGACGGCCTACGCGCTCTACGTCATCGTGCAGATACGGGTTTTCGAAGCGGGACAGGATTTTGTTGATATAGGCGGCATGCTTGTCAGCGTCAAAACCGTAGCGCTTGATCAGCACCGCACCACTCTCTTCCATCGCCCCTTTGACCACCTGGCGGATGACCGGATCGAGGATTGCATCACGAATAGTCAACAGCTTGGCGCGTTGGCCCAGGTAGGCAGTGATCGCATGGCCGGTATTGAGGGTAAACAGCTTACGCTCTACAAACGCCATCAGGTTGTCAGTCAGTTCCATACCGGCGATGGCTGGCGGTTGCCCTTTGAATTGGGTCTGATCGACAATCCACTCGCTAAAGGTTTCCACCGTCACTTCCAGCGGATCGTTGCTGCCCGCCTCGGCTGGCGGCACGATACGGTCTACGGCGGAATCGACAAAGCCGATATGCTGCTCAACCCAGGCCTGTTCATCCTGCGGCAGTGCGTCGAACACGTGCTGTTTGAGCTGGCTGGTGCCGCGTACCATGTTTTCACAGGCGATGATATTCAGCGGTTGATTATTGCCTTGCTGATGGCGCAGGATCAGGCCTTTGGCGATAGTCCCGGCAATTCTGGCGAGGATCTGCGGGCCAACGGCGGTCGTGACAATATCGGCCTGGGCTATCAAGGCCACCGCCTCTTCGCTACCGCTGTTAACGGCACTGACGTTATTCACCTCTTCAACGCGCGCCTGCTCACCCACCACATGTACCTGATAGCTTTTGCGTTGGTTCAACGCGTCCAGCACCGTCTGGTTAACGTCAGCAAAAGTCAGTTCGGCGTGCGCGTCGGCAAGCAGTTTGCCAATAAAGCCACGGCCAATATTGCCGGCTCCGAAGTGTAATGCTTTCATATTCCACCCTTTCTTAATGTAGAAAGGTGCAGCAAGCTGCACCCTTTAAAATAATTCTGTTATCAGGCCTTCTTGCCGCCCAGCAAATCCAACACTTCCTGGACGCTGGTGGTATTCGCCAGCCGCTCGATGACGGTTTCATCATCCAACGCATTGGTCAGGCTGGTGATCACCTGGATATGCTCGTTGTTACGCGCCGCGATACCGATAACCAAGCGCGCCACCTCATCCTCTTCGTCACCGAAACGTACGCCCTGCGGATACTGGCAGAACACCACGCCGGTACGCAGCACGCGGTCTTTGGCTTCGATGGTGCCATGCGGCACGGCAATGGATTCGCCCAGATAGGTAGACGTCAGCTTTTCACGCTCCAACATGGCTGGAACATATTCTGGCTCGACGTAGCCGCCCTTCACCAGTTGCTCACCAGCAAAACGAATCGCCTGCTCTTTATCAATGGCCTGCAAACCGAGGAACACGTTGTTTTCACCCAGTTTGAACAGGTTCTGTTCGCTGGCTTCAAAGCTGTCATCCAGAGTAGAAATCACCTTCTGCTCGGTTTCGCTGGTCTTGTTAGCGGCCACCAGGCGAGCGGTCAAATCGCTGTACAGATGGCTGTCCAGGAAGTTGGTCAGCGAGATGTGCTGAGCCTGCGGCGCATGGCGCATCGCACGCTCGGTCAGATCGCGATGAGTGATCACCAGATCCACATCTTCCGGCAGGCTGTTGATCGCACTATTGGTTACCGAGATATTCTTCAGCCCCGCGTCCGCCACTTTCTTGCGTAGCACGCCAGCACCCATGGCGCTGGAACCCATACCCGCATCGCAAGCCACGATGATTTTACGCACGGTGCTCAGATCGCCGTCTACCGCTGCGTTTACCGCGGCACCGCCTTTAGACTGGGCTTTCATGTCCTGAATACGGCGGGTCGCCTCTTCCAGATCGTCTTCCTCTTTCACTTTTGAGGTTTTCAACAGGAAAGATGAGACCACGAAGGAGACCAGGAACGCCGCAAATACCGCTGCCAGGTTAGCGAAGTAGGCGCCTTTTGGCGTCATCGCCAACACCGCCAGGATAGAGCCTGGGGAGGCAGGAGATACCAGGCCACCATTCAGCAGGGTCAGAGTGAATACGCCGGTCATACCGCCCAGAATAACCGCCAGGATCAGGCGTGGATTCATCAGCACGTATGGGAAGTAGATTTCGTGGATACCCCCCAGGAAGTGGATGATCGCCGCACCGCCAGCAGACTGCTTGGCACTGCCACGGCCGAAGAACATGTAGGCCATCAGCACGCCCAAACCTGGGCCTGGGTTGGCTTCGATCAGGAAGAAGATCGATTTACCGGTTTCCGTCGCCTGCTGGATACCCAGCGGTGAGAAGATGCCGTGGTTGATGGCGTTGTTCAGGAACAGGATTTTCGCCGGTTCAACGAAGATCGAGGTCAATGGCAGCAGGTTGTTGACCACCATGATATGCACGCCAGCCGCCAACACTTTAGACAGCGCTTCGACCAATGGCCCGATACCCATAAAGGCCAGGATCACCAACAGCATACCAATGATGCCAGCGGAGAAGTTGTTGACCAACATCTCGAAGCCGCTCTTGATCTTGCCGTCGACCCAACGGTCAAAATGCTTGATCGCCCAGCCGCCCAGCGGCCCAACAATCATGGCGCCGAGGAACATCGGCATATCTGCACCGACGATCACACCCATGGTGGTGATGGCACCGACCACGCCGCCACGCTCGCCGCCCACCAGTTTACCGCCGGTATAACCGATCAGCAGTGGCAGCAGATAGGTGATCATTGGCCCAACCAGCTTGGCTAACGTCTCGTTTGGCAGCCAGCCGGTAGGAATGAATAGCGCAGTGATGATACCCCAGGCGATGAATGCGCCAATGTTGGGCATCACCATGTTACTCAGGAAACGGCCAAAGTTTTGCACTTTAACCTTGATGTCTGGTGAAAACATAAACACACCCCTATTGTTACGCGCTGACAATAAGAGCGCGCGATAATTGTTGTAACGTTCTAGCCCTGTTGATGCTGTTTGCAAAACGGACTCTACCACGCTCTTTTTACTACGCGAACTTCACGGAATTTTTGTGATCACAATCACTAATATTGCCCCTACACCCCAGTTAATTTAGTGATATTCATCACACTTATCAGGTGTAAAAAAAATACAAAGAGAAGATATACTGGCTAAATGCACCAAAAACGTGATACCAATCACACTTTAAGAACTGATGTTTGTTTTTAAAATGTGACAAGAATCACAATTTATTTCACATCCGACCACCGGGCCGTGGCTTGAAATGACATCTTCCCTGTAGGCTTCCACACCGTCGGGAAATAACCATGGCGTGGATGAAAGAAAACTACATTAAGAGATGTGATGAATAAGTGAAGTGTAGTACAGAAAATACGTGGGGGAGGGAGGGGTAAGGAGTTGGAAAAAAGCGGAATAATGTATGTGGTACCAAACGCTGGCCCACATACATTGTTTAAAACAAAGGTTACTGCATTACCGCCTGCACGGTTTTCTGCGCGTTCAGCAAGTCCTGCTGCTTGGCCACCAGATTGGACATCATGGTGTTGTACTGCGTTGCCTGCTGCTGAGTGCGGAACTGCACGCCGCCGTTGTTGAAGCTGACCTGATTGCCCTGGGCCTGCAGGAAATCCCCTACCTGTACCAGGTCTTGGACAAAACCGGCGGTGGTTGGGATCGCTGGCATCAGCGCATTGGCCGGTGCGGTAACAATCTTGTCATACGCCTGGTTGTACACCGCTTTCAGATCGTCCGGTTGTTTCAGCGCCGCGCGAGCGGTATCCGCCTGCGCCTTGGCAGTCTGGATCTGCTGGCCCAGCAGGTTTAACGCGCCGATCGACTGTTGCAGGCTATCGCGCTTGCTCATATAGTCCTGCGCGGTACGGATCTGATTAATCTGCTCCAGCGCCGGAGTCAGGCTGGCGTCCACCGACTTCGTCAACTGCTGGGAAAAACCCACCAGAATGGCGTAATCGCTGGTATAAGCACCGAATTTCTGTTTCTGATCTTCGCTCAACGTCGGTATATGTACGCCACTGCGCATGACCGTATTCTGTAAGTAATCAACGAATGCCTTGCGCTGCTCCGGCTCTTTATCGCCGCAGGCGGTCAGTTGCATAACCACCAGCAATGCCAACACCGGTGCCAGCCAACGCGCGAAACTTCTGCTCTGGATCCCTACAGCCATGTGACATAACTCCTGTTTTAAACGTGTCTTTTATCGGATTCCATGCCGTCTGCCGCCCTCCGTGCGTCTACAAGAATAGATCAACTGCCAGCGATACGAAATGTGATTGTGCGAGGCTCGCAGAATAACTCACCGTTGCGCGGCCGCTATCAGAGAAGAAAAAGCGCCCGCAGGCGCTTTTTCTTGGACTTTACACCATTATTGCAGTACGGAGATATCCGCGACCTGCAAGAACAGCTCACGCAGCTTGCTCAGCAGCGTCAGGCGGTTCACACGCACCGCTTCATCTTCTGCCATCACCATCACGCCGTCGAAGAACGCATCCACGGTTTCACGGAGTGCGGCCAATTCTACCAGCGCTTCCTGGTAGCGGCCTTCGGCGAAGAACGGTTGCAGCTTATCGCGCAGCACCACCAAGTGGGTTGCCAGCTTCAGTTCGGCCGGTTCTTTCAATACCGATGCGTGGACCTGGTCCAGCAGCGTATCGTTGGATTTAGCCAGGATATTGGAAACACGCTTGTTGGCAGCCGCCAATGCCGCTGCGGCTTCCAGCGTACGGAAATGCGTCACTGCTTTTACCCGCGCATCGAAGTCTGCTGGCTTGGTTGGGCGACGAGCCAACACGGCCTGGATGGTATCCACCGCATGGCCTTCTTCCTGATACCAGGCACGGAAACGGCCCAGCATAAAGTCGACAACCTCATCCACCACCTTGACGTTGGTCAGCTTGTCACCATACAGGCGGACAGCCTCTTCGGTCAGGGTTTGCAGATCCAGCGGCAGGTTTTTCTCAACGATAATACGCAGCACACCCAGCGCAGCACGGCGCAGTGCGAACGGGTCTTTATCGCCTTTTGGATGTTGCCCGATGCCGAAGATCCCGGCCAGAGTGTCCATCTTGTCGGCAATCGCCAACGAGCAGGCCACCAACGATTGCGGCAGCCCATCACCGGCAAAGCGTGGTTGGTACTGTTCGTTCAACGCTACCGCCACGTCTTCAGCTTCACCGTCGTGGCGCGCATAGTGCATGCCCATGACGCCTTGGGTGTCGGTGAATTCGAACACCATGTTGGTCATCAGATCGCACTTCGACAGCAACCCCGCACGCGTGGCGTGGTTGACGTCAGCCCCGATCTGGCCAGCGATCCAGCCCGCCATGGCCTGAATACGGTCGGTCTTGGCGCGCAGGGTGCCCAGTTGCTGTTGGAACAGCACGGTTTCCAGACGCGGCAGGTTGTCTTCCAGGCGTTGCTTGCGGTCGGTATTGAAGAAGAATTCGGCATCCGCCAGACGTGGGCGCACCACCTTCTCATTACCGGAGATGATTTGCTGCGGATCTTTCGATTCGATATTGGCGACGAAGATAAAGTTCGGCAGCAGTTTGCCCGCGGCGTCATACACCGGGAAATACTTCTGATCGCCCTTCATGGTGTACACCAACGCTTCCGCCGGCACCGCCAGGAATTTCTCTTCGAACTTGGCGGTCAGCACCACTGGCCATTCGACCAACGAGGTGACTTCTTCCAGCAGGCTCTCACTCAGATCGGCTTTACCGCCAATCTGCTGTGCAGCCAACTCGGCATCACGCTTGATCAAGGCTTTACGGGTTTGATAATCCGCCACCACTTTGCCGCGCTCCAACAAGATCTGCGGGTATTGATCGGCATTATCGATGGTGAATTCGGCTTCACCCATAAAGCGGTGGCCGCGAATAGTGCGGGCAGAGTCGATACCCAGCACGGTGCCAGGGATCAGTTCTGCACCCAGCAGCAGGGTCACGGTATGCACAGGGCGGACGAACTGGGTTTCTTTATCACCCCAGCGCATCAGTTTCGGGATTGGCAGCTTGGACAGCGCGGTGCTCACCATACCGGCCAGCAGTTGCTGGGCAGATTGGCCTGGCACATGGGCGCGATACAGCAACCATTCGCCTTTATCGGTCACCAGGCGCTCGGCCTGATCGACGGTGATACCGCAGCCACGCGCCCAACCTTCGGCCGCTTTGCTCGGGTGGCCGCTGGCATCGAATGCCTGGGCAATGGCTGGACCGCGTTTTTCAACTTCACGATCGGCCTGCGCAGCACTCAGATCCGCCACTTTCAACGCCAGGCGGCGCGGAGCGGCAAACCACTTCACTTCGCCATGTTCCAGGCCAGCATTGTCCAGTTCAGCGGTAAAGTTGGCGGCAAAGGCTTCTGCCAGTGAGCGAAGAGCCTTCGGCGGCAGCTCTTCCGTGCCGATTTCCACCAGGAAAGTCTGTTGTGTCATAGCTGCCTCTACTTCTTGTTACACATTGGGAAGCCCAGCGCTTCGCGGGAAGCGTAGTAGGCCTCGGCAACGGCTTTGGTCAGCGTGCGAATACGCAGAATATAGCGCTGACGCTCGGTAACCGAGATCGCCTTGCGTGCATCCAACAGGTTGAAGGTATGAGCAGCCTTGAGGATACGTTCATAAGCCGGCAGCGGCAGCGGTTTCTCCAATGCCAGCAGCGTTTGTGCTTCCTTCTCATACTGCTCGAAGCAGGAGAACAGGAAATCGACATCGGCGTATTCGAAATTGTAGGTAGACTGCTCCACTTCGTTCTGATGGAACACGTCGCCGTAGGTGGTAACGCCCAATGGGCCGTTGCTCCACACCAGATCGTAGACGCTGTCCACGCCCTGGATGTACATCGCCAGGCGTTCCAGACCGTAGGTGATCTCACCGGTGACCGGTTTGCACTCCAGACCGCCAACCTGCTGGAAATAGGTAAACTGCGTGACTTCCATGCCGTTTAACCATACTTCCCAACCCAGACCCCAGGCGCCGAGCGTCGGGTTTTCCCAGTTGTCTTCCACAAAGCGGATATCGTGGATGGTCGGATCCAGACCCAGTTCCTTCAAGGAACCCAGGTAGAGTTCCTGAATGTTTTCTGGCGATGGCTTAATCACCACCTGGAATTGGTAGTAATGCTGCAGGCGGTTCGGGTTTTCCCCGTAACGGCCGTCGGTTGGGCGACGTGACGGTTGCACATAGGCGGTGGCCATTGGCTCCGGGCCCAGTGCACGCAGGCAGGTCATCGGGTGGGATGTCCCCGCGCCAACTTCCATGTCCAGCGGTTGCACGATGGTGCAGCCCTGGCGCGCCCAATAGTCCTGTAGTGTCAGGATCAGACCCTGAAAGGTCTTGGTATCAAACTTTTGCATGTTGATTTCGCACGCGATACAAGTGGATTTAACAGAATGGGTCAGTATACCCGTTGACCGTAAGATATACAGCCAGAATCCCGCAGCAAGTGTCAATCTTCGTGAAAAAATCGCGCTTCGCGGCCAGTTAGGAAGGGATCGAGTCGATAGCTGTTGCCTGAACGAGATTGAACCAGGCGATAAGCCTCAATGAATAGGGGCGGCCTAAGCAACCGCTACACCATCCGACATTGATCATCGATACGTTCAAGCCGGAAGGCAACGTTGAGCGCTTGGCCACTCTCATTCCCGCTCGTAAAGCACCGGCCTGATGAGCTTCAGTTCGACGCCTAGCCTGATGGCATGTTTGGCATTGGTAACGCCTAATTTTTTGACCACGTTGCCGATATGATATTTTACGGTGGTGAGCTTGATCCCCAAAATCAGCGCGATTTCCTGATAGGACTTTCCCATGCTTGCCCAGTAAATCGCCTCATTCTCGCGCTTGGAGAACAGCTCTTTTTGGTTGATTTGGTCATCATCGCTGGTGTTATTCAGTTCGTGATAAAGTGCGGTTAATTTATCATGCACGGTGATCAACAGCATTTGCAGTTTATGTTGATTCTCTTTGATAATCTCTTCTATATTTTCGTCACAGGCGTCATCCATAAAAAGAGACAGCACCACCAGATTATTATTATGATCGTGCAACACAAACGTATAGCCATTGATGATGTTATAATTCTTGGCCATCTCAAAAATATTGGGGTATTTTAACCCAGCGCCGTTCTTAATATTTTCATCCCAGACGAAGGGAGTCACTCGCCGGGATGTCGTAATCAATACCGGATCGATAAGCTGGTAGTTATTTGCGGTGTAAAACTCAAACCATTCTGTTTTGTTAGAAATGATGGCGAAATCGGCAGGGTTTATTTTGCTCATGATCGCATAAGCGTACTTTATGCTGTTATACTCTTGTAAGTTTGCTTCCAAATAACTCTTTATGACTGAGTTAATAAATTCATTATTAAAGAATAAACTCGACACGCAAAGTCTCCTTATTGAAATTCCCGTTACAAATTTCAGAGCACAGCATAGAGGTAATATTTTATCATAAAAAAAACAGAAAACTCATAGTGAGTAAAAAAATTCCGTGATGATATTAATGCTTGATATATTTAATGAAAGAACTGTGTTTTTTAACCACGTTCACCCTAAGATATCAAAGCCTGATTTTTTCACTGCGTTAATAACGGGTTTACGACAGTCTGCGTGATAAATTTTTTAGTTGCTGAAGTGTTTTTCATTGGGTGTTTTTTTGCCAAAAATGTTAACATTCGTCAAAAAACACCACGTCATATCTGATAATAGCTCATTTTCTGATTGTTAATAACAGGTTAAAGCTAAAAAACTAATGATAGGGGCTGAGATTGATACGTTTTTTATATATTTCAGGCACGCAAAAGCGCTCCCACTCGTTGATTGGCGAGCGAGAGAACAATTGACAGACAACCTGTTATTTATAATAATGACAACAAAATTTCCCTGGTGTTGGCCGAATTGGCTCCTGATCCTTTAAACGGGATCAGTTTTTTTTATTTAAATCTTTTGCTCTTATGCCGTAACGATAAAGTCTTTTAGGAGCAAATGATAGTTATACTAAAGTACAGTCAGACACTGTACTTTTTCGGTGAAGGACTCGGGAAAGGCAATGGCGAACTGGGCTGACAGCCCCGTATATCAGGTGCTGTCCCGTAATAAGGGTAAGTGTTGCTCCCCCTATTCTTCCCGGCACCAAACCCTCTGGCACCGGGCAATCAGGATTAAAGCCCCCTCTTCAAAAACGCGCGCTGACCCCCACATTGTACATAAATTGCTCACCACTGCTCAAGCCGCTGGTTTGCGAAACCGTCGCAAACGCCGCCACCCGATCGCTCAATGGCATATTCGCGCCCAAGGTGATATCCATCCAGTTTTTATCCTGGCTGGCGCTGTCGCGGGTGAATGAAGTCTGGGTCGATTTCAATCCACCGCCTGCCCGGTAAACGCCATCACCGAACTGATGCTGATAGCTCACCTCCGCGTAGGGATTAACTACCCCAAGTTGGCTATCCAATCGCCATCCTACAGCGCCGATCTGCGAATGATAGGTCTGATCGTTGAAACGCATGGCCGTACTATTGTCGCCATTCTCGCTATAACCGGAGACGTTGCTGTAATCCCAGGCAAACTGGGCCATCGGCCCGGTGGTGAGGTACGAAGCGATTGGGAAGTCATACCCCGCAGTAACGCGTGCGCCCCACTGCTTACCATCGGTATCGCCGGTTTCTGTGCGGGTTAGCGAACCCAGCTGCATACTGCGGCTAATGTCGTCGTAATTCACGCTGGCATAGTGCAAATCGGCATTGACCCATCCCTGCTCAAACAGCGTCACTGAGCTGAAGGCCGACAGCAGCACGCCACGCGCCTTATAATCGTAACGGCTGGAAGGTTGCTGATTGTCGTTGGAACCTGAGATCAGCGCACCTATCAGCCACTCATCCGTCAGTTGATAATCCACGCCCAGCGTTAGGTTATGCGTGGTGGCGTCGCCATCCCCGGCAACCGTATTGGCAGAATAATCGTAACGTTGCCCGGCATAGCCGCCGAACACGCCAAATGACCCCTGCGGATTGCTGCTGGTGCGTAGCTGCTGAAAACGGCTGTCCAGGGTAGCACGGCTATCACGCGCGAAAGCGGCGGTTGCCTGGTTGAGTGCCACCGCCTGTGCCGGGCCATCCAATACCGCCTGAATATAATCGGCGATCAGTTGGTGGGCCTGCGGGCTGGGGTGGAAATGATCGGCAAACAGATAAGCCTGCTCGCTGTTAAAGCCAGGCATGGACGAACTGCATACTGCCGAAGAAACTCCCGCTGGGCAGGCCATACCGGCGGTGTTGGTAAAACCAAACTGGCCCGGATTGGCGATCGCCTCGCTGAACAGTTTGTTGACATCTACGCGCACGATATTACCGCCGCCCTGAGCCAACAGGCGATCTTCGCTCTGGTTATAAAAATCGGTAAGCTGGGCCGCCTGGGCGCTGAAACTGTCAAAAGCCGCGCTCAGTTGGGCAGCGATGGCCTGTTGCACCAGAGGATTGCTGCTGGCCTGCTGTGCCGCGGCACCTAAAGCCTGATGGATCGCCTGCTGGCGCGAAGCGTTATCCGGCGTGGCGAGAGTATTAAGCTTGCCGTACGCCGCCAGTATGGCCGCGCCCTGCACTGGCCCCAGCGCCTGCTGGATAATCAGTTCCATCAACTGAGGGGTTGAGCCGATATTGGGTACCGTTGGCACTATCACCGTCCCGGCACCGGCGTTCAATAAAGCGTGCACCTGCGTCGCCGCCGCCGCGGCGCTGGTATAGGCCACCTCCGGTGCGGTTGCCACATTCATCGCCGCGGCGGCCAGATCGTTACCGCCAATCCAGTGAATATACAGACCGTCGCCGTCGGCCCTGCCGTTAACCCGCGCAAGGTAGCTTTGTAGCTGATCCTCGGTATTGTCCGCCGGGTTTAGCGCCGGTACGGCCACGCCACCACCGGCAGCATAGTTGTAGCCACCGTTATCGGACGCCACCAGCGCGGCACCGATGCGCTGGCCCAGTATTTCGTCATACAGCCGATGTTGGTTACTGTCATAAGTGAAGCGGCCGTTATTGCCGGTATCACTCAGGCTGTCACCAAACACGTAAAGTTGATCGTAAGCCTGTGCCGTAGCACTGAGGCAAAAAGCTAACGCCACGGCAAGCACCGTTGGGATGTGCTTACCCTGTCTTTTCAGAGGCATAAATAGACTCCTAGTCATAAATAGAGGAAATCCTGTTCTTATCGTTGGCAGTTATCGCTATAGCCGTGTAGTAAATATTGCGGGGATTCACATAACGTCAAGTTAACTGACGATAAATCGTGCAAAGGGTTGCCAAGCAGGCTACTTACGGCGATGATTACCTGTAAATAAATACAGCAAAAGGAATCCTCGTATGGCCAACGAACGTTGCGGTTGGGTTACCGCCGATCCGCTATATCTTGAGTATCATGACCAGGAATGGGGCGTACCCACCACCGACGCACGCGAGCTGTTCGAAATGCTGTGCCTGGAAGGTCAGCAGGCCGGTCTTTCCTGGATCACCGTGCTGAAAAAACGTGAAAACTACCGCCGTGCCTTCCACAATTTTGATCCGCAGCGCATCGCAGCCATGACCGAACAAGACGTGGCAACGCTGATGCAAGACAGCGGCATCATCCGCCATCGCGGCAAGATTGAGGCGATTATCAACAATGCCAAGGCCTATCTGGCGATGGAAGCCGCGGGAGAGGATTTTGTCACCTTTATCTGGCAATTCGTCACCGGCAAGCCGCTGATCAATCACTGGCAGGCGCTTGGCGAAGTCCCAGCCAAAACCGAACAGTCCGATGCCCTGTCCAAGGCGTTGAAAAAGCGCGGCTTTAAATTTATCGGCTCAACCACCTGCTATGCCTTTATGCAGGCTAGCGGCCTGGTGAACGATCATGTTACCGGTTGCTTCTGTCACCCAAAGCAGCGCCAGGCATGATCCGTACCGCCGTTCCGGCCGATATCGAGCCACTAATGACGTTGTGGCAGGCAAGTACCGCCCAAGCCCATCCGTTTATCGCGGCCGATTATTGGCAGCAAACCGCCCAGTTGGTGCGTGAAAGCTATCTGCCGCGCGCCAAAACCTGGGTTTATCTGCACCACCAGCAGATCGCCGGTTTTATCAGCGTGCTGGATGAACGCTTTGTGGGTGCGCTGTTTGTCGATGAACGCTTCCACGGCCAAGGCGTCGGAGCAGCGCTGATGGAGCACGTGCAGCAACAGCACGGCTGGCTGAGCCTGGAGGTATACGAGCAGAATCTGCGGGCCTGCGCCTTTTACCGCAAGCTTGGATTCAATGAAGTACAGCGCCAATACAACCAGGAGACCCAGGCCCATACGCTGATCATGAACTGGGCCGCAACCGAACTACGCTACCCCTGAAGAAGCAGCGGGCGGGCTTTGTCATCCCTGCCCGCTTCTGGTACTTTGGCAGCCAACCTTGTCAACGAGATCCCGCATGTTTACCCATATCGCCTTATCCAAGCTCAACGGTCTTGAATTGATGGTGTACAACTACGTCATCAAAAATAAGGACAAGGTCATGTATATGACCATTCGCGAGCTGGCGGACGGTGCCAAGGTCTCCACCACCACGGTATTACGCTTTTGTAAGAAAATGAATTTCAGCGGCTATTCGGAATTCCGCATTCGTTTTAAACTCTATCTGGAACAGGAAGACAAGCTGCTGCTAACCTCCGGCGTCAGTGAAATTGTCAGCTTCTTCAAGAGTATTAACAATGAAGAGTTTGAACAGTTAATTACGGATGCGGCAGCGCACATTGCCAACGCGGAACGGATCATCTTTGTTGGAGCAGGAACATCCGGCACCTTAGGTAAGTACGGCGCCCGTTTTTTCTCTAACGTTGGTAAATTCAGTAATTATATCGATGATCCTTATTATCCCATCAGTAGCGATATGTATAAAAACGCGGTAGCCATTATTTTATCGGTTTCTGGAGAAACGCCAGAAATTCTTAAATTGGCCAGCCAGTTTAGCCTGCATAACTGTAAGATCGTCAGCATTACCAATAGCGAAACCTCTTCACTGGCGCGCATGGCGGACTTTAATCTCTCTTATCACATGCCGCAAATCCGCATTGCCAGCGAATACGATATCACTACCCAGGTACCGGTGATGTATATGTTGGAGGCGATAGGGAAAAAGCTGGCTAAAAGCCTCGGCCATTAATTTCATTAGCTAAAGCACGTTAAATAACACCCTGTTTTTTACATGTAACAAATCACTATTTCGCCATTTTGTTATATCGTGACATTCTCTTGCCGTTTGCTACTATCCATTTAGAAATCACCTTCGACCTACAATAAAGCCCGATATTTCTGTACCCCACAGATGGAGTTACGTTGATGGCAATTAATTATGCTGACTCGGCAAAAGAGATCGTGCGCCTGATTGGCGGCGATAATAATGTGATTAATGTCACACATTGCGCCACCCGTTTACGATTTATTCTAAAAGACAGTAGCCAGGCCGATAAAGATACGCTGAAACGCGTCAAAGGCGTTATTACCGTTATCGAATCCAGCGGCCAATTGCAGGTGGTGATCGGCAACCACGTCGGCGATGCCTATCGGGAAGTGCTGAAGCTGGTCAATATGGATGAAAACGTGGCGGTCAGCGCGCCGAACGTCGGCATCGTCAGCCGCCTGATGGACATTATCTCCAGCATCTTCGCCCCCTTCCTGTATCCGCTGGCAGCCTGCGGGGTGTTGCAGGGGCTCATCTCGCTGTTTGCTGCCTTGGGCTGGATGGATCCGGCCAGCGGCACCTATCGTATCCTGAACTTCGTTTCCTGGACCGGCTTCACCTTCCTGCCGGTGATGGTGGCCTTCACCGCTGCGAAAAAATTCAACGTCAACCCGTTCACCGCAGTGATCGCGGCCTGTGCGCTGGTCTCTCCAGATTATATGAACATGCTCACCGCCAATAAAATCCTGTTGGTGAACTCTGCCGATCCGGCCATGCAGGCTTTGATGCAGGAAGCCGTCAATAACCCACAGATTGCCAGGGTGCTGGCCGAGGTGGCCGGTATCCCGATTAACGCCGATCCCCTCACCTTCCTGGGCATGCCGGTGCAGTATCTCAGCTACACCGCCTCGGTGATCCCGATCATATTGATGGTCTGGATCATGTCTTATGTGCAGCGTTTCTTTGAACGCATCCTGCCGCTGGTGATCCGCAACCTGTTCACGCCGATGTTCTGTATCGCGATCATGGTGCCGCTGACGCTGCTGGCCTTTGGCCCGATCGGCAACATGATTGGCGGTGCCATCGGTGGCGTCTATAACACGCTGTATCACCTCAGCCCTTCCATTGCCGGAGCGGTGGTAGGCGCACTGTGGATGCCGTTGGTCACGCTGGGCGTACACTGGGGGATCACGCCGGTCACCGTGGGGAACTATGCCACACTGGGTTATGACACCTTTACCGGCCTGCAAGCCTCGCCGGTGTTTGCCATGGCAGGTGCCGTGCTGGGCGTCTATTTGAAATCCAAAGACCCGGAGATGAAGCGCGTTTCGCTGTCTGCGGGCATGACCGCCCTGTTTGGCATCACGGAGCCCGCCATCTACGGCGTGGCGTTACGTCTGAAACGCCCAATGATTTGCGGCTGTGTCGCCGGTGCGGTCGGCGGTTCCATTGCCGGAGCCTTCAACGCGGTGTCATGGAGCTATTGCCTGCCGGGGATTGCCGTGCTGCCGGTGTTCTTTAAAGAAGGCCATATGCCGCAGTTCCTTGGCTTCCTGTTGTCCATCTGCGTGGCATTTGTGCTTGGTGCGGTACTAACCTATATCGTCGGCTTCAAAGAAGAACAGCCTGCGCCAGCGGCACCGCTCAACAAGCCTGAAATGGCCTAAATTCATCTACCAAGAGAAACAACGTTATGAAAAAACAGTTACCGGATAATTTCCTGTGGGGTGGCGCGGTAGCGGCACATCAGGTTGAAGGCGGCTGGGATCAGGGCGGTAAGGGCCCAAGCATCGTCGATGTGCTGTCCAGCGGTGCCCACGGCGTCGATCGCGTGATCACCGACGGCATTGAACCAGGCTACCTCTACGCCAACCACGAGGCGGTGGACTTCTATCACCGTTATCAAGGCGATATCGCGCTATTTGCCGAAATGGGCTTCAAGTGCTTCCGCACCTCTATTGCCTGGTCGCGCATCTTCCCGCTGGGGGATGAGCTGGAACCGAACGAAGAAGGATTACAGTTCTACGACAACCTGTTTGACGAGTTGCTGAAATACGGCATTGAGCCAGTGATCACCCTTTCCCACTTTGAGATGCCATGGCATCTGGTGAAAGCATATGGCGGCTGGAAAAACCGCAAGGTAGTCGATTTCTTTGTGCGCTTTAGCGAAGTGGTCATCTCCCGTTACCAGCACAAAGTGAAGTACTGGATGACCTTCAACGAGATCAACAACCAGCGCAACTGGAAGACTCCGCTGTTCGGCTACTGCTGTTCAGGGGTGATTTTCACCCAGGAACCGAACCCGGAAGAGTGCATGTATCAGGTACTGCACCATCAGTTTGTCGCCAGCGCACAGGTGGTCAAACTGGGACATGCCATCAACCCGGAACTGCAGATTGGCTGCATGATCGCCATGGTGCCGCTGTATCCGTTCTCCTGCAATCCGGACGACGTGATGTACGCCCAAGAGGCGATGCGTGAACGCTTCCTGTTTGGCGATGTGCATATGCGCGGCTATTACCCGTCCTACATCCTGCATGAATGGGAGCGCAAGGGTTACCACATCCAGATGCAACCGGAGGATGAGCAGATCCTGCGTGAAGGCTGTGCAGACTATATCGGCCTGAGCTACTACATGAGTAACGCGGTGCAGGCAGACTCCATCGGCACGGGCACGGCCCTGGCCGGTTTTGAAGGCAGCGTGCCGAACCCTTATGTGAAAGCGTCCGACTGGGGCTGGCAAATCGATCCGGTTGGGCTGCGCTATACGCTCAACATCCTCTATGAACGTTATCAGAAGCCACTGTTTATCGTCGAGAACGGCTTCGGTGCACTGGATAAGCCCGAGGCCGATGGCCAGATCCACGACGATTACCGCATCGCCTATCTGCGTTCGCACATCGAGCAGATGAAAAAAGCGGTGATCGACGACGGCGTTGAGCTAATGGGCTTTACCCCCTGGGGCTGTATCGACTGCGTATCCTTCACCACCGGGCAATACAGTAAGCGCTACGGTTTTATCTACGTGGATAAGCACGACGACGGTAGCGGCAGCTTTGCCCGCTCGAAAAAACAGAGCTTCGACTGGTATCGCCGCGTGATCGCCAGCAATGGCGAAACGTTAGCGTAATCCATTTCATCGGGGCGAAATTCTTCGCCCCTTTGTCCGAAAGATTAACCACTCCCACATCAATTCAGTTTGTTCTGGTTCCCAAGCGGCGATTTGGCGGCTACCTTCCTGCCTGGCTTACAGGTTTATAATTTGTCACGATTTTTATCGGAACTGCGGGCCAAAAGGTTCGTCATAGTTGCGCAGCCCGTTTGGGGCTGGCGGCTGAATACCGACGATTTAGCGCCTCCAGTTTGGAGTCGCGCAGCAGATATCCCTGCTTTTAAAGGAACTAACAATGAAAAAACGTATTGCGATAATTGCGGGTATGGTAGCCGTTACCATGACGCTATCGGCTTGTACCACCAACCCTTACACCGGGGAGTCAGAAGCCGGCAAAGCTGGTATTGGCGCTGGCGTTGGCGCTGCCCTAGGTGCCGGTATCGGCATGATCTCTTCATCGAAAAAAGACCGTGGCAAAGGCGCGCTGATCGGCGCCGCAGCCGGTGCCGCATTAGGCGGTGGCGCCGGATACTACATGGACGTGCAGGAAGCCAAACTGCGCGACAAAATGAAAGGCACCGGCGTTAGCGTTACCCGTCAGGGCGATAATATCGTGCTGAATATGCCGAACAACGTGACCTTCGATACCGACAGCAGCACGCTGAAACCGGCGGGCGCCAACACCCTGACCGGCGTGGCGATGGTGCTGAAAGAGTATGAAAAAACCGCCGTCAACGTGGTGGGTTACACCGACAGCACCGGGGCCCGTGCGCATAATATGACGCTGTCCCAGCAACGTGCAGACGGTGTGGCCAGCGCGCTAATCACCCAAGGGGTAGCCGCCAACCGCATCCGCTCAACCGGTGCTGGCCCGGATAACCCGATCGCCTCCAATAGCACCACCGCAGGCAAGGCGCAGAATCGCCGCGTCGAGATCACTCTCAGCCCGCTGTAAGCCCACAGTGCGGGGCCTTTGCCCCGCCAGTTCGCATTTCCTGCCCTCACCTCTCCCGCCGGTTCCTCTGCCTGTGTTACTCTCGCTCGGCATCCCAATACCTTCTGTAGAGTGAAATATGTCCCTGAAAGCGATTGCCAAAGCATTGGATCTCTCCGTTACCACCGTGAGTCGCGCCCTGAATGGCTACGGCGACGTGGCCCAAGATACGCGCCAACGGGTAGAGGCTGAGGCAGAGCGTTTGGGGTATCGCCCCAATACCCTGGCACGCCGCTTAAAAATGGGCAAAATCGACGCCGTTGGTCTGGTTTTTCCCTTCAATAACTACACGTTAAGTAACTCTACCTTGATGGAGATGATCGGTTGTATCAGCAATGAGTTGGTACGCCACGAGATCGATCTGCTGCTGGTTGCAGATGATGCGCCCCATCAGGCCTTTACTCGTCTGATTGCCAGCAAACGTGTTGATGCGTTGATTGTTGCCCATACGCTAGACAACGATCCACGTCTGCATGAATTACAGCGGCTTAACTTCCCGTTTCTGGCGCTCGGCCGCAGCCAACTGGTGAAAGATTACGCCTGGTTTGATTTTGATAATCGCGCTGGCAGCCTGATGGCTGTGGACTATCTGGTGGCGCTCGGCCACCGGAAAATTGCCTATCTGGGCGAAAATAACCAGCAGTCATTTATCAGCCAGCGCCGCCAAGGTTATCTGGATGGACTGGTCAACCATCAACTGCCACAACGTGACGATTATCTGTGCAGTATCACGCCAAGCCGTCGCGCGGGTTATCTGACCACCCAAGCGTTATTGGCGTTAGCCGATCCACCGACGGCAATCATTACCGACTGCAACGGTCACGGCGAGGGGGCAGCAATGGCGCTTCGTGATGCCGATAAACTCGGCCCCGGTGGAGTTTCTCTGGTGGTGTATGACGGATTACCAGCAGAAAGCCTGCTCGATCTTCCTGTAGCCTCCATCGTCCAAGCCACCCGCGCGGAAGTCGGCCAACAAATCGCACAAATGACTCTTGGCCTGATCCGTGGTGAACCCCTGCAACAATTACAGGTACTGTGGCAACCGGTGCTAAAACCCAACCCTGACGAGCTCCCCCTTACCTCCTGATCGTTTAAAACAACGACGTTTTTTGCCCGACCAGATCACAGATCCGAAACGTTTAGGTTTTAATCCGAAACGTTTCGGATCAATGATGAGGCCACTGAGTTGAGCCAAAGATCGTAAAGGAGTCAAAACATGGAACCCACCATTGTGCGGTTAACCAGCCCCATGACCGACGTCATTGTTCGTTGCCAGCCGTTTGCCGAAATTCTCTATTGGGGCCCTCATTTAAGCGGGTTTATGCCGGAAGATGTCCTGACGCTGAGCCGGGCGGTGCCCAACGGCAGGCTGGATGTCGATGCGCCACTGACGCTGGCGGCAGAATCTGGACGCGGTCTGTTTGGCTCACCGGGAGTGGAAGGCCATCGTGACGGCTACGATTGGTCACCCGTATTCACCACCAGCGAAATCACGCATCAAGACAATCAGTTACTGATCCTGGCAGAAGACCCACAGGCTGGGCTGCAACTACGCAGCGAACTGCAATTGGACAGCGCCAGCGGCGTGCTAAAGATGCGCCATACGTTGATCAATCATCATGCTGCTCGTTACTGGGTTAACCGATTGGCGTTAACACTGCCCTTGCCTGAGCGTGCTGGTGAAGTGATGGCGTTTCATGGCCGCTGGATCCGCGAGTTCCAACCGCACCGCGTCACCCTGGAGCATGGTGGATACCTGCAGGAAAACCGCCGAGGGCGCAGCTCTCATGAATACTTCCCCGGCATGATGGTAGGTAGCCGTGGCTTCAGCGAGCAACAAGGGGAAGTCTGGGGCATTCATCTCGGTTGGAGCGGCAACCATCGCCTGCGCGCCGATGTGAAAACCGATGGCCGCCGCCTGTTGCAGGCAGAGGCCCTGTATCTGCCAGGCGAGCAGGAGCTGGAAGGCGGAGCCAGCCTAAGCACGCCCTGGCTGTATGCCGCCAGCTCTCGCACGGGTCTGAATGCGCTCAGCCAGCAGTTTCACCGTTATGTCCGCCAGAATATCCTGCACTTCCCTGAACACAAGCCACGTCCCGTGCATCTCAATACCTGGGAGGGCATCTATTTCGACCACCAGCCCGAGTACATCATGCAAATGGCCACCAAATCGGCCGAACTTGGCGTAGAACGCTTTATCATTGATGACGGCTGGTTCCGTGGGCGCAACCACGATCGCGCCGCACTTGGCGACTGGTATCTGGACGAGAAAAAATACCCGAACGGGCTGGCACCAGTGATCGAGCATGTTAAACGGCTAGGCATGGAATTCGGTATCTGGGTGGAGCCAGAGATGATCAATCCAGATTCCGATCTGTTCCGGGCTCACCCCGACTGGGTGCTAGGTTTACCGGGTTATCAGCAACCTACCGGGCGTTTTCAGTACGTGCTCGATCTGTGCAACCCACAGGTTTTCGAATACCTGCTGGAGCGCATGAACTGGCTACTGAGCAATCATGATATCGACTACATCAAGTGGGACATGAACCGCGAGATCGTGCAACCCGCTCACCTTGGCCGCGCCTCGCTGACAGCCCAGACCGAGCAATTCTATCGCCTGTTGGATAGTTTGAGGGAACGCTTCCCGCAGGTGGAATTCGAATCCTGCGCCTCCGGTGGGGGCCGTATCGATTATGAGGTCCTGCAACGCTGCCACCGCTTCTGGGCCTCCGACAACAACGACGCGCTGGAACGCCAAACTATTCAGCGCGGCATGAGCTATTTCTTCCCACCGGAAGTGATGGGCTCACACATCGGCAACCGACGTTGTCACGCCACCGAACGTCAGCACAGCATCGGTTTTCGCGGCCTGACGGCGTTGTTCGGTCACATGGGTATCGAACTCGACCCGGTCAAAGAAGGTGACGCCGAACAGCTTGGCTTCGTCCGCTATGTGGCGTTGCACAAATCTCTCCGGCCGCTGCTACATAGCGGCGATGTTATCCGTATCGATCATCACGACCCAAGCACCCAGATTAATGGCGTGGTTGCCCCAGGACAGGAGCGAGCAGTCATTCTGGTCAGCCAGTTGGCGATGCCGGATCACCAGTTGCCGGGTAATTTTCGCATTCCAGGGTTGAGGCCGGATGCACGTTATCGGATCACCCTGCTGGATACCCCGCCGCTGATTCACCAACAGCAGGGTGGCCATACCATGCGCCAGTTACCCGCCTGGATGAAACAGCCCTGCGACGTTAGCGGGGAATGGCTGGCACAGGTTGGCCTGGCGTTACCGGTACTGGATCCGGAAAGCGCCATGCTGATCGGCCTGGAACAGCTCTGAGCTATCCCATAGATTTGCAGGTGCAGCGCTCACCACGGCGGGCCGCTGCACACCCAAAGCTCGTCGTGGAAGGACAATCACCATGAACGCCACCGTCTGTACCTATAATAATAACCGTAACTTCTGGATATTTGGCGCTTTCTTTTTCCTCTACTTTTTCATTATGGCCACCTGTTTTCCGTTTCTGCCGATCTGGCTGTCTGAAGTCATCGGGTTGAATAAAACCGAAACTGGCCTGGTATTTTCCTGTCTGTCTCTGTTTGCCATTCTCTTCCAACCCATTTTCGGCATTATTTCCGATAAGCTCGGGCTGAAAAAACATCTGCTTTGGGTGATTACCCTGTTGCTGTTTTTCTTTGCCCCCTTCTTCCTCTACATCTTTGCACCGTTGTTGAAAATCAACGTTTTGCTCGGAGCCATGGTGGGCGGGGCCTATATCGGATTTGCGTTTTCAGGGGGCGCAGGAGCCGTTGAGGCTTATATCGAACGAGTCAGCCGCAAAAGTGCCTTCGAATACGGCAAGGCACGGATGTTTGGCTGTTTCGGCTGGGGGATCTGTGCGTCTACCGCCGGGGTGTTATTCAACATCAATCCGGATATCGTCTTTTGGATGGGTTCTGGAGCCGCAGTGCTACTGATGCTACTCCTGATCCTGGCCAACCCGCGCGAAAATCCTAACGCCATGGTCATGGGCAAACTGGGTGCCAACCAGAGCCAGTTCAACCTGAGGATGGTGGTAGCGCTGTTCAGGATGCCGAAGATGTGGATGTTCATCCTGTATGTGGTCGGCGTAGCCTGCGTCTATGACGTGTTCGATCAACAGTTTGCCAACTTCTTCAAAACCTTCTTCAGCTCGCCCCAGCGCGGTACCGAGGTCTTCGGTTATGCGACCACCGCCGGAGAATTGGCCAATGCGCTGATCATGTTCTGCTCGCCGTGGATTATTAACCGCATCGGGGCGAAAAATACGCTGCTGCTGGCCGGCACCATCATGTCCATACGCATTATTGGCTCCGCCTTTGCCACAACGGCATTGGAAGTCATCATGCTGAAAATGCTGCACGCGCTGGAAGTGCCTTTCCTGCTGGTCGGCTCCTTCAAGTACATCACCGCCAACTTTGACACCCGCCTTTCCGCCACGATCTATCTGATTGGTTTCCAGTTTGCCAAACAGGGGGCCGCCATCTTCCTCTCTGCCTTTGCAGGTAGCCTGTATGACCGTATGGGGTTCGCCGACACTTACCTGATCCTTGGCTGCCTTGCCTTGGGTGTCACGCTGATTTCTGTCTTCACCCTCAGCAGCCCCGACAAGAAAATCCAGACGCAGGCTAAAGCGCAGGAGGCCACCTCCTGACAAGGGTCATTCCCGGCTTTGGGCTTGGTGTGTTAGTCTCCTTGGCATTGAACCGCAGGGGAGATTGGCTGTGAGCAGTGATAAAGCAACGCGTGCCTCAGGGCGCGCCACCATCAGTGATGTGGCAAAACACGCCCAAACCGGCAAAACCAGCGTGTCGCGCTATCTCAATGGTGAACAACACCTGCTCTCCGACGCCCTCAAGCAACGTATCGACATCGCGATCCAGCAGCTCGACTATCGCCCAAGCCAGATGGCACGCAGCCTGAAGGGCGGACAAACCCGGCTGATCGGCCTGATCATCGCCGATATCACCAATCCCTATTCCGTCGACGTGATGCGCGGTATCGAAGCCGCCTGCCGTCAACATGGCTTTACGCTGCTGGTCTGTAACACCAATAACGAGATCAATCAGGAACAGCACTATCTACAGTTGCTGAGCAGCTACCGGGTGGAAGGGATTGTGGTGAACGCCGTAGGGATGCGAGAAGACGCGCTCTCCATGCTGCAACAGTCGATGCTGCCGATGGTGCTGATCGACCGTAAAATTCCCGATTTCGCCTGCGATGTGGTGGGCCTGAATAACCACGAGGCCACCGCCATCGCAACGGAGCATTTGTTACAGCAGGGATTTGAGGCGATCCTGTTCCTCAGTGAGCCGATTGGCACCGTGAATACCCGGCTTGAACGTCTGCACGCCTTTCGCCAGACCATGGCCAAACATCCCGATTTATCCGCCGAGCAGGCTGAAACCCCGCTCAACGACGCCGAAAAGCTGGCAACGGTATTACAGACCTTCAACACCCGCCATCGCGGCATGCGCAAAGCGGTGATCTCAGCCAACGGTGCCCTAACGCTGCAAGTTGCGCGCGCTATGCGCCACCTGGGCATGCAGTGGGGCAACGACATTGGCCTGCTGGGGTTTGACGAACTGGATTGGGCCGAACTGGCCGGGGTGGGGATCACCACCCTGAAGCAGCCCACCTACCAGATAGGACATGCCGCGTTGGAGCTGCTGGTGCAGCGTATCCAGGGCCTCGATGATCCCGTTAGCGAGCAGCTATTCTCCGGTGAGCTGATCGTTCGTGGCTCCACCCAGCGTTAAGCCACACTCGAATCACCAGTCCTCAAACGACTATTTTTCAGCCAACTCCGTGATTGCGATCATAATTCTGCATGCTGCTGCTTTTCAATGGAACCGGTTCCATTTACCGTGACAATAACAGTCGCGGTGGTGATAGGTCACCTCAGGAGCCAAAAGATGAAGCAACAGATTATTGTAGTAACCAGCGCCTACGGCAACGACAAGGTACAGCAGCTAGGGGGGCAGGCGGCGTTATTACCCCTGATCGCTCAGGCAGGCGCAGACGGCGTGGAAATCCGCCGTGAACTGCTTTCCCCGCAGGAACTGGACGCTTTACCCACTCTGGCAAAAGCCCTGCAGCAACACCAACTGGCCGCCGTGTATTCCGCTCCTGAGTCACTGTTTACCCCACAGCACACCCTGAACCCGAATCTGCCCGCCTTTTTGGCAGAGGCGAAGATCCTGCAAGCCAGTAGGCTCAAACTCGCTTTAGGCCACTACCGGCCAGGCTTTGACTTTACCGAGTTAAAAATCGCGCTGGGGCAATCCGCAGTCCAACTGGTGGTCGAGAACGATCAAACGCCAGACTGCGGCATCCTGTCGTTGATGAACGCCTTTTTCCTTGCGGTGGAAGAGAGCCAGTTGCCGGTCGGGATGACGTTCGACATGGCCAACTGGCATTGGGTGGGGCAAGACGCCCTGGCCGCCGCCAATCTGCTGGCCGCACACGTCGGCTATATCCATGTTAAAGCCGCCACCCTTGGCCCACGCGGCTGGCGCGCCATCGCCCTGGATGATACCGACGGTAGCTGGCGTGAAGTGCTGGCCCGCTTGCCGCAGGACGTACCACGCGGCATCGAGTTCCCGCTACAGGGCAGCGATCTGGAGGCGGTAACCCGCCATTACGTGGATATGTTACGTGGGGAGCAGGCATTATGAGCACGCAAAATTCTTTAGATGTCGTCACGCTGGGTGAAGCCATGGCGATGTTTGTCGCGGCGCAAACTGGCGATCTGGCCGAGGTTGAAAGCTTTACCAAACGCATCGCCGGTGCCGAGCTGAACGTGGCGATCGGGCTGGCCCGCCTGGGTCTGAACGTCGGCTGGGTCAGCCGGGTAGGTAATGACTCGTTTGGCCGCTTTACCCTGCAACAGCTGGCGAAAGAAGGAGTTAATGCCCAGCGGGTCACCGTTGATGGCCGCTACCCAACCGGTTTTCAGCTGAAATCTAAAAATACCGATGGAACCGATCCCAGTGTGGAATATTTCCGCAAAGGCTCCGCCGCCAGCCATCTTTCCACCGCCGACTTCGATCGTGACTACTTCACCGGGGCGCGCCATCTGCACCTGAGCGGAGTAGCCGCCGCGCTGTCTGCCGAGTCGCTGGAGCTGTGCCATTTCGCCGCCGCCGAGATGCGCGCCCTGGGCAAAACCATCTCCTTCGACCCCAACCTGCGCCCAGTGCTGTGGTCTAGCCGGGAGCTGATGATCGAACAGCTCAACAAGCTGGCCTGCGCGGCCGACTGGGTGCTGCCAGGGTTAAAAGAGGGCCAGATCCTGACCGGACAATCCACCGCGGAAGGCATCGCGGATTTCTATCTGGAGCGCGGCGTACAGGCCGTGATCATCAAAACCGGGCCAGAGGGTGCCTGGTTTAAAACCGCCGCCGGCGACCAGGCTGCGGTACCCGCGGTCAAAGTCACCAACGTGGTTGATACCGTCGGTGCCGGAGACGGCTTCGCGGTAGGGACGCTGAGCGCTCTGCTGGAAGGCAAAACGCTGATCCAGGCGGTACAACGCGGCAACAAGATTGGTTCGCTGGCCATCCAGGCCATCGGCGACAGCGAAGGGCTGCCAACCCGTGCCGCACTGGCGGAATAATCATTTGCTCCAATGAGCGCCAACCTCTGTCCCTACAACCGAGGCACGCCGGGAAAGCACAAGCCCCAGCGGATGGCTGCAAGCCACCGCTGGTGAGAAGACTCCACTGAAGGGTTCTGCACATGACTAAAGCAACTATTGCGGCCAAACGCTGGTGGTACATCATGCCCATCGTGTTTATCACCTACAGCCTGGCCTATCTGGACCGCGCCAACTTTAGCTTTGCCTCTGCCGCCCGGATTAATGACGATCTTGGCATCACCAAAGGGATGTCATCCCTGCTGGGTGCCCTGTTTTTCCTCGGCTATTTCTTCTTCCAAATCCCCGGCGCCATCTACGCCGAACGCCGTAGCGTCAAGAAGCTGATTTTCTGGTGTTTGATCCTGTGGGGCGGCTGCGCCTCGCTGACCGGCATGGTCAGCAATATCCCGATGCTGGCAGCGATCCGCTTTATCCTCGGCGTGGTGGAGGCGGCGGTGATGCCCGCAATGCTGATTTACATCAGCAACTGGTTTACCAAGTCTGAACGCTCTCGCGCCAACACCTTCCTGATCCTCGGCAATCCGGTCACGGTGTTGTGGATGTCGGTGGTTTCTGGCTACCTGATCCACGCCTTTGGCTGGCGTGAAATGTTTATCATCGAAGGGGTTCCTGCGGTGATCTGGGCATTCTGTTGGTGGGTGCTGGTCAAAGACAAACCGTCACAGGTCGGCTGGCTGAGCGATCAGGAAAAGCTGGCGTTGCAACAGCAACTGGCCGAGGAGCAGAAAGGCATCAAGGCGGTACGCAACTACGGCGAAGCCTTCCGCTCGCGCAACGTGATCCTGCTGTGCATGCAATATTTTGCCTGGAGCATCGGCGTGTATGGCTTTGTGCTGTGGCTGCCTTCGATCCTGCGCAGCGGTATGCAGATGGGGATGGTTGAAGCGGGATGGTTGTCATCGGTACCTTATCTGGCCGCCACCATTGCGATGATCGTGGTTTCCTGGGCATCGGACAAGATGCAGAACCGTAAGCTGTTTGTCTGGCCGCTGTTGTTGATTGGCGCGCTGGCCTTCTTCGCTTCCTACGCCATTGGCCCGAACCATTTCTGGATCTCCTATGGCCTGCTGGTGGTCGCCGGTGCGGCCATGTATGCGCCTTACGGTCCGTTTTTCGCCATCATTCCGGAGATGCTGCCAAGAAACGTCGCCGGGGGTGCCATGGCGCTGATTAACAGCATGGGCGCGCTGGGTTCCTTCTTCGGCTCCTGGTTTGTCGGTTACCTCAACGGGGCAACCGGCAGCCCGGCGGCCTCCTATATGTTCATGGCTATCGCGCTGCTGGCCTCAGTGGGGCTAACGCTGATCGTCAAGCCAGCACGTAATGAAGCTCAGCCCCAGGTGGCCTGATCTTGCGAGTGAGGGGCTCAACCCTTCACTCTCCTGCAATATGTTATGTTGAACATCTCGTTCGCCAGATGGAGTTATTTGATGAAGCCTGCAATCGTGTTGTACAAAAGTATTCCTGCCGACCTGCGTGCCAAGCTGGACCAGCACTTTACCGTTCATGCCTTTGACGGTCTGCAACTGGACAACGCCGCCTTCGATCAGGCGCTACAACAGGCCGAAGGCATCCTCGGTTCCGGCGGCAAGATTGACGAAGCCTTTTTGCAACGCGCCCCCAAACTGCGTGCGGCGTCCACCGTCTCCGTCGGTTATGACAACTTTGACGTTGCAGCGCTCAACGCCCACCGGGTGCTGTTGATGCATACCCCAACCGTCCTGACCGAAACCGTGGCCGATACCATCATGAGCCTGGTGTTGGCCACCGCACGCCGGGTGGTCGAGGTGGCCGAGCGGGTCAAAGCAGGGGAATGGCAGGGCAGCATCGGACCTGACTGGTACGGCGTTGACGTGCATCATAAAACCATCGGCATCCTCGGTATGGGCCGCATCGGCCTGGCGCTGGCACAGCGTGCACACTTTGGCTTTGGCATGCCGGTGCTGTATAACGCGCGCCGTACACATGAAGAAGCAGAGCAACGCTTCAATGCCCGCCGTTGCGATCTTGATACGCTGCTGGCCGAGTCGGACTTCCTGTGCATTACGCTGCCGCTCACTGAGCAAACCTTCCATCTGATTGGCCGCGAACAGCTGGCGAAGATGAAGCAGAGCGGAATTTTGATTAACGCGGGGCGTGGCCCGGTGGTAGATGAGCAAGCGCTGATTGAAGCCTTACAAGACGGTACCATTCATGCCGCTGGATTGGATGTGTTCGAGCAAGAGCCGGTCGCGGTCGATTCGCCGCTGCTGAAAATGGCCAACGTGGTCGCTTTGCCGCATATCGGTTCCGCCACCCATGAGACTCGCTACGGCATGGCCGAGTGCGCCGTGGATAACCTGATTGCCGCCTTGACCGGCACGGTCACAGAAAACTGCGTTAACCCGCAGTTGCTGAAGAAATAAGTTTGACTGAATGAGACTGCTCCGGCTCGCTATGTAGCTACATTTTGAACCTGTGGAGTGAGCAGCAGTCTCCCCCTTCCCCCTCCGCCCCCAAATTCTTACCCTGGGATGAGGCGATTTTCTCTGCATAAAGCACACTAGGCTACCCTACGATAAAAACGCTTCCTGCCACGAGTAAGGAGAGCCATGAAACGCCTGACCCTTCCCCTGCTGATGCTGCTTTCACCCGCAGCATTGGCCAACTGGACGCTGCAAGGCTTCCCCGCCTTCAGCGAATCCACCAGTGGTTTATTTACCAGCCAGGCAACCCTGGCCAAAGGCCAACTGCCGTTGCGGCTGTATCAGAACCAACAGTGCTGGCAGCCCAGCGACGTGGTTAAGCTGAACCAGACGTTGTCGCTGCAACCCTGTAGCGATAGCGAGCCGGTCAGTTGGCGATTATTTCGCGATGGTGATTATCAGGTGCGGATCGATACCCGCAGCGGTACGCCTACCTTGCAGCTCAGCCTGAAGGCCGAACCGGAAAAAACCGTCGCCGCCGTGGCCCGTACCTGCCAACGCTGGGATGGCCAGCCGATCACGATCGCGGTGAAGGACACCTTTGCCGAAGGCGAAACGGTGCGCGATTTTTATTCCGGCCAGACCGCCACGGTAGTTCAAGGCCTGGTCACCCTGCAACCGGCGGCCAACAGTGGGGGGCTGCTATTGCTGGAGTCAGCCAATACGCCGCCACAGGCGGCTTTCAACTGGCACAACGCCACGGTCTATTTCGTGCTGACCGATCGCTTTGAAAACGGCAACCCGGCCAACGATCACAGCTATGGCCGCCACGGCGACGGCATGCAGGAGATCGGCACCTTCCACGGCGGCGACCTCGCCGGGTTGACGAAGAAACTGGATTATCTGCAACAGCTGGGGGTCAGCGCCCTGTGGATCAGTTCCCCACTCGAGCAGATCCACGGCTGGGTCGGCGGTGGAACCAAAGGGGATTTCCCGCACTATGCCTATCACGGTTACTACCATCAGGACTGGACCAAGCTTGATGCCAATATGGGCAATGAGCAGGATCTGCGTAATCTGGTGGAACAAGCACATCAGCGCGGGATCCGTATCCTGTTTGACGTGGTGGTCAATCACGTCGGCTATGCCACGCTGGCCGATATGCAGCAGTTCCAGTTCGGCTCGCTGTACCTGAAGAGTGACGAAGCCGCAAAAACCCTCGGCAAAAACTGGGGCGATTGGCAACCGGGGCCAGGCCAGAGCTGGCACAGCTTTAACGACTACATCAACTTCAGCGATAAGGCAGGCTGGAGCCAATGGTGGGGGAAAAACTGGATCCGCACCGATATCGGCGATTACGACTCACCGGGCTTTGACGACCTGACCATGTCACTGGCTTTCCTTCCGGACATCAAAACTGAGGCGCCTGGAGCCAGCGGCCTACCGCTGTTCTTCCGCCATAAACCTGATACCGCCGCGCGCGAAATCCCAGGGGCCACCACCCGCGATTATCTGACGGCCTGGCTCAGCCAATGGGTGCGTGATTACGGCATTGACGGTTTCCGCGTTGATACCGCCAAGCACGTCGATAAACCCACGCTGGACCTGCTAAAGCAGCGTGCCACCGAGGCGCTGGCAGAGTGGAAAGCGGCTAATCCCAAGCAAGCGCTGGATAACACGCCGTTCTGGATGACCGGTGAAGCCTGGGGCCACGGGGTGATGAAAAGCGACTATTACCAGCACGGCTTCGATGCGATGATCAACTTCGATTTTCAGGATCAGGCCTCGCAGGCACTGGGCTGCTTCTCCAATATCGATGCCACCTATCAGCAAATGGCGGACAGGCTGCAGGGCTTCAACGTGCTGAGCTATATTTCCTCGCACGACACTCGCCTGTTCTTCGCCAGCGATGCCAAAGGTTCGTTGCCTTTGCAGCAACGAGCAGCAGACCTGCTGTTATTGGCTCCGGGCGCGGTACAGATTTATTACGGTGATGAGAGTGGCCGGCCGTTTGGCCCTACCGGTTCCGATCCTTTACAAGGCACGCGCTCGGATATGAACTGGGGTGAACTGCAAGGAGCCAAAGCGCCATTGCTGGCACATTGGCAGCGGCTAGGCCAGTTCCGCGAGCGCCACCCGGCAATCGGTGCCGGTACGCAGCAATCCCAGCAAACGCCTCATTACTATGCCTTTAGTCGCCAGCAAGGGGGCGATAAGGTGATGGTGGTGTGGGCTGGCGATCGGTCACAATAATTCAGCGCGTTATGCTGTAAAAATCCCGCCGAGCGACATCTATGCCCGGCGGGTATGATGTCAGCCGCATTGCACCCGCTTTTATCTGGCGGTATGGTGGGCGTCTACCCGCTTACAACCATATTGCAGCAGCTATGAATTTTTCACTTTTCGGCGACAAATTTACCCGTTACGCGGGCATCACCCGCTTGATGGACGATCTGAATGAAGGCCTGCGCACGCCAGGTGCCATCATGCTTGGCGGCGGTAACCCGGCACAAATCCCAGAGATGGCCAGCTACTTCAAACAGCTGTGCCAGGAGATGCTCGATCAGGGCAAGCTGACCGAGGCACTGTGCAACTACGACGGCCCGCAAGGCAAAGACGCCCTGCTGAAAGCGCTGGCTACCATGCTGCAGGAAGAGCTTGGCTGGCAGATCGAACCACAGAATATTGCACTGACAAATGGCAGCCAGAGCGCGTTTTTCTACTTGTTTAACCTGTTCGCTGGCCGTTACGCCGACGGCACTCGCCGCCGCGTGCTGTTCCCGCTGGCGCCAGAATATATTGGCTATGCCGATTCCGGACTGGATGAAGGGCTGTTTGTCTCTGCCAAACCCAATATCGAGCTGCTGCCAGACGGCCAGTTCAAGTATCACGTCGATTTTGAGCATCTGAACATCGGTGACGACATCGGCATGATCTGCGTATCGCGCCCCACCAACCCGACCGGTAACGTGATCACCGACGAAGAGCTGATGAAGCTCGATCTCTTGGCGCAACAGCGTGATATCCCACTGGTGATCGATAACGCTTACGGCGTGCCGTTCCCCGGCATTATCTTCAGCGAAGCCACGCCGCTGTGGAACCCGAACATCATCCTGTGCATGAGCTTGTCCAAGTTGGGTCTGCCTGGCTCACGCTGTGGCATCGTGATTGCCGACGAGAAGGTCATTACCGCGCTGACCAATATGAACGGCATTATCAGCCTGTCCCCAGGCAGCATTGGCCCGGCGCTGGCCACGGAGATGATTGAGCGTGGCGATCTGCTGCGTTTATCCAACGAGGTGATCCGCCCGTTCTACAAGCAGCGGGTCGAGCAGACCATCGGCATTATTCGCCGTTACCTGTCGCCGGAGCGCTGCCTGATCCATAAACCGGAAGGGGCTATCTTCCTCTGGCTGTGGTTCAAGGATCTGCCCATCACCACCGAGCTGCTGTATCAACGGCTGAAAAAGCGTGGCGTATTGATGGTGCCTGGCCACTACTTCTTCCCGGGATTGGAGCATGAATGGCCGCATACGCATCAATGTATGCGCATGAACTATGTGCCTAATCCGGAAGATATTGAGCGTGGCGTGATGATCCTGGCCGAAGAGGTTGAGCGCGCCCACCAGGAAGCGTAGCCGGTTGAGATTTTGTCAGCAGTATCTTGGGGCTCCGCAAGCGGAGCCCCTTTTTGCAGGCTACATTGCCCAGAACAGCACCGCCAGCAGCTGCGGTGACATGATGCGCAGGAACATTGCCAACGGGTAGACCGTGGCATAAGAGAGCGCTGCAGCGCCGCTGGTAGGGTGCAGGCCGTTGGCAAAGGCCAGCGCCGGTGGATCGGTCATTGAGCCAGCCAGCATGCCGGAGAGCGTAAGGTAGTTCATCTTACCCACTACCCGAGCCAGAATACCTACGCTGATCAGTGGTATGAAGGTGATGAGTGCCCCGTAACCGACCCACGCCAGCCCATCGCCATGCAGCAGGGTATCGACAAAGTTGCCACCCGACTTCAGGCCAACCACAGCCAGGAACAGCACGATACCCAGTTCACGCAGCGCCAGGTTGGCACTTGGCGGCATAAACCAGTACAGCTTACCGATGCTACCAATACGCCCCAGGATCAGCGCCACCACCAGCGGACCACCGGCTAACCCCAACCGCAATGCTGCCGGGAAGCCGGGAATAAACAGCGGGATAGAACCCAACAGCACCCCAAGGCCAATGCCGATAAATACCGGCAGCATCTGCACCTGTTGCAGCTTCTGCTGGGCGTTGCCGACAATCGCGGCCACCGCCTCAATGGATTCTGGCCGCCCCACCAGGTTGAGGATATCCCCGAACTGCAGCGTAACATTGCTGCCCGCCACCAGCTCGACCCCGGCACGGTTGAGGCGAGAGACCACCACCTCATATTTTTGCTTCAGCTCCAGATCGCGGATTTTTTTACCCAACACCTTTTCGTTGGTCACTACCGCACGAACCACTTGCAGTGAAGTCCCCCGGGTGGAGAGCGATACGTCGACTTCCTCGCCAATCACCAGCCGGGCATTTTCCAGCTTTTCGCGCTTGCCGACCAGGTGCAGGAAATCCCCCAGTTCCAGCGTCTCATGCGGGGCGGGCACCATCAGTAAATCACCGCGCTTGAGGCGCGAACAAATGATCTCATCACTGTTGAGCAACGGTACGTTCTTGATGGCCATGCCTTGTAGATTGGGGTTACGCACCGCCACGTTCATGGTCTGCAACAGTTCGCGATTGCTCCCCAGACTGTCTTCAAATTCTTGCGCTTCCTTATCGATATTGATGCGGAAAAACAGCCGGATCAGCCACATCACCAGCAGAATGCCGCAGATACCGAACGGATAGGCCATCGCATAGCCCATCCCCATACGGTTAACCAGCGCCGGATCGGAACCCAGATCGGTGAGTATCTGCTGCCCGGCACCGAGCGCCGGAGTGTTGGTAACCGCGCCGGAGAACACGCCGAGAATGATCGGTAACGGCACGGCAAACAGCTTATGGACAATCGCCGCCACCACGCCGCCCACCAGCACCAACAGAATGGCAAAGCCATTGAGCTTGAGGCCGGAAACGCGCAGGGACGAGAAGAAACCAGGGCCAACCTGAATACCGATGGTGTAAACAAACAGGATCAGACCGAACTCCTGAATAAAGTGCAGCATGTCGCCGTTGAGAGTGATCTGGTAAGTCTGTGCAAAGTGTCCGACGATGATGCCGCCGAACAAGACGCCGCCTATCCCTAAACCCACGCCATACACTTTCCAGTTGCCAATCCATAACCCGAGAATAGCCACCAACGCCAACATGCTGACGGTCAGGGCGATATCACTCATACGTCACATCCTTACCATAAGTTTAACAATCGGTATGCGATTAAATGCCTGCAATTAATAGGGATTCTGACATAAGGCGTAGGGGGGTAATGTGGGGTATGCCACAGAATGCGACGGGGGAGGCCCGAATGGACCTCCCCCGCAAGTTTTTGTGTTTTTTCAGCCGGTTATTTGGCTTCCAGCTCCGGAGTGCTACCGATGCTGATGCGTTGTGGCTGCAAGGCTTCCGGCACGTGGCGTACCAGATCGATGTGCAGCAGGCCGTTTTCAAATTTGGCTTCGGACACCTGCAGGTGCTCTGCCAGGGTAAAGGTCAGGCTGAACTCTTTGCACACCAGCCCCTGATGCAGATACTCCACCTGTTTTTCCGGCGGTGTGGGGTTGCCACGCACGGTCAGGCGCGGGCCTTCCACTTCAATATCCAGTTCGCTTTGTTTGAACCCGGCTAACGCCAGGGAAATGCGATAGTGGTTATCGTCGCTTTTCTCAATGTTATAGGGCGGGAACCCTTGTGGCTCCTGGCCTCCCATTGAACTGGCCAGCTTGTCAAAACCGATCCATTGACGCAGAAGTGGGGATAAATCGTAGTTACGCATAATACTCTCCTTCCAAGAAGCGAGGTTTAAAGTTTGCCCCCTAACGGCAGGCACGGTGATACAACAACAATTACTTAATTTCGATCCGACGCGGCTTTAACGTTTCCGGCACGATACGTTCCAGATCGATATACAGCAGGCCGTTTTCCAGTTTGGCGCCTCTAATTTGAATATGCTCGGCCAGCTGGAATTTGCGTTCAAAGTTACGCTCGGCAATGCCTTGATATAAATAGGTTCTCTCAGCAGGTTCGTTGGTGTGAGCCCCGCGCACAATCAACAGATTGTCTTGCGTGGTGATCTCCAGTTCCTGCTCGGCAAACCCGGCCACCGCGATGGCAATGCGGTAATGATTTTCATCAACCAGCTCAACGTTATACGGCGGATAGCCACCGTTACCCTGGCTTTGGCCAGCCTCAAGGGCGTTGAACAGACGATCAAAACCGATCGCGGAACGGTACAGCGGGGAAAGATCAAAGTTGCGCATAAAACAGCCTCCTAAGGCACTTCAGCGAGGTTGATAATGAAGCCTTCCATCATGGACAGGCTATAAGGCTTGAATTCCCTTACGGCAAATTCTTAATTTGGCCTTGTAAAGAAGATGGGGTTTGCTTTCCACATTTCAACTGGTGATGATTAAATAATTGCCAATGGAAACGGCGAAAATTTGTTTATCACATACACTCAAAGTGAGATAGCCGCCACAGTGCGGAATGTTGCATCTTTCAATGCTTTGGCTGGATGTTATAAATCAGCAAATTTCAGGGGATGTCTCCCCTCAGGAGGGACGAATGAAACCAATAAAAAAAATGATAGCGACCGGTTGCCTGCTGCTGAGCACTAACGGTTGCTCCAGCGTAGCCAGCCATACCGGGGCCGACCAGGGTTATTACTCCGGTACGCGCGCCAATGTCGATATGATGAAGAGCGAAGATACCAGTTGGGCCATGATGCCCCTGCTGGCGATCGACCTGCCCCTGTCTGCGGCGATGGACACCATTTTGCTGCCTTACGACTACCTGCGCTCCGGCAGCGATAAAGCGGCGGCCTCACCCAAAGCCCGTATCCAGCATGATGAAGAACGAAATCTGGCTGTCAGCGGCAATCCAGGCCAGGGCATGGCAACCTCGCCAGCACCGGCCGGGTTGTAGTTAAACCGCCACCACAAAAATCTGGTTAAATCCGGCGACTTCACGCATAAAGGCCACCTGTTTGCCATCTGGTGAGAACACCACGGCGTCCCCCAGTGGTGGTTGCGTAGTCCGTTTGGTCAGGCGCTGCATATTGCCGTTGGCGATATCGCACAGCATCACGCTGTTATCACACACCAGCGCAATCTTGCCCCCCTGCGGATGCCAACTGAAGGCCGACTGGATGCTGTGATCCGATTGTGTCACCTGATTCGCCTCCCCGCCATTGGGGGAAACAGTCCACAGTTGCACTATGCCCCGATCGTCTTGCATCAGGAAGGCGATGGCCCTGCCGTCTGGCGAACTCCGCAACCAATGACGTGGCGTGGTGGCAACCCCAGGATAGTTGCGTTGGCCGGTATAGGTTAACCGCCGTTGTCGAACGCCTAACGGTGGCGCAGGTAAGGTCGTTGCCGTTCCCTGCAAGGGAGCCTCCCCGGCTTTGGCATAGTCGGCATCGTTTTCAGGTAAATCCACCACAAACACTTCCGGCAACTTTTCCCCCTGCGGCGAGAGGGTATCGCCGATAAACGCCAACGCCCAACGCTGGCGGCTGCCATCGGGTTTGCGATAACCTTGCAGGCCAATCCAACCTTCTTCATAAGCCCGATTGATTTGATCGCTGCCCGGTTGCGGGGTTGGCGTGGTTGCGCTGACCAGTACGCAATAATGGCTTCCGTCGTATTCACGTGGGTGCTGCTTGGGGGGATTTACCCCTTGCAACGGTACCGCTACGCCAACGTTACGCAAATCCAGTGCGGGATCGAGTTCATGCATCACATGGTCGTTATAGGTGAAGCTCAGACGGCTACCCTCTGGGCTGAAGACATGCACGTGGGTGCCGCCACGCAGCGCACCTGGGGTATAGGGGGCTGTAATGTCCAATGCGTCCAGGGTGATCGCCAATTCACGATCCGGCTCGCTGACGATCACGCCACGGCGATGGTGGAAGTCATAATGCCAGAAGCTGTCTGGGTGTTCCGGCCCATGGATAAATGCGTAGCGCGCTGGCGCATCCGGGCTCACCGTCACCACGCCGACATGGGCTCCATGCTGCGCCCGATAAACCACCTCCACCTGACCGCTGGCAACGTTCACCCGTTCAATACTCAGCCCGGTAAAGGATGCACCGCTTGGCCGTACATCATATGCCAGCCATTGGCCGCACGGCGTCCAGACATTAATATTGGTGAGTTGATGACCTCGCGGATCAAAAGTCAACTGTCGTTCCTGATGGCTCATGGCGGCTCCTGCATACCGGCTGGCATAGAACCGCCATAGTACCCGATCGGCCTGGCTGTTTCACACCACCCAGGTTTAAGGCGCTTTTGCTAATCGCAGGTATTCAGCCTTGGCTTTTTGTAACTGGTCAACAAACGTTGGCTCGGCGTGTAAACGTGCCACGATAGCCGCCCCAACCAGGCGCCCGGCGGTGACGTCACTCTGCCAATGATAGCCACAAATCACGCGACTTTGCCCCATCTCATAACCCCGCTTGAGGATCTCCCCTTGGCGAGCAGGATTGATCTCCGCCAGCACGAGTGCAGTAGCCCAACCGATACTCGTATGGCCAGAAGGGTAGGAACCGTTGGTTGATAGCACACTTTCTTCTTCCGGGCGGCAGGTCGCCTGATGATAAAAAGCAAAAGGCCGGGTCCGCATATAATGCTCCTTGGCGCTGCGGGTCGCCAAATCACCGGTATCCTCACGCATTTTAGTTACCAGGCGATATAACTCTGGCGTTTTCTTGCGTGTTATTTCCATGCCGAAGGCGTTGAAAAATGCCAGTGGTATGCCATCGCCGTAAATCTGCGCATCGTTATAAGCTTGCTTGCCTCTTGGCGTATTCCTCAGCAACTTACCGGCGTCATACTGAGCTTTGTCATTGAGGAAGTCGATGCTGTCAACGGCCGGTGGCGGGGGCAATAAGGAGAGGCTATCAATAGACTGCGCTTCCTTAAGATAGTAGAAATCCGGTGTCGTCGTCACGTCTCTGGCGGCAAAGGATATTTGCGTCAAGGCAATATAAGCCAATGATGATATTATAATTTTTTTCATATTATCTCCTAACGAACTCTATTAGTTGTTTTGCAATATAGTGAGTAAGCTAAAATGAAAGATGATGTGATAAATAGCTATTTCGTCATTTAAAATACAATAAAAAATACAGATCGCAAAAATAATTTTTATTTATACCATTTAAATTAATGCAATTAATTAACGCGAACATTTATATTAATAAAACATGAACTCACTACAAATATTCTTTTAGGAGCGACTTAGTTATTTCAGTAAAGAAATAACACCAGCAGGCCATCAGCCATACCTGATTTACGTGGAAGCATCTTAAGCCCCCAGGGAAGGGGGCTGGCAGACATTAAACGTTCAGCACAAACTTCTCAATGGCCAGTGCGACGCCGTCTTCGGTATTGGTGCCGGTCACGTGCTGGGCAATTTCCTTTAATTCTGCAATAGCATTGCCCATCGCCACGCCCAGCCCGGCATACTCGATCATCGCAATATCATTAGCCTGATCGCCTAACGCCATCACGTTTTCCTGCTTGACGCCCAAATGCTCGGCCAGCATTCTGACGCCCGCGCCCTTATCAACATTCTTGTGCAGGATCTCCAGGAAGTAAGGGGCGCTTTTCATAATGGTGTAGCGATCCCAGGCCTCTGCGGGCAAGCGGGCTATCGCGCTATCCAGCAACTCTGGCTCATCAATCATCATCACCTTCGGGAAGCGCATGGTGCGATCCATCTCTTCCACGCTGCGGTATTTCAGCGGGATACCGGTCATTTGCGATTCATGGACGGTATATTTGCCAATGTCTTTATTTGGCGTGTAGAGGGTATCGAAATCAAAGGCGTGGAAATGTACGCCAAACTCCCGCGCCAACTGCTCAAAATAGAGGTAATCGTCAAAGCCGAGCGTTTCTTGCAGCACGCAGGCCCCGTCCGTCGCCTTCAGCACCAGAGCACCGTTATAAGTGATGCAGAAATCGCCCTCCCCCTGAATATCCAACTGACGCAGATAGTCCTGCACGCCGACATATGGCCGCCCGGTAGCCAGTACCACATGCACGCCTTTAGCGCGCGCGGCGGTCAGAGCCTGCTTTACCGCGGGCGTAATCTGGTGCTGCGGATTGAGCAGCGTACCGTCCATATCAATTGCAATCAGTTCAATAGCCATTCGAGCGTCTCCCAGTGGTTTTTTCTCATGCTAACGCGTTTCAGCTTGCCTTGTTAGTGCTAAAAACGGCATAAAAAAATCCGCGCGGGCGAACCGGCGCGGATTGTTAATAGCCAAATAAGGCGTTAGATATCGATATTCGCCGCTTTCAGGGCGTTTTCTTCGATAAAGGCACGGCGTGGTTCAACCGCATCGCCCATCAGGGTGGTGAACAGCTGATCGGCCGCAATAGCGTCTTTCACCGCTACGCGCAGCATACGCCGCTGATCGGGATCCATGGTGGTTTCCCACAGCTGGTCCGGGTTCATTTCGCCCAGCCCTTTATAGCGCTGGACCGACAGGCCACGGCGCGACTCTTTCACCAGCCACTCCAACGCCTGTTCGAAGCTGTCTACCGGCTGGCGACGTTCGCCACGTTCGATATAGGCATCTTCTTCCAGCAGGCCGCGCAGTTTTTCGCCCAACGCACAGATCCTGCGGTATTCACCACCGCGGATAAATTCAAAGTCCAGCGGGTAGTCTGTATCAACACCATGGGTACGGATACGCAGCACCGGTTCGAACATCTGGCGTTCACGGTTTTCAACCAGCACAGAACTGTAGCTGCTACCGTGCTGCTCGTTATCGTTGAGCAATTTCACCAGCGATTCGATCCAGCTTTCCACCTTGGCACGGTCGCTCAGATCGTCTTCGTTCAAGGTTGGCTGATAGATCAGGTTGTTCAGTAACGCACGCGGGTAACGGCGTTCCATCCGGCCAATCTGCTTCTGCACGGCGTAATGTTCAGCCACCAGCTTCTCTAACGGCTCACCCGCCAAGGCTGGTGCAGAACCGTTGGTGTGCAGGGTCGCGCCGTCGAGGGCGATGGAGATCTGATACTGATCCATCGCTTCGTCGTCTTTGATGTACTGCTCCTGCTTGCCTTTTTTCACCTTGTACAACGGCGGCTGGGCAATATACACATGGCCACGCTCGATGATTTCCGGCATCTGACGATAGAAGAAGGTCAACAGCAGCGTACGGATGTGCGAGCCGTCGACGTCGGCATCGGTCATGATAATGATGCTGTGATAACGCAGTTTGTCCGGGTTGTATTCGTCACGGCCAATGCCGCAGCCCAGCGCGGTGATCAGCGTGGCAACTTCCTGTGAGGACAGCATCTTGTCGAAGCGGGCTTTCTCAACGTTGAGGATTTTCCCTTTCAGCGGCAAGATTGCCTGGTTCTTACGGTTACGGCCCTGCTTGGCTGAGCCGCCCGCGGAGTCCCCTTCCACCAGGTAGAGTTCGGACAACGCCGGGTCACGTTCCTGACAGTCCGCCAATTTGCCTGGCAAGCCAGCCAAATCCAGCGCGCCTTTACGGCGGGTCATTTCACGCGCTTTACGCGCCGCTTCACGAGCACGGGCCGCATCGATGATTTTACCGACCACGATCTTGGCATCCGCTGGGTTTTCCATCAGGTAATCCACCAGCTTCTCGTTCATCAGCGATTCGACCGCCGTTTTCACTTCCGAAGACACCAGCTTGTCTTTGGTCTGGGAAGAGAATTTAGGATCGGGCACTTTCACCGAAACCACGGCAATCAGGCCTTCACGCGCATCGTCACCGGTGGCGCTTATTTTGGACTTTTTGCTGTAGCCTTCTTTATCCATGTAGGTGTTCAGGGTACGGGTCATCGCGGCACGGAAGCCGGCCAGGTGAGTCCCCCCATCACGCTGCGGGATGTTGTTGGTGAAGCAGTAGATGTTTTCCTGGAAACCATCGTTCCACTGCAGCGCCACTTCCACACCGATATCGTCTTTCACGGTTGAGAAGTAGAACACCGTTGGGTGGATCGGCGTCTTGTTCTTGTTCAGGTATTCCACAAACGCACGGATACCCCCTTCGTAATGGAAGTGGTCTTCTCTGTCGTTGCGCTTGTCTTTCAGGCGAATAGAGACGCCCGAGTTGAGGAACGACAGTTCACGCAGGCGCTTGGCCAGGATGTCGTACTCAAACTCGATGTTATTGGTAAAGGTCTGGAAGCTCGGCCAGAAGCGCAGGGTAGTACCTGTCTGGTCGGTTTCACCGACGACTTTCAGCGGGGCCTGTGGTTCGCCATGCTTGTAAGTTTGCTCATGGACCTTGCCTTCGCGGCGGATCACCAGTTCCAGCTTTTCTGACAGGGCGTTAACAACAGAAACGCCCACGCCGTGCAGACCGCCGGAAACCTTATAGGAGTTGTCGTCAAACTTACCGCCGGCGTGCAGTACGGTCATGATGACCTGTGCCGCAGACACCCCTTCCTCTTCGTGGATACCGGTTGGGATACCACGGCCATCATCCTGCACCGAGACGGAGTTGTCGGCGTGGATCGTCACCTGAATGTCGCTACAGTGGCCAGCGAGTGCTTCGTCGATAGCGTTGTCCACGACCTCGAATACCATGTGGTGCAGACCGGTGCCGTCATCAGTATCACCGATATACATGCCCGGACGCTTACGTACCGCATCCAGCCCTTTTAATACCTTGATACTTGAGGAGTCATAAGAATTCGACATCAACGTTTCTCGCTCATTTTAGTCCTGTGGTTGAACCTCTATTTTACCTTGTTCCACGCGGAACATCTTGCCCTTTTCACCCATCATGTCGGTTACTTGTTCAGCGCTTACCGCACTGACAAAAACCTGTGCCTGGGTGGCTTTCAGGCGATCGGCCAGCAACCGGCGACGGCCGGTGTCCAGCTCGGAGGCAAAATCATCAATCAGATACAGGCAACGCCGCCCGCTCTGGCGGGTGAGAAACTCACCCTGCGCCAAGCGCAATGCGCACATCAGCAGTTTAAGCTGACCGCGCGATAACAAATCCTCTACCGGCGTACCTTCGGCACGAATGCGGAAGTCCGCTTTATGCGGCCCCACCGCGGTATAGGTTAACGCCCTGTCGCGCTCAAACTGGCGCTCCAGCAGCTCTCCGTAGTCACTCTCTTTGTCCCAGCCGCGCTGGAAAGAGAAACTCAGGGCAAATTCGGGCAAAAACTGCGCGCAGGTCGCGGTGATATCCGCGGCAATTGCATCGCTGTAAGCTGCCCGCCACTCGCTGATACGCTCGGCCAACGGGATCAGTTCCTGATCCCAGGCGCGGATCTGCGCATAGCGATTGACCTGGCGCAGCGCGGCATTGCGCTGCTTCAGTAACCTTTTCAGGTTGCTCCAGGCGGTGAAAAAACCGGGTTCATTATGAAAACAACCCCAGTCCAGGAAGGCACGCCGATACTTCGGCCCGCCATTAAGCAGGGTAAAACCTTCGGGGGTGATCAACTGCATGGGCAATAGCTGTGCCAGCTCTGCCACCTTATGGCCATCGCTGCCATCGATGCGCACTTTGCTGTCACCCTGACGGCTTTTACTCAGTCCTACCGATAATTCGCGCCCGCTGCCTTCGATCCGGCCATGCAACACAAACTCCGGCTGATCGTGGCGGATCACTCGCCCGGCCTGCAGGCTGCGAAACGCGCGCCCATGACCAAGGGTATAAACCGCCTCCAGCACGCTGGTCTTGCCGCTGCCGTTGGCCCCCACCAGGAAGTTAAACCCCGGTGCAGGCGCCAGATCGGCAGCTTCGATATTGCGGAAATCTTTAATCAGTAAACGCGTTAATGCCATGCCATCTCTTTACCGAAACGGTATTTATAAAATTACAACCGCATTGGCATAACCACGTAGGCGGCGGACTTGCTGGCACCGTCCTCAATCTGCACGCTGGAGACGGAATCGGTCAGCAGCAGGCGCACATCTTCACACTTGAGCGCGTTCAGCACGTCCAGCACATAGCTGACGTTGAAACCAATTTCCATCTCGGTGCCATCATAGCTGACATCGAGGATCTCTTCCGCCTCTTCCTGTTCCGGGTTGTTGGCGGTGATCTTGAGCTGGTTCTGGCTGACGTACAGGCGCACGCCGCGGAACTTTTCGTTCGACAGAATGGCCGCACGAGCAAACGCCTGCTTGAGCAGGTCACAGCCCGCTTCCAGCGTTTTGTCCGGGTTCTTCGGCAATACGCGGCGATAATCAGGGAAACGGCCATCAACCAGCTTGGAAGTGAAGATAAAGTCACCGACGTGGGCGCGGATGTTGTTGCTACCAATCTGCACCCGTAGCGGCGTATCGCCACCGTCAAGCAAGCGGACCAGCTCCATCACCCCTTTACGCGGCACGATCACCGAATGGGTAGGCAACTGTTGGCCAATCGGCATTGAACACACCGCCAGGCGGTGGCCATCGGTGGCGACGGTGCGCAGTTCTTCCCCTTCGGTTTCAAACAGCATACCGTTCAGGTAATAGCGCACATCCTGATGAGCCATCGAAAATTGGGTGGCTTCAATCAGGCGCTTTAGCGTCGCCTGCGGCAAGGTGAACTCCACCTCGCTCTGCCAATCATCCAGATTCGGGAAGTCTATCGCCGGCAGCGTGGACAGTGAGAAGCGGCTGCGGCCAGAACGCACCAGCATACGGTCGCCTTCGAGGATCACCGTAATCTCCGCACCTTCCGGCAGGCCACGGCAGATATCAAAGAATTTACGCGCGGGGACGGTCGTCGCGCCCGCTTCATGGGGCTGAGACAGGGCAACGCGGGCCACCATCTCCATCTCCAGATCGGTCCCTGTCAGCAACAGGGAACCTTCCGTCACCTGCAGCAGCAGGTTACCCAGAATTGGCAGCGTCGGGCGGCCACCCAGTGGGCTGCTCACCTGTTGCAGCGGTTTTAGCAGATGCTCACGTTCAACGATAAATTTCATATGGGCTATGACGACAATGTTCTGATTAAATTGGAGAAATCTTCTTTGATGTCGTGACTTTCCTCACGCAGCTGCTCGATCTTCCGGCAGGCGTGCAACACCGTAGTATGGTCGCGGCCACCAAACGCATCGCCGATTTCTGGCAGGCTGTGGTTGGTGAGCTCTTTTGCCAATGCCATCGCCATCTGGCGCGGGCGGGCAACCGAGCGCGAACGCCGTTTAGACAGCAGGTCCGCGATTTTGATTTTGTAGTACTCGGCCACCGTCTTCTGGATATTGTCGATGGTGACCAGCTTTTCCTGCAACGCCAGCAGATCCCGCAGCGCTTCACGCACGAAATCGATGGTGATGGCGCGGCCGGTAAAGTTGGCGTTGGCGATCACCCGGTTCAGCGCCCCTTCGAGCTCACGCACGTTGGAACGCAGACGTTTGGCGATAAAGAACGCCACTTCGCCCGGCAGACGGATATCGTTCTCGTCGGCCTTTTTCATCAGGATCGCCACGCGGGTTTCCAGCTCCGGCGGCTCGATCGCCACCGTCAGGCCCCAGCCGAAGCGGGATTTCAAACGATCTTCCACCCCGTTGATCTCTTTTGGATAGCGATCCGAGGTCAGGATGATCTGTTGATTACCTTCCAACAGGGCGTTAAAGGTATGGAAGAACTCTTCCTGTGAACGCTCTTTGTTGGCAAAGAATTGAATATCATCGATCAGCAACGCATCCACCGAGCGGTAGTAGCGTTTGAATTCTTCAATGGCGTTATTTTGCAGCGCCTTGACCATATCCTGCACAAAGCGTTCCGAGTGCATATAGACCACTTTGGCATTGGCCTTACGCGCCATGATGCCGTTGCCTACCGCATGCAACAGGTGCGTTTTACCCAGGCCGGTACCGCCATACAGGAACAGGGGGTTATAAGCGCCCCCCGGATTGTCTGCCACCTGCCGCGCCGCAGCACGAGCCAACTGGTTGGACTTACCCTCAACGAAGTTATCGAAGGTGTGCTTGGGGTTGACGTTGGAACGATAGGACAGCTCAGGCGGCGGTGCCGCGTTGTCCCAGCTTGGGCGGGACGGTGCAGCCGTGCGCACCACCGGGGCTACCGGAGCGCTGTTGACGCTGGCCATTACGGGCTGGCTGAGGGTTTGTGTCAGTGGCTTGCTGCCCACCTCGAAACGCAACAGCGGCGCATCCGTACCGCAGAAATCATTCAACAGGCCATTGATATTGTTTAAGTACTTATCGCGAACCCAATCCAGCACAAAGCGATTGGGCGCATACAGCGCCAAGGTATTGTCACTCAGTTCCGCCTGCAATGGGCGTATCCACATACTAAATTCTGTGGCAGGTAACTCATCCTGCAATCGGGCAAGACACTGCTGCCAAAGCGAAAGTGACACGGCGGACTCCACTCGAACAAGATCAATAAAAAGAAAAGAATCAGGCTATTTTTTTATAACTCATGATTTTTGACACACGCCCGGTATTGGCTGAAAAACCTGTAGGGTATGCGAACCGCCTTTCACGGTTTATGCCCTTAACGATCCTGTTTTGGGATCGCGATCGGAATGACGGATCATAGCGCAATCTGCGCAAGAGATCCTCCCCTTCATCACAGATTAGATCCATTTTATCCACAGCCCTTGAAGAGTGGCCAGTTTTTAATCAACGCAGGATCGACACCGATGAGATCTGAACCTGTGGGGCCGGGTTTTAGCACCTTTCACAGGTTATACCTGGTTATCCACGCGGATCCTTGCAGAAAACACGCAGGATCGTACGGAGATCCTTGTGATTTACCCCCGAGTCCGTATAATCTTCGCCCACGTGTGATACCTGGTTCCTTAATGGTGAGTCATTTAGCCAAGACAGGATTCTGCGGTGACCACGGGCCAACACCGGATTTTACTCCGAATTGGCAGACAACCAGGTAGGCTAGCGCGATGTGAATTGACTCAGGACTGTACAATTATTACAATCCCGCCTCTTTATGTATTGCGATTGAGGCGTCGGTCATCTTCACGCCGAGTAGCCAAACGCATTTGACTTATCAGTATTTCATTTAAGTTTAGGTAGAAATCGCTATGAAACGCACTTTCCAACCGTCCGTACTGAAGCGTAACCGTAGCCACGGTTTCCGTGCTCGTATGGCAACCAAGAATGGTCGTCAAGTTCTGGCCCGCCGTCGTGCGAAAGGCCGTACTCGTCTGACTGTTTCTAAGTAATAAAAGCTAACCCGCTGAGTGGTTAAGCTCGCTTTTCCTAGGGAGTTACGTTTGTTAACTCCCACTCATTTCACTTTCGTCTTCCAGCAGCCACAACGGGCTGGCACGCCGCAAATCACCATCCTCGGCCGCCTGAACCAGCTGGGGCATCCCCGCATCGGTCTTACCGTCGCCAAAAAACACGTCAAACGCGCGCATGAACGCAACCGGATCAAACGCCTAACCCGCGAAAGCTTCCGTTTACGTCAGCACGAGCTACCGGCGATGGATTTTGTGGTGGTGGCCAAAAAAGGGATAGCGGATTTGGATAATCGTGCACTGACGGAAGCTTTGGAAAAATTATGGCGTCGCCACTGTCGCCAGGCTCCCGCATCCTGATCGGGCTGGTTCGGGCGTATCAGCTCGTGCTCAGCCCGCTGCTTGGGCCACGTTGTCGCTTCCAGCCGACATGTTCTCATTACGCAATTGAGGCATTACGCAGGTTTGGCATGTTAAAAGGCAGTTGGTTGACATTGAAACGCGTATTAAAATGCCACCCTTTGAACCCAGGTGGCGATGATCCCGTGCCGCCGAAAACCGACGATAACAGAGAACACTAACGATGGATTCGCAACGCAATCTTCTCCTCATCGCTCTGCTGTTCGTGTCTTTCATGATCTGGCAGGCCTGGCAAGTGGACAACGCTCCGCAACCAGTAGCCACCCAGACCACGCAACAGACTGCGAACCCAGCAACCGGTGATGCCGCAAGTTCAGCTGTACCAGGCAGTGGCCAGGGTAAACTGATCACCGTTAACACTGACGTGCTGTCGCTGACCATCAATACCCGTGGTGGCGATATCGAGCAGGCTAAACTGTTGGCCTACCCGGAAACCCTGGGTTCATCGACTCCATTTACGCTGCTGGAATCCACCCCGTCATTCGTCTACCAGGCACAAAGCGGCCTGACGGGCCGAGACGGCCCGGATAACCCGGCAAACGGCGAGCGTCCTCTGTTTGAGGCGGCGCAGGATACCTTCACGCTGGCTGATGGCCAGGATGAACTGCGTATTCCGCTGACCTTTACCGGCAAAGACGGTTCGGTCTTCACCAAGACCTTTGTGCTCAAGCGTAACCATTATGCCGTTGGCGTGGACTACTCCATCGTCAACAAAAGCGCGACTCCGCTGGAACTGACCCTGTTTGGCCAGTTGAAGCAGACCACCGACTTGCCTAAGCATCGTGACACCGGCAGCAACAACTTTGCACTGCACACCTTCCGTGGTGCGGCTTACTCATCCAGCGAAGACAAATACCAGAAGTATGCGTTCGACAAGGATGAGAATCTGAACGTCACCACCCAGGGCGGCTGGATTGCGATGTTGCAACAGTACTTCGCCACCGCGTGGGTGCCGCAGACTCAGGGCGTCAACACGTTCTATACCTCTAAGCCAGGTACCAACCTGTCTGCCATCGGCTTTAAAGCTGAGCCAGTGATTGTGCAACCAGGCGCTGAGAAACAGCTGAATGCTACCCTGTGGGTTGGCCCAGAGCTGCAAGATCAGATGGCCCAACTGGCACCGCATCTGGATCTGACCGTCGATTACGGCTGGCTGTGGTTCATCTCCCAACCGCTGTTCAAACTGCTGAAGTTCATTCACAGTTTCATCGGCAACTGGGGCTTCTCGATCATCATCATCACCTTCATCGTGCGCGGCATCATGTACCCGCTGACCAAAGCGCAGTACACCTCGATGGCCAAAATGCGCATGCTGCAGCCAAAACTGCAGGCGATGCGTGAACGTATCGGTGATGACAAGCAGCGTATGAGCCAGGAAATGATGGCGCTGTACAAAGCTGAGAAGGTGAACCCGTTAGGGGGTTGCTTGCCACTGGTTATCCAGATGCCAATCTTCCTGGCCTTGTACTACATGCTGATGGGCTCGGTTGAGCTGCGTCATGCGCCGTTTATCTGGTGGATCCATGACCTGTCGGCGCAAGACCCGTACTACATCCTGCCAGTGCTGATGGGTGTGACCATGTACTTCATCCAGAAGATGTCACCCACCACCGTGACTGACCCGATGCAGCAGAAAATCATGACCTTTATGCCGGTGATCTTCACAGTGTTCTTCCTGTGGTTCCCGTCTGGTCTGGTGCTGTACTATATCGTCAGTAACCTGGTGACCATCGTCCAGCAGCAGCTGATTTACCGCGGGCTGGAAAAACGTGGTCTGCACAGCCGCGACAAGAAGAAAGTCTAGTATTGAGTTAGGCAACACCCGTAGGGGCTTATGCCCCTACGACACCAGTCACGTTGCCAGTAGAGGCGGTCATTAGACCGCCTTTTTGCATATTGTCAGAGAGATAAACCGCTATGAACACCACCGATACCATCGCTGCTCTTGCTACCCCGCCCGGACGCGGCGGTGTCGGCATCCTGCGCATTTCTGGCCGCGGAGCCAAGGACGTTGCCCTGGCGGTACTCGATAAACTGCCTAAGCCGCGTTATGCCGATTATCTGCCGTTCCGTGACGTTGAAGGCAGTACGCTGGATCAGGGGATCGCACTGTGGTTCCCCGGCCCCAATTCCTTTACCGGTGAGGACGTGCTGGAACTGCAGGGCCACGGTGGGCCGGTGATCCTCGATCTGTTGCTCAAACGCGTGTTGGCGCTGCCAGGCGTGCGGATTGCCCGCCCAGGTGAGTTCTCGGAGCGCGCTTTCCTCAATGACAAGCTGGATCTGGCCCAGGCCGAAGCCATTGCCGATCTGATCGATGCCAGTTCTGAACAGGCAGCCCGTTCAGCCATGAACTCGCTGCAAGGTGCTTTTTCCCTCCGTATCCATCAGCTTGTGGGAGCGCTCACTCACCTGCGCATCTACGTAGAAGCGGCCATCGACTTCCCGGATGAGGAAATCGACTTCCTTTCGGATGGCAAAATTGAAGCCCAACTAAACGGCGTAATGGCCGATCTGGACGGCGTGCGGGCCGAGGCGCGTCAAGGCAGCCTGCTGCGTGAAGGGATGAAGGTGGTGATCGCCGGGCGGCCCAACGCCGGGAAATCCAGCCTGCTCAATGAGCTGGCAGGGCGTGAAGCGGCCATCGTCACCGACATTGCAGGCACCACGCGCGATGTGTTGCGCGAACATATTCATATCGATGGCATGCCACTGCACATTATCGATACCGCCGGGCTGCGGGAAGCCAGCGACGAAGTTGAGCGTATCGGCATCGAACGTGCCTGGAACGAGATCGAACAGGCGGATCGCGTGCTGTTTATGGTGGATGGCACCACCACCTCCGCCACCGAGCCCGCCGAGATTTGGCCAGAGTTTATGGCACGTCTGCCCAACACCTTGCCGATCACCGTCGTGCGTAACAAGGCCGACATTACCGGCGAGGCATTGGGCCTGAGCGAAGTAAATGGTCACTCACTTATTCGCCTGTCGGCGCGTACCGGTGAGGGAATCGACCTACTGCGTGACCATCTGAAACAGAGCATGGGCTTCACCAGCAATATGGAAGGCGGCTTCCTGGCCCGCCGCCGTCACTTGCAGGCTCTGGAGCAGGCGGCACAGCATCTGGTGCAGGGTAAAGAACAGTTAGTGAGCGCTTACGCAGGGGAACTGCTCGCCGAAGAACTACGGTTGGCACAGCAGGCACTGAGCGAAATCACCGGGGAGTTTACCTCCGATGACCTGCTCGGGCGCATCTTCTCCAGCTTCTGTATTGGTAAATAACCCAACGTTCAGATGCACGACCTCTTCAGCGTCAAAAGCCATGCATTAACTCACTGTTGATGCTTGGCTTTATTTTTGTCTCCGCCAAAGCCTGCCTCGCGAGGCCCCCCGCCGCACTCCTGGCACTTCGCTGCTTTTTTATTCAGCAGAAGAATAAATAAGAAAAAGATCATGCGAATTCTTAATGAAAAATCTCAACGTAATGCTTACTCTAACACTCCAGTTTTTTATGAGCCTCGGTCATGGAGTGAACAATGGCTTGTCATTTTATCCGATGGGATGCGGTTACAGAGCGTTTAGATACTCATCGGCTCCCTGAAGACCTGATCGAAAGAACTGCTCGCTTCTCCGTCAAGCGCCGCCGGCGTTTTTTGCAAGGCCGGATCCTGTTGGCCGAAATGATATTTTATTTGTATGGTATCCCGGTACTTCCCCCCATTGCTACGGCACCGACCGGGCGCCCGTGCTTTGCCGATCATCATCTACCTGACTTCAGCCTCGCCTATGCTGGCAATACCGTGGGCGTGCTACTGAGCCTGGAAGGCAAGGTCGGGTTGGATATTGAGGTGATGCGCGCACGGAGCCACAACCTGCTGCATCAATACTCCAGCACCACGGAGAACGCATGGATCGCGGCGCAGAACGACCGCTTGGAAGCCGAAACCCAGCTGTGGAGCATCCGCCAATGTGTGCTGAAACTGGCTGGTTTGGGTAACAGTGGCCAGGGTTTGCTGAATTTGCACCCTTTTTCCGGCCAATTACGCTGCAACACCCTGCCTAACGTGCACGTCATGAGTGATGCAGGGGAGTATCTCAGCTGGGCCTGCGCCCATCAGCCTGGCTTGGATCGGCTGATTTGCTGGCAATATGACGATAGCCAGGGCTTACAGAAATGTGGCGAAATTTCATCGCGTAACCCACCTCCCTCCACGCACTTTTTGAAATTGACCAGCCTCGCCTCTGTTACACGTTGAAAGCACCGATTTAACGTCTGTCTTCGGGGGAATATCCAAAACAAAACTTTCCTTAACGCATGATTTACTGCTTTGAATTGTAAAAACAGATAAAGACTTAGACTCTGCCTAGGATACATCCCTTATTTGCCCTATTATCTGCTGGTTGTTCTAAGCTGAGTCTGTTCATCAGAAAAGGGAGAATCAAAATGTCAGAGCAAGCACTAAAGATCGTCACGCTACTAGGGAGCCTACGTAAAGGCTCTTATAACGCCATAGTTGCACGCGCTTTACCTCAGTTAGCTCCTCAGGGTGTCACTATCGAAGCCCTTCCCTCCATCCGCGATATCCCACTGTACGATGCAGACCACCAGCAAGAAGAAGGTTTCCCGGCCACCGTTGAAGCCATTGCCGAACAAATCCGTCAGGCTGACGGCGTGATCATCGTAACGCCAGAATATAACTACTCTGTGCCAGGTGGCCTGAAAAACGCCATAGACTGGCTGTCCCGTTTGCCTAACCAACCGCTGGCTGGCAAACCGGTGGCTATCCAGACCAGCTCAATGGGGCCGATTGGCGGAGCACGTTGCCAATATCACCTACGCCAGATCCTGGTGTTCCTGGATGCCATGGTGATCAACAAACCTGAGTTTATGGGGGGAGTGATACAGAATAAGGTAGATGAGCAGGCGGGTGAACTGGTAGACCAAGGCACGCGGGATTTTCTGACCGGCCAGTTGTCCGCATTCAGCGACTATATCCGCCGTATAAAATAAGCTGCCAGGCGGCGCCCAGAGATAAAAATTATCTAAGGCGCCGTTTTTAATCGTTTTCTCATTAATATGATTGAAAAACAAAGTTATAAAATCATGCCTTTTTTTATTTTGGCCATCTTTTTGGCTTTTGCCACCAGTCCATTGTTTGCTGCACCCATGCTCTATCCTGAGGGAGAAGAGCCGCTAGAACTGCCTATCCATAGCCCGCTGAGTAAACCATTACCTCGCTCAGCCTACAATCATGAGGATAAAAAAGCCGGCGCCACGTCGTTATATCTGACGCTGATGCGTGAAGATGGTCGTAATATCTGGGCCCCCTTTCAACTCGCTGCCTCCTCGGCCGAACAAGGTCAGACCGAGTTAGCCGAACGTTATCTGCAACTTAGCGCCAAGCGAGGATTATGGTATTACTACAATCTGCTGGAAGACAGCGCGTTCAGCAGCATTCAGCAAAGTGACACCTACCGTTCAATTCTGGCCACCACCAAAGCGCGCTATCAGCAACACGCCGCAAAGTTTGAAGGTAAACCTCACTATGCCGTGCCGAGTGGCGAGCCCCCAAGCGGAGGCTGGCCGACCATCGTATACCTCCACCCCTACGGGAAAGCCGCCACCATCATCCCGGAGGATCGGTTGCTGTTTGCCGAGGCCGGGGTGGCCTATATTGAGATAAACGGTACCCAGATGCTGGAGGAAGGGAGTTTTCGCTGGTCTAACTACAGCTCTACCAGCACCCAGAACGCCATTCAACGCACCCTGGAAAGCCTGGGCCCCAAGCTGAAGCTTAATCTCCAACAGGTTTACCTGACCGCCCGTGGTCAGGGGGCACTGCACGCAGCTAACCTGATGGCCAATTACCCGCAGTTTTATTCCGGAGCGCTGCTGATTGCCCCGAAGGGTATCCTTCCCCCGGCGAAGCATTCACTGGCAGAAAACAAACGCATCATGATTGCCTATTACGATCGGCAGAATTTCAACGATCGAGCGCTGGCTCTTGATTTTGCTGACTTGTTCAGAGACAAAAATCAGGTCGAGATCGCCAATTTTGCCGAAGGGGAAGATAATATAGGAGGCTGGCAGACGCGATATAACCGGCCTTTACGCTGGGTAATGGGTAGAGAGCAGGATGCCTCACCGGGCGCTTGAGAGTAACAGGAGCTTACAACGGGGCGCAGCATGCTGCGCCCCACGTAGCGGGCATTAATGCCCGTCAACGAACGCAATTTTCAGCACAAACAGTAGCGCCACCACGATCACGCAGGGGCTGATTTCACGCCAGCGGCCGGTGCCCAGCTTCATGATGCAGTAAGAGATAAAGCCCAGGGCAATCCCTTCGGTGATCGAGAAGCTGAAAGGCATCATGGCGGCGGTCACAAAGGCCGGAACCGCTTCGGTCATATCTTCCCACTTTACCCGTGCCAGGCTGGAGGTCATCAGCACCCCCACATAAATCAGCGCGCCAGCAGCAGCATAGGTTGGCACCATTCCCGCCAGAGGTGACAGGAAAATCACCAGCAGGAAGAGAATGCCTACCACCACGGCGGTCAGGCCCGTGCGCCCACCAACGGCCACCCCAGAGGAGCTTTCAATATAGGCAGTGACCGAAGAGGTACCCGCAAACGCACCGGCTACCGAGGTGATGCTGTCCACGTAAAGCGCCTGCTTCATACGCGGGAACTTGCCGTTTTCATCCGTCAGACCAGCCTTGTCTGTCACTCCGATCAGCGTACCCGAGGAATCAAACAGGTTGACCAGCATAAAGGAGAAAATCACACCTGCCAGGCCAATATTCAGCGCCCCGGCGATATCCACCTGGCCGACCACGGAGGTGACGTCCGGCGGTAGGGAAAATACGCCGCCATACTTCACGTCGCCCAGAGCCCAGCCGATCAGCGTGGTTACCACGATAGAAACCAATACCGCCGCATGAATATTACGCGAAGCCAGCACCGCGATAATAAAGAAGCCCAAGGCTCCCAGCAGCACGCTGTGGGAGGTCAGATTGCCTACCGCTACCAACGTATCCGGGTTGGCAACCACGATACCGGCGTTTTTCAGCCCCATCATGGCGATAAACAGGCCGATACCACTGGTGATGCCCACACGCAGGCTCAGCGGGATATTGGCAATCATCCAATAGCGGATACGGAAAATGGTCAGCAACAGGAAACCGATTGCGCCCCAGAAAATAGCGCCCATACCGACTTGCCATGAAATACCCATCGCGCCGACCACCACAAACGCGAAGAACGCGTTGAGGCCCATCGCCGGAGCCAGCGCCACCGGCAGGTTAGCCAGCAAGCCCATCAGGATACTGCCCAACGCGGCAACCAGGCAGGTGGTGACAAACACCGCCTGAGTATCCATGCCCGCCGCGCCCAGGATCTGTGGGTTAACGAACACGATATACACCATGGTTAAAAAGGTGGTGATGCCGGCAATCGTTTCCGTACGTACCGTGGTGCCATGCTGCTTGAGTTTAAACACGCGCTCAAGCAAGCCCTGATTGGCATCAAGGCTGAGGTCTTGTTTGCTCATTATAGAATTCCGAAGAGGGATTAGGACTGTCGCTGGCTATCCTATAACAAAAAGTCCGGGTTTTGACCTCGCTCACAGGTTTTTTTCGCCATCTTTACGGCTAAAACGGCCAACAAGTTGTATTTATTGAGATTGATTGCCAAAGAGGGACAACCCGCTGCGATCCGGTTAAAGTAACAGCAGTCATGACTTAACCGAGGGCGCTTACCCCAATGAATCAGGTTGAATGTGTTTTATTTGATTGCGATGGCACGCTGGTAGACAGCGAAGTGCTGTGCAGCAAGGCCTATGTGCATATGTTTGCCCACTACGGCATCGAGCTGGCGCTGGAAGAGGTATTTAAAAAGTACAAAGGGATCAAGCTCTACGAAATCATTGAGCGGGTTAACGCCGAGCAAGGGGTCAATTTACCCGCCAGCGATCTGGAGCCGATTTTTCGCCAGGAAGTGGCCCGTCTGTTTGATGCCGAGCTCCAGCCGATTGCCGGTGCACGGGAGTTGCTGGCACAAATGACTGCCCCGATGTGCACCGTTTCTAACGGCCCGGTGAGCAAAATGCAGCATTCGCTGGGGTTAACCGACATGCTGTCCTATTTTGATGACCGGTTGTTCAGCGGCTACGATATTCAACGCTGGAAACCCGATCCGGCCATCGTATTTCATGCCGCCCAACAGATGCAGATGCCCGTAGAGCGCTGTATTCTGGTGGATGATTCCGTTGCCGGTGCCCAGGCGGGGATCGCGGCTGGCATCCCGGTGTTCTACTTCTGCGCCGATCCTCATAATCAACCGATCGATCACCCGCTGGTGACGACGTTTGACGATCTGGCTCAACTGCCAGCGCTATGGCAACAGCGGGGTTGGCAACTTACCCGTTAAACCACGTTGATATTCAGCGGGAAAATACCCCGCTGAACTTTATCGCTTAACGATAGGATCCCAGCGGAACTTCGGCGTCAGGCTCATGGGTAATTCTGTTACGTAAGTCCCGGCGTACTATCTCAATCACCCAAAACCAAAATATATGCCCCAAAATTTCAGAAAGGTACTCATCAAATGGCAGCATTGAAAGCGGGGGAGTCAAACCAAGCAGCGGGAAACTAATACCATGCACGGCAACGGTGGCAATGATACCCGCCAACACCCCCTGCCAAAGTTTGATCTTTGGAAAAACTTCGGCAACCAAGCAGTAACCAATAGCAAAAACCAACGAGAATATGACGTGCGTAACCATAACCGGATTAATAATATGTTCAGAAAAGGTATATACCGTACCGGTTGGATCTATCCCGAGATAATCTCTTAAAAAAAGGTAGGGCGGGTTAAATTCAGCCCGGCCATCACTCAAGGTTCTTGGCGGTAGCGGAACCTCTGCCCCCCACTTGACAAAAGCAGAGAGGATCCCGCCAATAATGCCAACAAACAAGGCAACGCCATACCGCCGCCGACTTGGATCCGTTGTTATAAATAACGCACTAATTCTCATAATGATTACCATCCAATGGAAATATATAAATCAATCTTACTTATACTCTAAATAACCCAAGCTGCATTAAAAAAGCGCAATACATTGATCTCAATCATAAATTTAACGTAATGAGATAATAAATTCTAATGCGTCACCTCCCACAAATAATAACCATTAATTAGTCATATTATAGATAGGGGCAACCATTCCCATTGTAGCCTGATTAACTAGCCGGTAGCGGCGGGCGATTACGCCACCAGCGCCAGCTGCGTTTTAGCGCTTTGGTCTGCGGGCTAAGGCGTTTGTTCAGCCCGTTCGCCAGCACGTCCAGCGTCAGGCAGAAGATAAAATAGACCAGCGCCACAAACAGGAACACCTCCATCGGGTAAACCATGCTGCGGTTATTGACCTGAGTAGCCAGGAAGGTCAACTCACCCACGCCGACGATGTACGCCAGAGAAGTGTCTTTAATCAGCGAGATCCACTGGTTGATAAACGAAGGCACCATCATGCGCAGCGCCTGCGGCAAGACGACCATCCGTAGCACCTGCCAGCGGTTTAAACCGAGCGATAGCCCCGCCTGCCACTGTCCGGCACCAATAGCCACGATACCCGCTTTTACCGCATGGGCCAGATAGGCCGAGGCGATCAACGCCAGCGCGCACACCACGGTGGTAATTTCCGGGATATCGACACCAAACACGATTGGCAGCAGGAAGTAAGTCCAGAAAATCAGCATGATCACCGGGATGGCGCGGAAGAACCCGAGCACCATAGCCAATAACCCAGCCAGCACCCCACGCGACATCGCCAACGCGACACCCAGCAGCGTACCCAGAATTGCCGAAGCCAGCCCGGCCATCAGGCTGATCGCTAACGTCAACGCAGCACCGCCCAAAGGCCCATCCGGGAAGGTGCCCCACAGCAGATAACCCAGGTTTTCCTGGATAACGGTAAAGTCCATCTTAATGCCCCCTCAGCGGTTTACGCTGTTGACGCCACATACCCCAACCTTCCAACAGGGCAATAATGGCGATATACAGTACCGTTGCCACGCCAAACGCCTGGAAGGTCCGCAGGGTTTCGGTTTCCACCTGGCGCGATGCGTAAGACAGCTCAGCCAGGCCGATCGCCATGGTTAACGATGAGTTCTTAATCACGTTCATGTACTGCCCCAGCAGCGGGGGGAAAGCGATTTTCAGCGCCTGCGGCAGCACCACGTAGCGCATCGATTGCCAACCAGTCAGTCCTAGCGCGTAGGCTGCATGCTTTTGCCCTCTGGCGACGCCACGGATGCCAGAACGGATCTCTTCGGCAATAAACGCGGTGGAATAAAGTGTCAGGCCGAAAAAGCCCGCCAGGAACTCAAACGAGGGCCAGTCGAAAATGCCTAACTGATGGGGGGTATTCAGCCATTGCATGGCGAAGGAGGGCAAGATTTGCCCGGCGGCGAAATACCAGAAGAACAGTTGCACCAGCAGAGGAGTATTGCGAAACAGCGCGCTGTAGGCCACCGCCAGCCAGCTTAACGGGCGCAGGCTGCTGTCCCGCATCGCCGCCAGGCCAAAACCCAGCAGCGTTGCCGCCAGCCCGGCACAGGCCGACAGCCATAAGGTCATCAAGAAGCCATTCCATAGCCAGCTCAGATACTGCGGCGCCAACAGCCAGTCTGAGAGTTGTTGCAGATTCATGCGAGGTACTTCCCCTCACCCCAACCCTCTCCGCCACGGTACAAAATCAGGGGGAGAGGGAAAAGGGAGATTAGGCTTTAGGTTGCTGCTCCAACGGGCCGATCTTGAAATCGCCACGTGGTTGAGCGGTTTTGGTTTCCGGGCCAAACCAGCGATCGTAAATCTTCACCGCATCACCGTCTTGTTCCAACTTGATCAAGGTATCGTTAACGGTAGCCGTGAGGCGATCTTCGCCTTTCGGGATACCAACGCCTTGATATTCTTTGGTTATGCTGAACGGAGAGATTTCAAAGTCGGCTTTTTGCGCGGCGGGCAGGTTGCCTAGCAGGCCAACCAGCTTGGCATCGTCTTGGGTAATCGCCTGCACGTTGCCGTTACGCAGGGCGACAAAGGCCAGTGGGGTATCATCGTAAGAGATCACTTTGGCCGTTGGATAGTGCTCACGCAGGGTAATTTCCTGCACGGTGCCTTTATCCGCGCCGATGCGCAGCTTCTTGATATCTTCAGGGGTTTTCAGCACGCCCTTATGGGCAATGAATTTCTGGCCGGTAGCAAAATACGGCACGCTGAAATTCACCTCTTTGGCACGCTCGTCGGTGATAGTGAAGTTGGCCGCGATCAGATCAACCTTTTTGGACACCAGCAAAGGAATGCGGTTAGCCGGGTTGGTGGCACGCAGTTCAACTTTGACGCCCAGCGCCTTACCGATGGCTTCGGCCACGTCCACGTCATAACCCACCAGCTTTTTGCTCTGCGGATCGACATAACCAAACGGTGGGTTGCTATCGAATACCGCAATACGCACCACGCCGGCTTTTTGAATATCATCGAGTTTATCGGCATGTGCCACACCAGTGGCAAGGCTGGTCAGGCTGGCTAACAGAGATAAGGCTAAGACGCGCTGTTTCATGAAAGGCTCCCAAGTGATTGATGTCCCGCTGGCTGATAAGCTAGCAAGCCTCACTTAGGTCAGGAAATAATATTAAACGCTATAGTTATAACCTTTTTAACTTTATGGTTTTTAAATGGCATAAAGGCGCCGTATTCAGCGCCTTCCGGAGTAAATCACTGGTTGAATTACGCTTTTTTCTCGTCTTTACCGTCTGACAACAGTTTGTCCAGCGCATCGCCACCGATATGGCGGAAGTCCTGGCCTTTGACGAAGTAGAAGATGAATTCGCAAATATTCTGGCAGCGATCGCCGATACGCTCGATAGAGCGGGCACAGAACAGCGCCGTCAGCACGCTCGGAATGGTGCGCGTATCTTCCATCATGTAGGTCATCAGTTGCCGGACGATACCTTCATATTCCTGATCGACCTTCTTGTCTTCGCGGTAAATCCGGATCGCTTCATCCAGATCCATACGCGCAAAAGCATCCAGCACGTCGTGCAGCATCTGCACGGTGTGGCGACCCAGTGACTCCAGGCTGACCAGCAATGGCTGATGCTGGTGCGAGAATTTCTCCAGTGCAGTACGACAGATCTTGTCCGCTACGTCGCCGATACGTTCCAGTTCGGAAATGGTCTTGATGATCGCCATCACCAGGCGCAGGTCGCTGGCGGTCGGCTGGCGTTTGGCAATGATGCGCACGCAGGCTTCATCGATCGCCACTTCCATCATATTGACCTTGGCATCACCCTCAATCACCCGCTTGGCCAGTTCACCGTCTTGGTTATGCATCGCGGTAATAGCGTCGGTTAGCTGTTGCTCCACCAGCCCGCCCATGGTCAGCACCTGGGTGCGGATGTGCTCGAGTTCAGCGTTGAACTGGCCGGAAATGTGTTTGTTTAAATTCAGGTTATCCATGATGCATCCTAATCAACCATAGCGGCCAGTAATGTAGTCTTCGGTCTGCTTCTTCTGTGGCGCGGTAAACAGAGTGTCAGTATCGCTGAACTCGATCAACTCACCCAGATACATAAATGCGGTGGAGTCGGAACAACGCGCCGCCTGCTGCATATTGTGGGTCACGATCACCACAGTGTAGTCAGACTTCAGCTCGCTGATCAGCTCTTCAATCTTACCGGTGGAAATCGGATCCAGCGCCGAGCAAGGCTCATCCAGCAACAGCACTTCCGGGCGAATGGCAATGCCGCGCGCAATACACAGGCGTTGCTGCTGGCCACCGGACAGGCTGTAACCGCTTTGGTGCAGCTTGTCCTTGGTCTCATTCCACAATGCTGCCTTGGTCAGCGCCCATTGGACACGCTCGTCCATATCCGCACGGGACAGCTTCTCGAACAGGCGCACACCAAAGGCGATGTTGTCGTAAATCGACATCGGGAACGGCGTTGGCTTTTGGAACACCATGCCCACCTTGGCACGCAGCAGCGCGATGTCCTGGTTATCCGTCAGGATGTTTTGCCCATCCAGCAGGATATCGCCTTCGGCACGCTGCTCGGGATAGAGCTGGTACATCTTGTTGAAAGTCCGCAGCAGCGTCGATTTGCCGCAGCCGGAAGGGCCGATAAACGCGGTCACCTTGTTCTTGGCGATATCCAGCGTGATGTTTTTCAGCGCATGGAATTTGCCGTAGTAAAAGTTCAGATCGCGTACCTGAATTTTGCTGCTGGAAGTGGAGTCAACCATACTCATCAAGACTTCTCTCTTTTCACGGTGTCGCCTGAGCGGCACCTAAATTTTTATGAATGCTTTTTCTTGGCGAAAATCACACGCGCCAGGATATTCAGTAACAGTACGCACAGGGTGATCAACAGCACCCCGGCCCAGGCCAGCTGTTGCCATTCGGCAAACGGGCTCATGGCAAACTTGAAAATGGTGACCGGCAGGTTGGCGATCGGCTGCATCAGGTCGGTGCTCCAGAACTGATTCGACAGCGAGGTAAACAGCAACGGGGCAGTTTCCCCGGCGATACGCGCAATCGCCAGCAGTACGCCAGTGATAATGCCGGAGACCGACGCTTTCAGCGTAATGGCGGAAATCATGCGCCATTTGGGTGTCCCCAGCGCATAGGCCGCTTCACGCAGCGTGTCCGGTACCAGCTTGAGCATGTTCTCGGTGGTGCGGATCACGATCGGGATCTGTAACAGAGCCAGCGCAATAATCCCGGCCCAACCGGAGAAGTGTTCCATCTTCGCCACCACCACGGTGTAAACGAACAGGCCCACGACAATTGACGGTGCGGATAACAGAATATCGTTGATAAAGCGGATCACTTCCGCCAGCCAGGATTTACGGCCGTATTCCGCCAGGTAGATCCCCGCCATTATGCCCAGCGGAGTCCCGAAAATGGTCGCCCACAGGATCAGTAAGCCACTACCGGCGATAGCGTTAGCCAGACCACCACCCGCCGTATTCGGCGGCGGCGTCATTTCGGTAAACAGCGCCAGCGACATGCCGTCGATGCCCTTGGTGATGGTCGAGAACAGGATCCACACCAGCCAGAACAGACCAAAAGCCATAGTCGCCATCGACAGGACCAGCGCCAGACGGTTTTTCTGCCGACGCCAGGCCTGCATTTTACGGCGGCTTTCCGCCAGTGCTACCGGGTTTTGCATATCCATCGTTGCCATGTTAGCGACCCTCACGCTTGGCCAGGCGCATCACCATCAACTTCGACAGCGCCAGGACGATAAAGGTGATCACAAACAGGATCAGCCCAAGCTGCATCAATGCAGAGGTATGTAGCCCGGACTCCGCTTCAGCGAATTCGTTGGCCAACGCCGAGGTGATGCTGTTACCCGGCATATACAGCGAGAAACTGTCGAGCTGGTAGGTGTTACCGATAATAAAGGTCACCGCCATGGTTTCCCCCAGGGCGCGCCCCAGGCCAAGCATCACGCCACCGATCACGCCGTTTTTGGTGAACGGCAGCACAATGCGCCAGATCACTTCCCAGGTGGTGCAGCCGATACCATAGGCCGACTCTTTCATCATCACCGGCGTTTGTTCGAACACATCGCGCATTACCGCCGCAATGTAAGGAATAATCATAATGGCCAGGATCACCCCGGCAGCCAGAATACCGATACCAAATGCCGGGCCGGAGAACAGTTCGCCAACGATCGGGATACCGGACAACACTTCCCCCACCGGGGTCTGGAAATATTTGGCGAACAGCGGGGCAAACACGAACAGGCCCCACATGCCGTAAACGATGCTCGGGATCGCCGCTAACAGTTCTATCGCGATACCCAATGGGCGCTTGAGCCAGTTAGGGGCCAACTCGGTCAGGAACAGGGCAATACCAAAACTGACCGGCACGGCGATAATCAGCGCAATCACCGAGGTGACGACCGTGCCGTAGATCGGCACCAGCGCACCAAACTGCTCGGCTGGCGCATCCCACTCTTTGGTCCACAGGAAGGCAAAACCAAACTTCTGCATGCTGGGCCAGGAGGCGATAATCAGCGAAACGATGATGCCGCCCAGCAACAATAGGGTAATCAGCGCCGCCAGTCTGACCAGCGCGCTGAAGATGATGTCACCGTTTTTGCCCGGTGCTTTCATGGTCGGCTTGTACTCAGCCATAGATTACTCTTCTGTTTAAAGCTTGGAGGGCCTGGCACACCGCCAGGCCCCGACAGTCAGGTTGAGGCGCGGTCTTCCGCACCCCCTGTGTTGTTAGAACAAGGCCTTACCGGAGCTGTCTTTGATGTTGGTCTTCCAGGCAGCACGGATTTGTTCAACCACTTCGGCAGGCAAGGCGGCGTAATCCAGTTCGCTGGCCTGTTTGGCACCGGTCTTGTAGGCCCAGTCAAAGAACTTCAGTACTTCTGCGCCCTGCTCAGGCTTCTTCTGCTCTTTGTGCACCAGGATGAAGGTGGTGGAGGTGATTGGCCAGACGTTGTCGCCTTTCTGGTTGGTCAGGTCCTGCGCGAAGGTTTTGCTCCAATCCGCGCCTTTGGCTGCGGCGCTGAAGCTCTCTTCGGTTGGGCTGACCGGTTTGCCATCGGCAGACACTAATTTAGTGTAGGCCAGGTTGTTCTGCTTGGCGTAAGCGTATTCAACATAGCCGATAGAGCCAGGCAGACGCTGAACGAACGCGGCGATGCCGTCATTGCCCTTGCCACCCAGGCCGGTTGGCCAGTTTACGGTTGAGCCTGCACCAATTTTCTCTTTCCACTGCGCGTTAGCCTTGGCCAGATAGCTGGTAAAGACGAAAGAAGTCCCGGAACCATCAGCACGACGCACCACGGCGATAGCCTGATCCGGCAGCTTGACGCCCGGGTTCAGTTTAACGATCGCCGGGTCATTCCATTTTTTGATGTTGCCCAAATAGATATCACCCAGGGTTTGACCATCCAGAGTCAGCTCACCGGATTTGATGCCCGGAATATTCACCGCCAGTACCACCCCACCGATCACGGTAGGGAACTGGAACAGGCCGTCCGCAGCCAGTTTTTCATCGGACAGCGGGGCATCAGAAGCACCAAAGTCAACGGTGTTGGCGATGATTTGCTTCACACCACCAGAGGAACCGATCCCCTGATAGTTAACCTTGTTGCCGGTTTCTTTCTGATAAGAATCTGCCCACTTGGCATACACCGGAGCGGGGAATGTCGCACCTGCACCGGTCAGGCTAGCAGCAGCGAAGGCGGACACAGAGGCCAAAGAGAAAGTCGCTGCCACAATACTGGCGACGGTGGTACGCATCAGTTTCATAATCCCTCCTAATGGGATATTTCAAAAATCGACGTTGAGTCGTTTTCATCAGAGTAAGTATTGCTGCAGGAGGGAAAATAGGACAGTTTGGTGACAGTAAAATGTACGAAATATGACAGTTATATTACAGTGATCGGTAATTGATATTTATTTGATTAAAATCAGTGGGATGACGCCATTTTTAGGCAAAAAACAATCTGCAAAAACCTGCCTGTTACTGCACTATCTCTCTGAATATGGGCGGTTTTTGCTCTTTTTTACACGCTTGTCATATTGCCAAAAGCGGCAAAAAAACCAGCATATCATCCTTTGATGTATACCCAACTTGGGGGTAGAATATCCCCAAGTAGCAGGGAGATATCTGGTTATGGATGCTATATTTGTTGAGTTAAGTATTTTTGAAGCGAAGCGTGCTGATTATCTTTCCGATGATGAATTCAAGACATTCCAGCAGATGCTGCTGATTAATCCATTCTGCGGTGATGTTATCCAGCACACTGGCGGGTTAAGGAAGGTCAGATTTGCGGATCACCGTCGTGGAAAAGGTAAACGAGGTGGCTTGCGGGTGATCTATTATTGGTGGCTTGAAAAGTCTCACTTTTTGCTTTTTGTCATTTACGACAAAGACAAAAAAGATGACCTTAGCCGCAACGAGCGCGAGATGCTGCGTAGGATGTTGGAAATTTTGAAACAAGGGGGCACCTTATGAGCGAACTCAGCCTTTTTGAAGAACTATCCCAGGGAATGAAAGACTGGAGTGATTACAATGAGGGTAAAATCACGCTTAAAACCCACGCCGTATCACTGAAAAAAAACATATCTATGTCACCAGACGAGTTAAAAGCAATACGTGAAAAACTGCGTCTTTCACAAGCCGTTTTTGCGGATTACTTGCATACCGGTGTCACTACTTATCAAAACTGGGAACAGGGCAGAGCCAAACCCAACAAACAGGCACTTCTTTTGATCCGTATGGTTGAAAAAGACCCCATGACGCTGGATACGTTAGCTGCCTTGTAATCAACATCAAGCAGAGGTTAATCATTACTCCGGTCCAGTCATAGTAAATCCGGTGTGCTTTTTGAACGGCACCCGGATTTTCCAAGCTTCATGCCCCTCATAACTGATAATGCCTCAGCAACGGCTGATAGACCTTGCGGGAAAGCCAGGAAGTCATCGCCCAAACGCTACGTTGATAAACGTTCAGGTGCCGGACGTAAACCATGCTGTATTCAATCTCCGGTTGGCAACCGCGAACCCTTTTGAAATCTGGCGCACCAGAACTCAAATTGAGAAACAGCTTACGATCCATGGCATAGCGTAACGCAAAGGCGATCAGTCGACGATATAGCGCCAATGATGCGGGTAATTCCGTCCGATAGCCGACGATCGGCACCGTTACCGTCTGTTCCAACTGAACCATTCCCAACACCCCCACCATCTGCTGCTGGTGGAACAAACCGTACAGTTGCAACACACCCAGTTGCGAGGCCTGAGATAAATAACCAGCGGTAAACTGCACATTCTGGCGGCTGTATTTATCCAGGTAGAGCTGGTTATAAAGGCGTTCGGCACACTGCATCAGCTCGGGAGCATCGGCAGACAGCCGTTTGAACTCCCATCCCATCTGATGCAGCAGTTTGTCATCCCGGCGCGCATTGATTTTTCCCCACCAGCGTAAAGGATCGTCCAGGCAATAAACCTGACGGCTGACGATAGGCAGCCAACCTTGCCGGGAGAGCCGCGCCAACAACTCGGGAGTCTGCTGCCCATTAAGCGAACGGATCATCAACGTATGCTGGGGATAGCGCTGCAATGCCTGTTGCCGCAACGCGTCGGTATCCAGGGATTGCCAGTGGCTGCTAGTCATATTGGTCGAAAGGCACTGATTATTCAGCACCTGGAGCCGATCGACGTGTGCCAGCAATAAGGGCCACTTAAGCAGCAGCGTCAGCCCGTTGCACAGCGCCCGCAACGCGCCGTTATCGATTTTGATAATTTCATCCCGCGCGTAATCGACGATCAGCGCCAGCGGGGAAACCACATAGCAATTACCGGGTACGTAATCATTGACCGTCGCCGGTATCCAGAAACCATCCTGTTGATACTCGGTCATCGACGTCTGGAGATTGGCGATCATGCCTGGTTGTTGTAGCAGAGCCACTTGCAGGCGCTGCCAATCATTAACCTGCTCCATGCTAACCGTCCCACTCGATATCGAAAGTGCTGGCATCGGTGAGGGGCCGCCGATAGCGTAAGCTGCGGTATCCCATCTCTAACAACGCACACCACTGCGCTCCGGCACTTATCGGCCAACGGCGATCGTTGAGCAGATTAGGCGCTTGGCGAAAGTCCCGCCATAGCGTCACCAACTGCTTATCGCGCCAAGCCTGCCAGGCAAAGAATAACAGTATGATCACGCCCACATGTCCTGCCTTGGGCTGCGCTGGCTGGTATTGCAATTGCCCATCGGCGGCGATGGACATCTGAGACCCCAACAAATGCAGGCCGCTGGTGGCCCTTGGGTTACACTCAATAACAAAAATCACCCCGTCCTGTTCGATAAAATCGAACGCCACCTGGCCATGAAAACCGGTTTTTTCCCCAAACTGACAGACAAAATCGTCCAGCCGCCGATCCTGATAGGGGACAAAGTAGCTGCCTGCGGCCTGATTGAAACAATATTTGGGTTGATATGCCTGATGAGCGATCAGCCTGCCATGTTCGAACACGGTATAGTTGCACAAGGCCACGCCGTTTAATTTCTGCTGCTGCACCCAAGGGATATGCTCGTTGAGCTGCCGATCGTTCAATACACCCGGTTTTGGCGTACGGATCACTTGGCGACCAAAGCGTGAATAAACCGGTTTCAAAATAGTCTGGGGATCGTCTGCAATTTGCGAGCAAGAGGTCAGTAATCGGGTCGCGGGAGTCCGCACCTCGCCCAATGCCGTTAACAGGCTCAGGCTTTGATATTTATGATGCAGTTCAAATAGCAACTGCCGCTCTGGCATAAGCCACTCGGTAGGCCCGATATACGCAGCAAACGCCTGGGAGAGGTAGAAGATCTCCTCACAAGTAGGGATCAGCAACCCAATAGCATGTTGGTCGAGATAGCCTTGCAGCTGCTGTTGATAACCGGCAAGGTCCTGGCGCGGTGAGGGAAGTCGTAGATAACCTTCAATCCCTTGTAAAAAGCGGCCCAGCGGCCATTTAAGACTGTCCGCCAACCAGACGCGGTGCCCGCTGCGCAACGCAATACGTGCCCACTCTATTGCGACCGGAGCCCGTGCTCCAGTAATCAAAATATTCATTATCTACGTATACCCTTCCCTGTAGCATCACCCGCCAATCATAGCGTTAATGGTAAAACTGGGGCGAAAAAAATACCGTGTTGAGTCACCCAACACGGTATTCATAGCAGGAAGGTTAACGATTATTCCACGGTAACCGACTTCGCCAGGTTACGTGGCTGATCCACATCGGTACCTTTGATCAGGGCGACGTAATAGGACAAAAGCTGCAACGGCACGGTGTAGAAGATCGGTGCGACGATTTCTTCCACGTGCGGCAGTGGGATGATGGTCATCCCTTCGCTGCTGACGAAGCCAGCATCCTGGTCGGCAAACACATATAGCTGGCCACCACGGGCACGCACCTCTTCGATATTGGATTTAAGCTTCTCCAACAGCTCGTTGTTAGGCGCAACCACGATCACTGGCATGTCGGCATCGATTAATGCCAGCGGGCCGTGCTTAAGCTCACCGGCGGCGTACGCCTCGGCGTGGATATAGGAGATCTCTTTAAGCTTCAGCGCCCCTTCCATCGCGATCGGGTATTGATCGCCGCGGCCAAGGAACAAGGCATGATGCTTGTCAGAGAAACCTTCCGCCAGCGCTTCGATGCTCTTGTCCAATGACAGCATCTGCTCGATACGCGCAGGCAACGCTTGCAGACCGTGCACAATGTCATGCTCTACGCTTTCCGCCATGCCTTTCAGGCGGCCCAAACGCGCCACCAGCATCAGCAATACAGCAAGCTGGGTGGTAAAGGCTTTGGTGGAAGCAACGCCGATTTCGGTACCGGCCTTGGTCATCAGCGCCAGATCGGATTCACGCACCAGCGAAGAACCCGCCACGTTGCACACCGCCAGAGAACCCAAATAGCCCAGCTCTTTGGACAGGCGCAGCGCTGCCAGCGTATCAGCCGTCTCACCGGATTGAGACAGGGTGATGATCAGGCTGCCTGGGCGTACCGCTGACTTGCGATAACGGAATTCAGAGGCGATCTCGACGTCACAAGGCACACCGGCCAGCGCCTCGAACCAGTAACGAGCCACCATCCCCGAGTGGTAAGAAGTCCCACAGGCGATGATCTGCACGTGCTGCACTTTTGACAGCAGTTCGTCAGCGTGCGAGCCAAGCTCACTCAGGTCGATCTTGCCATGGCTGAAACGCCCCTCAAGGGTGTTTTTCAGCGCCATTGGCTGCTCAAAAATCTCTTTTTGCATGTAATGACGGTACGCGCCTTTGTCACCGGCGTCGTATTGCACCTGAGATTCGATCTCCGGGCGCTCAATCGCATTACCCTGCTTGTCAAAAATGCTGACGGTGCGGCGGGTCACTTCTACCACGTCGCCTTCTTCCAGGAAGATAAAGCGGCGGGTTACCGGCAGCAGGGCCAGTTGGTCGGAGGCAATGAAGTTTTCGCCTACGCCACGGCCAATCACCAGCGGGCTACCTGAACGGGCAGCCACCAATACGCTCGGATCACGGCTATCCATCACCACGGTGCCATAAGCGCCACGCAACTGCGGGATCACACGCTGAACCACTTCCAGCAGCGTACCGCCCTGCTTCTGTTCCCAATGCACCAGGTGAGCAATCACCTCGGTATCAGTTTCAGAACTGAAGTGATAGCCACGCTCAATCAGTTGTTCGCGCAGCGGTTCGTAGTTTTCGATGATGCCGTTATGCACCACCGCGATGTAATCTGAAACATGAGGATGCGCGTTCGCTTCTGAAGGTTCACCATGCGTCGCCCAACGGGTATGGGCAATCCCGGTACCACCATGCAGATCCTGTTGCTCTGCCGCTTCAGCCAGTTTTTGTACTTTACCGACACGACGTAGACGGCTGACGTTCCCCTCGCTATCCACCACGGCCAGACCCGCTGAGTCATAGCCCCGATATTCCAGGCGGCGTAAACCTTCCAGCAGGATCTCAGCGATATCACGTTGCGCTACTGCACCTACAATTCCACACATCTGTTGTATTCCTAATTAAACGCCTTGTGGGCGCTTTCGATGTCTCGACCTGATTTTTGCCGGTTTTACCGTGCTTCCCCGAGCCTGTAGAGAATGGGGATTATTATGTTTTGCTCTGTACTCTTTAGCGAAAGTACAGAGCAAAACCCTATCACCACCCCTCTCCCAAAGGAGAGGGAGGTAAAAATATTACTTTTTCTTGGTTGGACGCTGCCAGCCTTGAATATGCACCTGCTTGACCCGGCTCAACACCAGCTCATTATCCGCAATATCACGGGTCACCGTGGTACCTGCAGCGATCGTCACCCCTTTACCTACGGTGACCGGAGCCACCAGCTGAGTGTCCGAACCGACAAACACGCCATCGCCAATAATGGTTTTGTGCTTGTTGGCACCGTCGTAGTTGCAGGTAATGGTACCGGCACCGATATTCACATCGTCGCCAATTTCGGCGTCGCCCAGATAGCTCAGGTGGCCAGCCTTGGAGCCTTTGCCCAGGCGGGCCTTCTTGATTTCCACGAAGTTGCCAACGTGGGCACCTTCTGCCAGTTCGGCACCAGGGCGCAGACGGGCAAATGGGCCAACGGTACAGGCCGCTTCCAGCTGCGCATTATCCAGCACGCTGTAAGGGCTGATCTCGCAGTCGTCGCCAATCACGCAGTCTCTCAGTACGCAGCCAGCACCGATCTTCACGCGGTTACCCAGCTTGACCATGCCTTCGATAATCACGTTAGCATCGATGGAGATATCACGGCCATGTTCCAGTACGCCACGCAGATCGAAGCGTGCCGGATCCAACAGCATCACGCCAGCCAGCAGCAGCTTCTCCGCCTGCTCGGCCTGATACACGCGTTCAAGCTGCGACAGTTGCAGACGGTTATTCACGCCTTCAACTTCGCTCAGGCGCGCCGGGTGTACCGCCTCAATCTTGTTACCCTCGGCATGCGCCAAGGCAATGATGTCGGTGATATAGAATTCACCCTGCGCGTTATTATTATTCAACTTGCCCAGCCAGCGCTTCAGATCGCGGCCATTGGCCACCAGAATGCCGGTGTTGATCTCATTAATCTGGCGCTGCTCATCGTTGGCATCTTTATGTTCGACAATACCCACCACAGTGCCGTTTTCGCGTACGATGCGGCCATAACCGCTCGGGTCTTGCAGCTTCACTGTCAGCAGGCCGATCCCCCCCTGAGGTTTGGCTGCCAGCAGACGCGTCAGCGTTTCGACGGCGATCAGTGGCACATCGCCATACAGCATCAGCACGTCTTCATCATCGGCAAAATGCGGTGCCGCCTGCTGCATAGCATGGCCAGTTCCCAACTGCTCAGCCTGCAACACCCAGTTTAGTGCATCATTGCGCAGGGTGCTTTTCAGCAGCTCGCCGCCGTGGCCGTAAACCAGATGGACGTTTTTGGCGCCCAACTTCATGGCGGCATCAATGACGTGCTGCACCATTGGCTTACCCGCCAGCGGATGTAACACCTTGGGAAGGTCGGAATACATGCGTGTTCCCTTGCCCGCGGCGAGGATAACCACGCTCATTGCGCTGTTAGACATAAGCAACCTGATAACTCCATTTTGATGGACGAAAGTAAAACCGTTTGATGGCGGAATTACTACATATTTCTCTACACGAATCCGGCGCAGGCCGCATGGCTCCTAGCCTGCCGCCAATGGCTGTAATCCAACCGTACGGTGAAAAAACTGTCGGCGATCGGCGACGCTTAATTCAACTGAAAGCGCTAATACAGCACAATGCCTGGCCGGATGAAACGCTTATTTTAAAACAAAAAAAAAGCGACCCACAGGGGCCGCTTTCTTATTTCCACACGCTGCAGGCAACGCGGGAGTTTACATCGCTTTTCTGGTGAGCTCGATAACGCGCAGTTTCGCGATCGCTTTCGCCAGTTCAGCAGATGCCTGAGCATAGTCGACATCGCCATGAGAGCTACGGATGTGCTCTTCAGCTTTACGCTTAGCTTCCAGCGCTCTCGCTTCGTCGAGGTCCGTTCCACGGATGGCAGTGTCCGCCAGCACGGTTACCACGCTCGGTTGTACCTCAAGGATACCGCCGGACAGGTAGATGAACTCTTCTTCACCGTGCTGTTTAACAATACGCACCATGCCAGGCTTGATGGCAGTCAGCAGCGGCGCATGGCCAGGGAAGATCCCCAGTTCGCCTTCGCTGCCTGTCACCTGGATCTTCTGCACCAGGCCGGAAAACATCTGTTTTTCCGCGCTGACGACATCCAGATGGTAAGTCATAGCCATATCACCCTCCTCTCAAGGCGTTACAGTTTCTTGGCTTTTTCCACTGCTTCTTCAATGGTGCCAACCATGTAGAACGCCTGCTCCGGCAGGTGGTCATAGTCGCCGTCCATAATGCCTTTGAAACCACGGATGGTGTCTTTCAGCGATACGAACTTGCCCGGAGAACCGGTAAAGACTTCTGCCACGAAGAACGGCTGAGACAGGAAACGTTGGATTTTACGCGCACGGGATACAACCAGCTTGTCGTCTTCTGACAGCTCGTCCATACCCAGGATGGCGATGATATCTTTCAGTTCCTGGTAGCGTTGCAGAATAGACTGCACGCCACGCGCTACGTCGTAGTGCTCCTGGCCAACTACCAGCGGATCCAGCTGACGGCTGGTGGAATCCAGCGGGTCAACGGCCGGGTAGATACCCAGAGAAGCGATGTTACGGCTCAGTACCACGGTTGCATCCAAGTGAGCAAAGGTGGTGGCTGGTGATGGGTCAGTCAAGTCATCCGCAGGAACGTAAACGGCCTGCACAGAGGTGATTGAACCGGTCTTGGTAGAGGTGATACGTTCTTGCAGAACACCCATCTCTTCCGCCAGCGTTGGCTGATAACCTACCGCCGATGGCATACGGCCCAGAAGTGCGGACACTTCGGTACCGGCCAGGGTATAACGGTAGATGTTATCGACGAACAGCAGTACGTCACGACCTTCGTCACGGAACTTCTCAGCCATGGTCAAACCGGTCAGCGCAACGCGCAGACGGTTACCTGGTGGCTCGTTCATCTGGCCGTAAACCAGGGAAACTTTGTCCAGTACGTTGGAGTCGGTCATTTCGTGGTAGAAGTCGTTACCCTCACGAGTACGTTCACCCACGCCCGCAAACACAGAATAACCGGAGTGCTCGATCGCGATGTTACGGATCAGCTCCATCATGTTTACGGTTTTACCTACACCAGCACCACCGAACAGGCCGACTTTACCACCCTTGGCGAACGGGCAGATCAGGTCCATTACCTTGATACCGGTTTCCAGCAGATCCTGGGAGTTGGACAGCTCTTCGTAGCTTGGCGCCGGGCGGTGAATAGCCCAACGTTCTTCTTCGCCGATGTCGCCCTTCATGTCGATTGGTTGACCCAATACGTTCATGATACGGCCCAGGGTAGCTTTACCTACCGGTACTTCAATTGGGTGCTGCAGGTCGGTTACGGCCAGACCACGACGCAGACCGTCTGAGGTCCCCATTGCGATACAGCGAACCACGCCGCCACCCAGCTGTTGCTGAACTTCCAGCACCAATTTCTCGGAGCCGTTTGCGACCTCAAGAGCGTCGTACACTTTTGGTACGGCATCCTGAGGGAACTCGACGTCCACCACGGCGCCGATTACCTGGATAATCTTTCCAGTAGCCATCTTGAATCCTCTACGTAATTCGTAAACCTAGCTTAAACCGCGGAGGCTCCCGAAACGATCTCGGTGAGTTCCTGAGTGATGCTGGCCTGACGCGCCTTGTTGTATACCAACTGCAGCTCTTTGATCAGGCTACCGCCGTTATCGGTTGCGGCTTTCATCGCGACCATTCGTGCGGCCTGCTCGCTGGCCAGGTTTTCCACGACGCCCTGATAAACTTGCGATTCCACATAACGGCGCAGCAAGGTATCAAGCAGCACTTTTGGATCGGGTTCATACAGGTAATCCCAGGATTTTTTCTTCAGTTCACTGTCATCAGAAGGTGGCAATGGCAGAAGTTGCAGTAACTGCGGTTCCTGGGACATCGTATTAACAAATTTGTTGCTGACAACGTACAGCTTGTCTAAACGACCTTCGTCGTAGGCTTGCAGCATCACTTTCACTGGACCGATCAGATCCGACAGGGAAGGGTTATCCCCCATGCCGGTCACCTGGGCAACCACGTTGCCGCCCACGGAACCAAAGAAAGAGGCCGCTTTTGAGCCAATCAGCGCTAAATCAGCTTCAACGCCTTTTTCAGACCAGCCTTTCATCTCTGCCAACAGCTTCTTGAACAGGTTGATGTTCAAGCCGCCACAGAGACCACGGTCAGTAGACACCACCAGATACCCGACGCGCTTAACGTCACGCTCATCCAGGTACGGGTGCTTATATTCCAGATTCCCTAAAGCCAGGTGACCAATCACCTCGCGCATGGTCTCTGCATAAGGACGGCTGGCCGCCATGCGTTCCTGCGATTTACGCATTTTGGAGGCGGCGACCATTTCCATCGCTTTAGTGATCTTCTGCGTGTTTTGCACGCTGGCGATCTTACTACGTATCTCTTTTGCGCCGGCCATCTCTGCTTCTCCTCATTGCCAGCGGCCTGCCGTCTTGCAACGTCAGGCCGCTATGCGTTACCAGGACTGGGTTGCCTTGAAGGTATCGAGGATGCCTTTCAGCTTGCCTTCGATCTCATCGTTATAAGCACCAGTTTGGTTGATGTGGTTCAGCAGTTCGGCATGCTCGCGGTCCGCAAAAGCAACCAGAGCGGCTTCGAAGCTGACAACTTTCGCCACTTCTACGTCGTTCAGGTAGCCACGCTCGGCGGCAAACAACACCAGAGACTGTTGTGCGACGGACATCGGCGCATACTGTTTCTGTTTCAGCAGCTCGGTCACTTTCTGACCGTGGCTCAGCTGTTTACGCGTTGCATCGTCCAGATCGGAAGCGAACTGAGAGAACGCAGCCAGTTCACGATACTGTGCCAGAGCGGTACGAATACCACCGGACAGTTTTTTCATGATCTTGGTCTGTGCTGCACCACCCACACGGGATACGGAAATACCCGGGTTAACCGCCGGACGAATACCGGAGTTAAACAGGTTTGATTCCAGGAAGATCTGACCATCGGTAATCGAGATTACGTTGGTCGGAACGAACGCGGAAACGTCACCCGCCTGGGTTTCAATGATCGGCAGAGCGGTCAGTGAACCGGTTTGGCCTTTGACTTCACCTTTGGTGAAGGCTTCAACGTAGTCGGCGTTAACACGCGCAGCACGCTCCAGCAAACGGGAGTGGAGGTAGAATACGTCGCCTGGGTAAGCTTCACGACCTGGTGGACGGCGAAGCAGCAGGGAGATCTGACGGTAAGCAACGGCCTGTTTGGACAGGTCATCGTATACGATCAGCGCATCTTCACCACGGTCACGGAAGTATTCACCCATTGCGCAACCGGCATATGGTGCCAGGTATTGCAGTGCAGCGGATTCTGACGCGGTAGCCACAACCACGATGGTGTTGGCCAGTGCGCCGTGCTCTTCCAGCTTGCGCACCACGTTAGCGATGGTGGACGCTTTCTGGCCGATAGCCACGTAAACGCATTTGATACCGGAATCGCGCTGGTTGATGATCGCATCGATCGCCAGGGCGGTTTTACCGGTTTGACGGTCGCCGATCACCAGCTCACGCTGGCCACGACCGATTGGGATCATGGCGTCGACCGATTTGTAGCCGGTCTGTACAGGCTGATCAACAGACTGACGTTCGATAACGCCAGGTGCGATAGTTTCAACTGGGGAGAAACCGTCGTTGTCAACCGGGCCTTTACCGTCGATAGGTGCGCCCAGGGTGTTGACTACGCGGCCCAGCAGGCCGCGGCCAACCGGAACTTCCAGAATACGGCCGGTACATTTTACCTTCATGCCTTCGGCCAGATCCGAATACGGACCCATTACCACGGCACCTACAGAGTCACGCTCCAGGTTCAATGCAATTGCGTAACGGTTGCCTGGCAGTGCGATCATTTCGCCCTGCATAACCTCGGCCAAACCGTGTACGCGGATGATCCCGTCGCTGACGGAAACGATGGTACCTTCATTGTGAGCTTCGCTCACTACATTGAACTGAGCAATGCGCTGCTTGATCAGTTCGCTGATTTCGGTGGAATTCAGTTGCATGCTCCAGTCCCCTTAAGACTGCAAGACGTCTGCCAGGCGCTCGAGACGGCCACTTACGCTGCCATCGATCACCAGATCACCAGCACGGATAATGACACCGGCCAGTACAGACTTGTCAATTTTGCAATTCAGCTTAACTTTGCGTGACAGACGTTTTTCCATCGCAGCGATAATCTTGGCTTGCTGTGTGTCGTTCAGTGCGCTCGATGAGAGCACCTCGACTTCGACGGTGGATTCCAACGCGGCGCGCAGTTCGATGAACTGTTGCAGCACCGCAGGAAGGACCAGTAAACGCCCATTTTCGGCCATTACACGGATAAAGTTCTGGCCATGTTCGTCGAGCTCATCGCCACAAACCGCAATAAACGTGTTGGACAAGGTTTCTGGTGCTACCGCACCGGAAAGCAGTTCCGCCATCTGTTCATTACGCGTGACAACAGCAGTAAACGCCAGCATTTGCTGCCAGCGTTCTACGCTTTGGTTCTCAACGGCAAAGTCAAAAGCTGCTTTGGCGTAGGGGCGAGCTACGGTGATAAATTCAGACATCAGCCCCTCCCTCCTTACAGTTCAGCGACCAGTTTATCAACGATGTCGCTGTTAGCAGCTTCATCCACGGAACGTTCGATGATCTTCTCGGCACCGGCAATTGCCAGCATCGCGACTTGCTTACGCAACTCTTCACGAGCGCGCTTACGTTCGGCTTCGATCTCAGCCTGAGCCTGCGCCACGATTTTGTTACGTTCCTGCTCGGCTTCTGCTTTCGCTTCGTCCACGATCTGAGCTTTGCGTTTGTTTGCTTGCTCAATAATCGCCTGGGCTTCCGCTTTAGCAGTTTTCAGCTGGTCGGTCGCATGGGCTTGCGCTAAGTCCAAATCTTTTTTGCCACGTTCTGCGGAAGCGAGGCCATCAGCAATTTCTTTCTGACGCTTCTCGATGGCAGCCATAATTGGCGGCCATACATACTTCATGCAGAACCAGACAAACAGGATGAACGCGATAGCCTGGCCGAGGATTGTTGCGTTAAGATTCACAGCACAATGCCTCTTTAAAAGTTAATAATGTGGTTTCTTTGTAGAGTGCGAACCCTACTTACGCGACAGCAAACATCACGTACAAACCCAGACCAACAGCGATCATCGGGATGGCGTCAACCAGGCCCATAACGATAAAGAACTGTGTACGCAACAGCGGGATCAGATCAGGTTGACGTGCAGCGCCTTCCAAGAATTTACCACCCAGGATGCCGATACCGATCGCAGCACCGATTGCCGCTAACCCCATCATAATAGCGGCAGCCATGTACAGCAGATCCATATTCAGGTTTTCCATGACAGTCTCCAGTTTGTTTCAGTTTAATAGTGCAAGTGTTTTAAGAAAATCAGTGCTCTTCAGACGCCATCGACAGATAGACAATCGTCAGAACCATGAAAATAAAGGCTTGAAGCGTAATGATCAGGATGTGGAAGATTGCCCAAGGCAAACTCAGCATCCACTGTGACCACCACGGCAACAGACCAGCAATCAGGATGAAGATCAACTCACCCGCATACATGTTGCCGAACAGTCGCAGACCCAGTGAAACAGGTTTGGACAGCAGGCTGACACCTTCAAGGATCAGGTTAATGGGAATAAATACCGGGTGGTTGAACGGCTGCATGGTTAACTCTTTGACGAACCCACCAATGCCTTTCATTTTAATGCTATAGAACAGGATCAGGACAAATACGGCCAACGCCATCGACAGCGTGATGTTCACGTCGGCGGTAGGGACGACACGCAGTGCCGGCAGACCAAGCTGGGTTCCGATATAAGGCAGGAAGTCAACCGGGATGAGGTCCATCAGGTTCATCAGGAATACCCAGACGAACACCGTCAGCGCCAACGGAGCAATCACCTTGCTCTTGCCGTGATACATATCCTTGACGCTGTTATCGACAAAGCCAACGATCAGCTCAACGGCGGTTTGCAGCTTGCCGGGAACGCCACTGGTGGCGTTTTTGGCTACCTTGCGGAAAATAGCCAGAAAAACCACCCCGAGGACGACGGAGAAAAACATCGAGTCGAGGTTAATCGACCAAAAACCAGTCCCGACCTGAAGCTGCGTCAGGTGGTGACCGATATACTCCTGTGGACTGTTGAATCCCTCTGCAGACATGATGCCTCTACCCTTATTTAGTTAATTTCGGTAACTGTTAATCACGGCGGGTGCCACTATCTGCACCACTAACACCGCTAAATAGGTCAGGCCAAGCGGTACAAACGCCACTTTGAACACCCCAAGCGCCACGATCAGCAAAACGATGGTGATCACGACCTTTAGCCCTTCACCAATGGCGAACGACCAGGCAACCCGTCCGGGTGCCGGCGTCTGTGCCTGGTGACGCAAGGCAAACAGCATAAACATGGCATTGGGTAACCAGGCAGCCAGGCCACCTGCCAGTGCCGAACCGCTCCACTCCAGACTTTTCAGGCCGAAGGCAGCGCTGATCAAAACAAAAGTCATTAACTGCAGCAACAGCAACTTGCGTGCAACTTTTCCGCTGTACAGGGACACAGACATGACGTTTGTTCTCTCCGTACCCCCGAGGGGGTATGCCGACGTATAAAACTGCCTTTGCGGTTCTGAGTCAAGCAGCAAAAAACGTGCAAATTATACGGGCCACTCCAACGAATTCAATCGATAAGTAGCGAAAAGGTGAACAATTATTTAAATTTCCCCTTTTCGGGCTCTTTTCACAAGAAAATGGCCGGAATAATCGCTCGCATTTATTTGTCTGAATATTCCAAGGTTGCGGTAAGAAACGTGCAACCGATCACAATACTGACTATTAATGAGTTATAGCCCAGGTTCACGACCGAGGTCTTTAGCTTTTTGGGTGATCAAAAAATATTATAAATCAAATCATTACAACGTAACCGTTCAAAAACAATCCTTATACCCCGTAAAAACCTTTTATTGACATTCACAGGAATAATAAAGCAACACTCAATTAACACTGACAGCAAATCGGAATCTTTCACACATTGTTGCTAACGTGACTATCACCCACTGGAATGATGCATTTTTGACACAACAATGTTAATCAAAGGTAAATAAGCTAAGGGGAGAACCTATATGATTAGCCTGCTTGCTATTTATCTTCTATACCCTACACCAATCGCTGATTATTTGATGCTAAACAATTCTGATTTGGCTTTAGTGAGCTTTCAGGACGATCAAATGGCGCTCGCCCTCCAGCTCCGGCACCTGCAAACGCACCACCGACTCCAAAGCAATCCCTTCTGGCAACTGAGCCAACTCGTCTTGCGGGCAAACCCCTTTCAGCGCATAAAAACGCCCCTGCCCTTTGGCTGGCAGATGGTGACACCAGGCCAACATGTCTTGCAGTGAAGCAAAAGCACGGCTGATCACGCCATCAAACGGCGGTTCTGCCACAAACTCTTCTACACGGCTCTGTACCGGCTCGATATTGTTCAACCCCAGCTCATGCTGAACCTGCCGCAGGAAGCGTACGCGCTTGCCCAGGCTGTCTAACAGGGTGAAATGCGCATCGGGCCGCACTATTGCCAACGGAATGCCAGGCAAACCAGGGCCGGTGCCAACGTCGATAAAGCGTGAACCTGTCAGATGGGCATTCACCACGATGCTGTCCATGATATGACGCACCAGCATTTGCTGCGGATCGCGAACGGAAGTGAGGTTGTAAGCCTTGTTCCACTTGTCGAGCATAGCGACATAGCCCAACAATTGCTGTTTTTGTTGATCGGGAAGCGAAATTCCAGCCGCCGAAAGCAACGAATCCAATTTTTTTTGCACAACAGAGTCCTCTGACAGGCGTGGAACAGCAGGCCAATCTGCAACTGCTCTCTTAGGCAGTCTATGATAATTCAGGCTTGAGGTGATGTCAGCGGCCGTTTGCTCAGCAGATAGGCAAACGGCCACTCGGTGAGCGTATTTATGCGCTGCGGCGCAGTAAGCCCTGCTTTTTCAGCCAGATCAGCAAAATGGAGATCGCTGCTGGGGTGATACCGGAAATGCGCGAAGCCTGGCCGATCGAGTTAGGTTTGTGATCGTTCAATTTGGCGATCACCTCATTGGACAATCCGGAGACCTGACGATAATCGAGATCAAGCGGCAGCACGGTGTTCTCGTTGCGCTGCTGCTTGTCGATCTCATCTTGCTGGCGAGCGATGTAGCCTTCGTATTTCACCTGAATTTCCACTTGCTCAGCGGCTTCGGTGTCTGCCAGTGCAGGAGCAAAAGCAGCTACTGCGGTCAGTTGGCCATAATCCATTTCCGGGCGGCGCAGCAATTCTTCGCCGTTGGCTTCGCGTGACAGAGGCGCTTTCAGCAGGACGTTAACCTGTTCGACGTTCTCTGAATGCGGGTGCACCCAGATATCACGCAGACGCTGGCGTTCCTGTTCGATGTGCTCAAGCTTTTCGCAGTAGCGCTGCCAGCGTTCATCGTCAACCAGCCCCAGCTCTCGGCCTTTTTCCGTCAGGCGCAGATCGGCGTTGTCTTCACGCAACATCAGACGGTATTCGGCACGTGAGGTAAACATGCGGTACGGCTCTTTGGTGCCCAGAGTACTGAGATCGTCTACCAGTACCCCCAGGTAAGCCTGATCGCGGCGTGGTGACCAGCCTTCGTCTTCAACGGCATAACGCCCGGCGTTCAACCCGGCCAACAGGCCTTGTGCAGCAGCTTCTTCGTAACCGGTGGTGCCGTTGATCTGGCCTGCGAAGAACAGCCCTTGAATAAATTTGCTTTCCAACGTCGGTTTCAGATCGCGTGGATCGAAGAAATCGTACTCGATGGCATAACCAGGGCGAACGATGCGGGCATTTTGCATCCCTTCCATCGAACGTACGATCTGCATCTGAACGTCAAACGGCAAACTGGTGGAAATCCCGTTCGGGTAGATCTCGTTGCTGGTTAACCCTTCAGGTTCCAGGAAGATCTGGTGCGCATTACGATCGGCAAAGCGCATCACTTTGTCTTCGATCGATGGGCAGTAGCGTGGGCCGATCCCTTCGATGATCCCGGCATACATCGGGCTACGATCGAGGTTATTGCGGATCACGTCATGCGTTTTTTCATTGGTGTGCGTGATGTAGCACGGCACCTGTTGCGGATGCTGGCTGGCGTTGCCCAGGAAAGAAAACACTGGGATTGGCGTATCGCCATGCTGCTCAGCCAGAACGCTGAAGTCTATGGTGCGTGCATCGATACGGGGAGGTGTACCCGTTTTCAGGCGATTGACACGCAGAGGCAGTTCACGCAGACGCTGTGACAAAGAGATCGACGGAGGATCCCCGGCACGGTCACCGCTGTAGTTTTCCAGGCCGATGTGGATCTTGCCATCTAGGAAGGTGCCCACGGTCAGTACTACCGCTTTGGCACGGAATTTCAGCCCCATCTGGGTCACCGCACCCACCACGCGATCGTTCTCGACGATCAGATCCTCAACCGGTTGTTGGAAGATCATCAGGTTTGGCTGGTTCTCCAATGCAGTACGAACGGCTTGGCGATACAGGACGCGATCTGCCTGAGCTCGAGTGGCTCGCACTGCCGGGCCTTTGCTGGCGTTTAGTATCCTAAACTGAATGCCTGCATGGTCGATCGCCTTGGCCATCAGCCCGCCGAGTGCGTCGATTTCCTTGACCAGATGCCCTTTCCCGATACCACCGATCGCCGGATTACAGGACATTTGTCCCAGCGTGTCGATATTGTGGGTCAGTAATAAAGTCTGACGTCCCATACGTGCCGCAGCCATGGCGGCTTCGGTTCCGGCATGGCCACCACCGATGATAATGACGTCAAATTGCTCTGGATAAAACATGGAACAGCACCTCGGAGTACTTGCGAACGATCGTTGTTTGCCCTGGGGGGAGGATTCTACTCAAGTTTAGTCGATCGACCAAGCGGTCAGGATCTTAGGTAATTAAAAGAAGATCTTTTTTATTTAAAGATCTCTTTATTAGATCTCTTATTAGGATCGCGATCCTCTGTGGATAAGTGATTATTCCAGATAAAGATCAGCCGATTAAGCAGGATCGTTTGCTGTGAATGATCGGTGATCCTGGTCAGTATAAGCTGGGATCTAAATGGCATGTTATCCACAGGACAGAAAGCGTACGACGGTTGTTATTGGGATAACTACCGGTTATACCCTGCTTTCAAGCCTAGTTATACACAATCGTTCGCGCGATCTTTAACCGAATTAGAGTAAAATAATCCAATTCTTCAGCCATTCTTCGGCAGGATCCTCGGGAATTTCATGTTGGGTCACGTCGATCTCGAGACGATCGCCGATCCTTTTCGCTCCACGAGCCTGGAAAAGATCGTCGATCTGTTTGATCGCACCACAGAAGGTATCGTACTCAGAACTGCCCAAACCGACGGCACCAAACTGCACCTGAGATAAATCAGGCTGCTGCTCTGCCAGTTGTTCCAGCAGCGGCTGCAAGTTATCTGGTAAATCACCGGCACCGTGAGTGGAGGAAACCACCAGCCAGCGGCCTGACAGCGTCAATTCATCCAATTCAGGGCCATGCAGCATTTCTGTTGAGAAACCTGCTTCTTCGAGTTTCTCGGCCAAATGTTCAGCCACGTATTCTGCGCTGCCAAGCGTGCTGCCACTGATCAGAGTGATGTCTGCCATGAATGAATGATCCCAACCTTAAACTCAAGAGGCCGTATTGTACTCTGTGAATCAGCTGGGATCTACCTGTGGATAATATGGGTATAACGATCGAGGGAATCTGGATCCACCCACAACATCTACGGTTCATCAGACACAATTATGGTGCTATTTTTTCATAATTGATTGATTTAACTAGCTAGAAATTCTGTTGGCGGGGGCTGAAGCCATCTTGCCAACCTTGCCGTGGTGGTTGCTATGTGAGGATAAGTTTTATTTTTCAGCTGGTGGATAAGACCGAGGGTGGGGCGAAAGCCCTGTGCATGAGCGCAGAAGCAGGCTGGCAGTATGATGACATGATCAGCCGTGGCTATGGTTAACCCTGTCACCGATTCCTTCATCAAACTTCAATGAAGCCAAGATCATCAAATCTCAGCTTCGCTCCCCTAGCTTCTCGCGGGCTAGGGGGTAAAAGATTGGTTATAGCGTGATGCGTCCCATCATTAGCAACCAGATGATGATGGCATCTAGCAGCAACAGGATAGCCAGATAAAAAATTTCTTTATTCTGGAACAGCGGCTGATTGTCACCCTTCTCTTTACGAGACCATATGAACACCGGTAGCCCGCAGGTAAGCAGAATGGGGACCAGTGCTACATATTGGATTTGGCTGGCATAAAGGATAAACAGGCAGAATATGACGCCAAGAATGCCGCTGACAAGGGCAAATTTACGCCCCTTTTTGGCATACTGATCATACTCTCGATTGAGGCAAATTTTCGCCATATACAAGGTCGTGGTGATGTATGCAGGCACCACCATCAACGCACTAATGTTGTACATCGTGTTCCAGGCGTCATTAGAAAAATAGACTAATAACATCGCGGCCTGCATCACAAAACTGCTGACCCAAAGGGAAACATTGGCGGCCTGTTTACTATTGGTGCGCGCAAAAGCCCGTGGGAAAGCGCCTTTTTGCCCGGCAACCATGGGAATTTCGGCGCAGAGCATCGTCCAGGCTAGCCAGCCTGCCAGTACGGAAATAATCAATCCTACGTTCATTAACCAACCACCCCAGTGACCGACTACTTTCGCCAGGACGCCTGCGGTTGATGGATTACTGACTTGAGAAAGTTCAGCCTGGGGCATAACGCCAAACGGCAATATTGACATCAGTATGTAGATGATAAGCGCCAATAGAAAGCCCAGTAGCGTGGCCTTACCGACATCTTTCTTGTTTTTGGCGCGTCCTGAAAGAACGACGGCGCCCTCTACGCCAATAAATGCCCATAGTGTTACCGTCATTGGGGCCAGAATTTGCGACATCAATGATACGGGCTTAGCGTGGTTGCCGACCCCTTCAACGATTTGTGGTGCCGTTCCCCAAAAGTTGCTAAACAGCTGAGAATAGTTGATTAAGAAGCCCAGTATGACAACAAACAGCACCAGTGGTACAAGTTTGGCGATAGTACCGAGAGTGTTCACAAAACCTGCAACTTTTGTCCCGGACAAGACCAGGAAGTTGTAACCCCAAATCAAAACCGAACCGCAGATAATTGAATTGAGGTTATTCCCATCGGTGAATACACCGGGGAAAAACTGGTTTAACGCATCCATCAAGATTACGGCGAAGGCGACGTTGCCAAAGGCAGTCATCAGCCAGTATCCCCAGGCGACGTTGAAAGCAATAAATGAGCCGAAGCCCTCCTGGGCGTACATATAGACACCCGCCTGTAGGTCTGGGCGCAGGTCGGACAACAGGCGAAACGAGTTAGCGATAAAGTAGATACCAATACCTGCGATAAGCCACGCGATAATGATCGGCCCTACTGCCGAGGTAGCTGCTGTGTTTTGGGGAAGGCTAAATACCCCACCGCCCAACATAGAGCCTACAACAATGGCGATTAATGCAATTAGCCCGAGCTTGTGCTCGCTGTCCGTCTTTGCTGCGTCAGTAGCACTTGTTGCTGATGTTGAAGATTGATTTGACATAAATAAAACCCTTGCATCGGAATAGACATCACCCCGGCCCTGGCGGGTCGGAGTGATGAGATAACCAGCTGATTATTGACGACCTTTTTTAATTGTTGGAGACACCCGGCGTTTGAAACGGAGCTGTTCCGGCCGCTTTACGGCTTCGCGTTCATCTTCAATGATGGCTCTTACCCAAAAATCACCATTTTCATCAACGTTGATACCCTGGATCTCATGTTCAAAACCTGGGAAGTGCTTATCAAAGTCCTGTAAAGCACGCAGATAGCCCATAATGCCTTTGTCGCCCACTGGCAGACGTTCACCCGGCATTAAGACTGGGATACCTGGTGGGTAAGGAACCAACATGCTGGCGGCAATACGGCCAGAAAAATCATCCAGGCGGATGTGTTCCGCCTTATAGCGCAGCACTTTCTGATAGGCCGCAGACGGAGTCATCACCGGTTCAGGGTCGGTATTAACCGCTTCATTAATGTGGTTCATCAGATCCAGCTCGCGCATTTTTTCATGCATCTGCTGGCAGAGTTGTTTCAGGGTCAAGTTATCGTAATGCGGTGATAGACCTTTCAAAGATGTAATAGCATCAACGGCAAGCGCATCGGAGTCATAGAGTTTTTTAAAGGTCAGCAGGCTTTCAATTAACGTGCCCCATTTTCCTTTGGTGATACCTACAGAAAACAGAATGAGGATCGTGTAATCGCCTGTGCGGGCAATTTCAATCCTTTTGTCATCGAGGAATTTGGTAATCAAATAGCCAGGGATCCCCTGTTCTTGATAACTACCGTCCAGATTAATGCCTGGGCAGGTAATGGTGACTTTTACCGGATCAAGCATGCTATTGGTATCAATCAGATCTTCATCGTGAAAGCCGTGCCAGCTATCGCCCGCACACAATTCCCAACATTCAGGACCCTGGTTGAGTAGCTCAAGCGGAGCCTCTTCAAAGCTGTACTGTTTACCCGTTGCCTTATCATTAACCTCCGCCGGCTGTAGAACGTCAAAAAACCAGGCTGATTCGCTCTCTTGTTCACGAATCTGGCGTTTAACGGAAACGACGGCTTTTCGGAACGCAATCGCTTCATCGATCGACTCCTGTACCAAGGAACGACCGGAATCTCCCTGCATCATACTTACCGCTACATCAATTGAAGCAATGATTGGGTAAAAGGGAGATGTGGTGCCGTGCATCATGAAGGAATCGTTAAAATCATCAAAATCCAGCGGCGCGCGGTGGCTTTTTTTCACATGGATCATTGAGGCCATTGATAGAGAAGGCAGCATTTTATGGGTCGACTGCACGGCAAAAATGGTCGGACGATCGGGAGTGTCTTCAACGTCCATGGCGAAACGGTTCTTATACATCGGATGGAAACGGGCATATGCATACCAGGCTTCGTCAAAATGAATACGTGGTACGCTGGCTCCCAGATATTTCACCACGTCATTAACGTTGTAACAGAAACCATCATAGGTACAGTTAGTGACAACCGCATAAGTAGGCGAGGTGTCTACCGCATCTGAAGTCAGCGGGCTTTTGGCGATCAACTCATCAATACTTTCTTTTTTCAGGCGTTGAGTCGGTATTGGGCCAATCAGCCCATAGGCATTACGCGTGGGCTTAAGATAAACTGGACGTGCCTGGGAAAGGGTAAGACCATGATTTAGCGATTTATGGCAGTTACGGTCGACAATGGCAATTTCATCCGCTGCGACCGCACCTTGAGCCACAATACGATTGGAGCCGGATGAGCCGGAAACGCCATAGAACGTCCAATCAGCGCCAAAAAGCTCTGCGGCGATGTCTTCTGATTTTTTGGACGGCCCAGCATGAATGAGGTAATCCCCCATTTCAGCGGTAGCGACCCCGATATCGGCCCGCATCATGTTTTCGCCGAAGAAGTTGATAAATTCAGTACCGACAGGATGCTTTAAATAGGCCATGCCGCCCATGTGTCCTGGACAGTCCCAGTAATAGTCGCCGTCTTCGGTAAAGTTTTTTAGCGTTTTAAAGTAAGGCGGCAGCAGGTTTTCAGCATATCGGTGAATAAGCGTATAAATACGGTTGGCAGTGAAGGTTGGGGTTTCAGAAAATAAATAAATATACTCATTTATCTCTTTGAGTATAGCAAGGGGCACCCCGTCAGTGACATTGTATTCAGATAATAAGAAAAGAGGCGCAGTGGCATTTCGCTTACGGAAAACATCAATGAACTCCTGACATTCAATACCTGTTTCAGGATTGCTTGAGTCCCAGCAGATCCCTACCGCACTGTATTTTTGGCTTTCATTAACAACCTTCACTGCATCGCTAATTTTATCCACAATGAAGGTGGTAAACCCTCTGGCTTTAACCGCCGCGTTGAGCTCTTCGAGAGCTTGTATCGCGGGATTATTTTGTTTTAATCCTCGAGAGGATACAAACAAAATATTGTGATTAAACTTCATGATTAATTACCTTTTTTGAATGAATAAATGAGTGGCCACCGATTAATAGGCGACAAAACATGACGTCTGAACAACAAAAATTGGGTTATAGCTTTATCGTACCATTCATAAAGAGAAATCCTGTCAATGCATCAAGAGCGATTAATGATAAGAAAATTTTCATTTCATTACCCTTAAATATTTTTTTTATTCCCCCATCATGGATACGTGCCCAAAAGAATAACGGTAATCCCAGAGTTAAAAGCATTGGCACCATGGCAAGATATTTCGGCTCGCTGGCGTAAAACATAAACAAGCAAAATAACAGCCCTATGACACCACTGATTAGTGCACTGATACGGCCATTACGAACATAATTATTATATTCACCATTGATACATAACTTGCATAAATAAGCGGTGGACAGCAGATAGACGGGTAAAACTGTCAAGGCTGAAATCGAGAGCATGGCTATCCAGGCGTTACTTGAAAAGTAAACCATCAAAACCACAAGCTGCATTAAAGCGCTGCTGACCCATAGTGAAACCGATGCCGCTCCTTGATGGTTTCGTCTGGCAAATTTTTCTGGGAAAGCTGCATTTTGGGCCGCAACCATAGGGATTTCTGCACAAATCATGGTCCAGGCTAACCAACTGGTTAACACCGAGATCAGCACACCAATATTAATCAGTCTTTCGCCCCACTCGCCGACAACAATCTTCAGGATCCCTGCCGTTGATGGCGTGGCGATCACGCTCAGTTGTTTTTGAGTCAAGACCCCGAAAGGCAGGATAGAAATCAAGATACATATGATAAGTGAAATGATAAAACCAATTAAGGTTGCCCTGCCGACATCTTTTTTGTTTTTTACTCTTCCAGACAACGCAACGGCACCTTCAACACCAATAAAACACCATAGAGCAACATCAAGTGGCGACTTTATCTGGGAGAATACCGAGCCTAGATACTCCTTAGGAAATAAAGGATTGTTTGCCCAGATGTTACTGGTGAGTTCGTTAACGTTAAGGAAATAAACCAGAACGAATACAAATATCACTAGAGGTATTAATTTTGCTAACGTCCCTATAATATTTACCGCACCAGCCAGTCTTGTGCCAGACAACACTAAAAAATTGAATCCCCAGATGAGAATTGATATGCCAATAATTGAAGGAATATTATTCCCGCCGCTAAAACCTCCCGGGATAAAATAATTCAGCGTATCCATCACCATGATACCAAAGGCGACGTTGCTGAAAATAGTCATCAGCCAATAGCCCCATACGACAATAAATGCACAGAAGGTACCAAAGCCTTCCTGAGCATACATGTAGATGCCAGCCTGTAGGTCTGGCCGAATATCCGAAAGAATAATAAATGTACGAGAAATGAAAAACATTCCGAAACCGCAGATTAGCCAGGCTATAGTCACAGAACCTACTGCTGAACTGGCGGACATATTCTGTGGTAGCCCATCAACGCCGCTGCCAATCATCGAACTGACGACGATAGCAACTAATGCCAAAAGACCTAATTTTTGATTGCTATCTTTTCCTGCTATGCCTGTAGGCATAATTTATCTTCCTCTTATAAAAATAACGGTATAGATTGTTATTTTTTTTAGCGTAAATCCTTTTTCCTTTTAAGGTGGAATTCCCGAAATTAATGCTGAGAGTACTAACTAATTTTGAAGGGTATTAGTGTGGAGTTGATTTTCATACAGATAAAGTCAGTTATCGTAGATAGCTGACTTTATCTGATAGACATTATTTAATGTCGTTAATCCACTGCTTAAATTCTTCCAGCTTGCTTTCAGGTTTTTGCTTGCAGGCTTTGATGACCAGTGGAACGTAGGTGGTTTCTACTTCATTCCAGTCAACATAATCACCTTGCTGAAAAACATTATCTTTATTGACCACCCAGAATGCTACGGGGGTCATTGCCTTAGGATTCAGATCAATAAATTCTTTGCAAGTCATATCCTGCGGGGTTGTTTTAACCGTGGTTTCTGCGTTGGCAACATTAATGCCAGCTACAACCAAAGCGGAAGCGATAAGGATATTTTTGGTAAATTTAGTCATGATAACTATCTCCTGTTAATAATAAAAATATTGAAAAATGTGTTGAAATTATGCGCCGGAGTAACTGTCCTTATGATGGTTTAAACCATAGTTAAGCATGAAGAAAAACCATGAAGTTAACACCATTTCAAGACCGATTAACATTACGGTTAATAGATATGATGTGTTTTCACCAGCACTCAGCCAGAGGAATGCAATAGCAAAATCCAGGATCCCGATAAAAATACACCAGTAACGCCCAATCATTTCACTATTGTTAAATGCTGTGGTCAGACGACTCAATCCTCCTAACAAAAATAGAATGCAAATGAGCATTGAAAGAATATTCATTCCTATCATGGGGCTTGATAAAAAACTCACTCCCAGAAAAACATAGATAATACCGAACAGAAGCAATGAAAAAAAACTCGAAGTGTTTTTTATGAAAGCGAATGCGCTGACGAAGGAGTATATCCCTGAAATAACAAATAAGCTTCCTATAAGGTAGCTCAAAGCAATGCCAGAATAGACAGGGATCAGTAAACATAAAGTGCCGCACAGTAAAAACAATACGGCTAAAAACAAAACTGTTTTTTTATATTTGCTCAATATCCGGAGACTGAGTTTGTTAATGGTATCACTGTCAATATAAACCATGATCTCTCCCTTGCTTGCCACGCCTGTTATCAGCGCATGATCAAAGTGTAGTTCTATAAAGTGAGAGAATAATATTTTAAACGACTCATTAGGTATATAAGAGCATATAACGACAGATGTCGTATGATTCCTACATATGTAAGACTTACATTTATAATTATTAACAGATTACTGATATTTACGTGCATAACCAAATTAGTCAACAATTGATCAACATGCTTCAGAAACACCCTATTGATGCAAACGTGCCCTCCGTAAACTCGATTTTCAATCTTTTTTTGATTTTACTCAAATCATGTTTGGGCTGTTTTACACAGCACCACGGGCCTATCATAGAGGCTTGTGGGCTGTGAAAAATCGCTTATTAAGGCGTAATGGTACGCATGATAGGATTCTGCAGGGAGATCAGCGTCTCCGTTGACTGAATCTCATCGATGGTCTGGATCTTGTTGATCAGAACCTGTTGCAACGCATCGATCGAACGGCACATCACCTTGATAAACACGCTGTAGTGGCCGGTGGTGTAATAGGCTTCCACTACTTCCTCCAGGCTTTCGAGCTTTTTCAGCGCCGAAGGGTAGTCCTTGGCACTCTTCAATATGATGCCGATAAAACAGCAGACGTCGTAACCCAGCTGCTTTGGGTTCACATCAACCCGCGTTCCGGTGATGATCCCGGCCTGTTTCATCTTCTCCACGCGCACATGAATGGTGCCGGGGCTGACGGCAAAATTCTTCGCCAGTTCGGCGTAAGGCATGCGGGCATTCTCCATTAACGCGTTGAGGATGCCGCGATCGAGATTATCGATCTGATAAATTTCTGCCATTAAATGCCCCTTTAATTGCCGTTTGTTGAATTATCACCGCTTAAAAATGACTGATTAAAAGCGAAAAGGCAATATTGATTGATGGATATTGAATTTAGATGCCATTCTGTTGCTTAATCATTGGCAACTAGACAGGTTATTCAAGAGATACGGCAATGAAAAAGCAGTTTATCCAAAAACAACAACAAATCAGCTTCGTGAAATCCTTCTTCTCCCGCCAGTTGGAACAGCAGCTTGGCCTGATTGAAGTGCAGGCTCCGATCCTCAGCCGACTGGGTGACGGTACTCAAGATAACCTTTCGGGCAGTGAAAAAGCCGTTCAGGTGAAGGTCAAAAGCCTACCGGACTCGACGTTTGAAGTGGTGCACTCGCTGGCTAAATGGAAGCGTAAAACCCTGGGCGAGCACGATTTCAGCGCGGGTGAAGGTGTGTATACCCATATGAAAGCGCTGCGCCCAGATGAAGATCGCCTGACGCCGATCCACTCGGTGTATGTCGATCAGTGGGATTGGGAACGTGTAATGGGAGATGGCGAACGTAGCCCGGCTTACCTGCAAGATACCGTTAAGCGTATCTATGCCTCTATAAAAGAAACGGAAGCCGCGGTGAGCCGTGAATTTGGTCTGGCACAGTTCCTGCCAGAACAGATCCACTTTGTTCACAGCGAAACGCTGCTGCAACGTTACCCTGAGCTGGATGCCAAAGGCCGTGAACGTGCGATCGCCAAAGAATTGGGGGCAGTATTCCTGATTGGTATTGGTGGCAAACTCTCACATGGTAAATCCCATGATGTACGTGCACCGGATTATGATGACTGGACCACGCCAGGTATCGAAGGGCTGAAAGGGTTGAACGGTGACATCGTGGTGTGGAACCCGGTGCTGCAGGATGCGTTTGAACTTTCCTCAATGGGTATCCGTGTTGATGCGGCGGCGCTGCAACATCAGCTGACGTTAACCGACGATCTGGATCGCCTGAAGCTGGAATGGCACCAGTCCCTGCTGCGTGGTGAAATGCCTCAGACGATTGGTGGCGGTATTGGCCAATCACGCCTGGTGATGCTGCTGCTGCAACTGTCGCATATTGGGCAGGTTCAGTGTGGCGTGTGGGGACCAGAAGTACGCGAGAGCGTTGCTGGGCTGCTGTAACAGCTAGCGACTCCAACGCCGCAGTAAACGGCTTTTTAACCCGGTATCAAAGCGCCAGATATGATCGAAGATGCGCATGATGCCGGGTTTGCCATAGGCTGACATAGCCACCGCATGAAAGCGTTGCTGGTGGCTGTTCTGCTGTGACTTCACCTTCTTGATCACCTCTTCCGGCAACCGCTGGGCAATAAAATCGGAAATAATCACCGCATCGGCGTCAAACCAGTCGCTTTCCGCCATTTTGCCGACAGTGGCATTCAGGCAGGCGGCCAAATCCGTCCCGCCACGAAAATGCTGGCCCAGGAACCGCACTGCCTGTTCGATACCGCTGGCGGCCGTCAGTTCATAGTGCACAATCTGGCTGGCAAACAGCATGATGTAGCAGCGGCGGTTATCTGCCAGTGCAATGCGCAGCAGTGCCAGGCAAAAGGCCTTGGCGCATTGTTCATTAAAGCCGCCCATTGAGCCGGAAGTATCTACGCAAACAATAAATGGCCCGCGTGGCTGCCGGTCCTGCTGCTGATGAGTGACCTGACGCATCATGATCTGTTCCTGCCAGGCATCCCCTTGCAGGCGATAGGTCAGCAACCGTTTTTCCAGCAGCCGCCGGTAAAACTCAAACTCCAACTCTTCAATGCCCAACGCCGCCAGTTCGGGTGGCAGTAGCCGCAGGATGTCGTCACTTTGGTGTATACCGCTGACCTCTTCCGGCTGAATGGCGGGTACCTGAACCATCACTCTGTACGGTTCCGGCTGCGCATCTTGTTGCTGCACCGCCTTGGCTTCATAGCTGCGGCCCAGCTGTTGTGCCAGCTTTTGTAGCTCTGGCTGCTGTTGCAGGAAGTCTCCGTACTCCACCAGCCGTTGGTAGTCACCGCGTTGTAACTGGCCTTTGCTCATATCCCACAATCTGCCTGCGGCCGTGTCGTTCTCTGCCAGCACGGGTTCCAGTGCGCCGCTCAGTGCCAGCCGCTCTTGCAGCTCGGCCATCAGTTGTTCACGTTCCTGCTCCAGTAACTTATGGTGCAGCATCGTGGCCTGCAGCGTCAGGCTAATGCGCCAGCGTTGCAGAAACAGGGTCTGGAAGCTGCCATCGAGCGGATGAGCGGGGAGGTCGGCGGCGTCCACCATGCTCCGTGCCTGGGTGTAAAACGGCGAAACGCATTGGCGTAGCAGATCGAGCGTGTCGTCAAGGTTTTGCGAGAACTGGCCGTGGCTTTCCAACTGGCACTGCTGATAGCGGTAAAACTCTTGCGCCAGCACCGGTGGCACCACGGCTTGCTGAATGCGATCCTTCAGTTGCAGCTTCCATTGAGGCAGATCGCGGTTGATCGCCCGACGTATCGCCGGAAATTTATTGAAAAACACTGCCAATTGCGGCGTGGCCAACATGCCAATGATCAGCTCTTCGATCAGCTCGCCTTCGGAGATCGACAACAGCATATCGAGCGTTTCGAGGCTCAGCATGGTTACTGGCCGCGCATTTGCTGGGACAGTTGTTTGATCTGCTCGGCCACCTGCAACAGGCTGGCTTCAATTTTCGCCAACCCGGCGGCAGGGGTGAACAGGCAAGGCTGATGCTGGCTGAATAACCGCCGCTGCTCTGCCTGGCGCTGGCTTAGCGTTTCTATTTCGTCCAGGAATTCTGGCGGGGTTCCCCCGGTCGGTTTACCCGGCAGGGCCAGCAGGGAGGGCTGGCGGCTGACGTCCAGCACGGTCAGATGCAGTTGCTCATCGACTTCCAGATCGATCTGCTGGGCAAAACCAATGCCGTTAAGCTTGGCGCGTACCTCGCCCCCTTTTTGCAGCCAGTTTTCCAGCATACTGCTTTCGATACTCAGGTGGTTAACCTGGATGTCGTGCAGTTGTAACGGCTTTTGCAGCAGCAGCGTCAAAGTGGTGCCAGTGAGCGGATGCTCCAGCACGTATTGTGGCTTGCGGCTGAACATGCCGCCTTTTTTCACCAGTTGGATGGCCTGACGATGGCTCTGCTGCTGTTGATGCTGCATCCAGCGGGTGTGGATCTGCTGTAGCTGGATCAACAAGGTTTGCTGCTGATAGGCCTGTTCGGTCAGCAACTGATCGATTTGTTGCTGTAACAACTTTAATGATGTCCGATCGTGCCACAGGCAATCCTTCAACAGCATTAAATCCAACGGCACAATGGTGTCGCGGCCGCTGAAAAAGGCGCAGGCTTGCAGTAAGCGCAGGGATTTCTTCCAACGCCGGTCGGAAACATAAGGCGCCTGTTCCAAGGCGTCTAACCGTTGGCGCAGCAGAAAGATCAGTTCAAAGCAGTTTTCCGGCAGTTTGACCTTATCGATCAGCGGTTGCCATTGGTGGAACTCTTCATCGCTGATGCTCAGTGCCTCGGGCACCGGGTTGTCGTTTTCATTCTGCCGGGCTACCAACAGCGAGCGAAAATTCTGCTTATCCTGCACCTTATCGAGCCACAGCCGGATCAGCATACGGTCATACAACGCTTCAAGGCTGCTATCGGCCTCGGGTAATTCATTGGAGGCGGTGACCAGCAGGCGCAGGGGAATGGGCTCTTCACTATTACCGTTACGGAAGCGGCGCTCGTTGATCGCGGTCAGCAGGGTATTGAGGATAGCCGGGCCAGCCTTCCAGATTTCATCAAGAAAGACAATCTCGGCTTCGGGCAGATAACCCGCAGTCAGACGCTGATAGCGGCCTTCATCTTTCAGAGCCTGGATCGACAGCGGGCCAAACACCTCTTCCGGCGTGGAAAAGCGCGTCATCAGGTATTCAAAGGAGCGAGCGCTGCGGAAGGCAAATTTCAGCCTGCGGGCGATCAGGCTCTTGGCGATCCCCGGCGGGCCCAGCAGGAACACGCTTTCGCCGCACAAGGCTGCCAGCAAGCAAAGCCTGATAGCCTCTTGCCGTTCATAAAGGCCGCTCTCCAGCGCACTGCTGAGGCGGGCGATCCGTTCTGCCAGAAGTGTTGATGACGCCATAAAATAGCTCGCGTTGTCCGGAGGTTAGAGCCTGCCACCCAGGCCGACAGCCAATCTTGCTAGAGAATCCGATGATAAACCATCATTATTTTTAGCCCTATAGCTGGTTGATTAGTAAAATTTTTCTATGCTCAACAAGGGGGGTGATTCACATTTTGTTTATTTTTGGGGTCAGATAGTAGAGCAGGCAAGTGCTATAAATGATGCATACTGTGCGCCTTTTACCGGGTGTGACGGATCTTGGAGCCCGTATCTTTAACCTGATGCTGATGCATCGGTTGACGGATGATCTAGCAAAAGAAGCAAACTATGAGCACAGAACATAAACAGTCTTTATCGGCGGTTACCCTGGCGGCTATTGGGGTCGTTTACGGTGATATCGGCACCAGCCCGCTCTATACCTTGCGAGAATGTTTTTCCGGTCATTACGGTTTTGATGTCCGTCCCGACGTGGTGTTTGGTTTTCTTTCCTTAATCTTCTGGATGTTGATCGTCATCGTTTCCTTGAAGTATCTCACCTACGTCATGCGTGCGGATAACGCCGGTGAAGGCGGGATACTGACGTTGATGTCTTTGGCTGGGCGCCATACCTCGGCACGTACGACCTCTTTGCTGGTGATCCTGGGCCTGATTGGTGGCAGCTTCTTCTATGGCGAGGTAGTGATCACCCCGGCGATCTCGGTGATGTCGGCGATCGAAGGGTTGGAGATTGCCGCCCCGTCGCTTGATCCCTACATCGTCCCGCTGTCTATTCTGGTACTGACCTTACTGTTCGCCATCCAAAAACATGGCACCGGTAGCGTGGGCAAACTGTTTGCCCCGGTGATGCTGCTGTGGTTTATCGTATTGGCGGTCCTGGGGGCGCGCAGCATTATCGCCAACCCGGAAGTGTTGCAGGCGCTGAACCCTAAATGGGCCCTCAACTTCTTTGTTGAATATAAGAAGGTGTCGTTCTTCGCGCTCGGTGCGGTGGTACTGTCGATTACCGGTGTGGAAGCGCTGTATGCCGATATGGGCCACTTTGGCAAATTCCCGATCCGCCTGGCCTGGTTCACCGTGGTGCTGCCTTCGCTGGTGCTTAACTACTTCGGCCAAGGCGCATTGCTGCTGAAAAATCCGGAAGCGATCAAGAACCCGTTCTTCCTGTTGGCCCCCGATTGGGCGCTGATCCCGCTGTTGATATTGGCTACGCTGGCCACGGTTATTGCCTCGCAGGCGGTCATTTCCGGCGTTTTCTCGTTGACCCGCCAGGCCGTTCGTCTGGGCTATCTGTCACCGATGCGCATCATTCATACCTCGGAAATGGAGTCCGGCCAGATCTATATCCCGGTGATCAACTGGACCCTGTATATCGCCGTGGTGTTGGTGATTGTGGGCTTCGAACACTCCAGTAACCTGGCCGCGGCCTATGGTATTGCGGTGACCGGCACCATGGTATTGACCAGCATCCTGATCACTTCCGTCGCCATCAAGAATTGGCATTGGAATCGCTTCCTGGTGGGAGGCATTCTGGTGATGCTGCTGATTATCGATGTGCCGATGTTCTCGGCGAACGCCTTGAAACTGTTCTCTGGCGGTTGGTTGCCACTGATGTTGGCCCTGGTGATGTTCCTGATCATGATCACCTGGAAGAGTGAACGTTTCCGCCTGCTGCGCCGGATGCATGAGCACGGTAACTCCCTTGAAGCACTGATTGCCTCACTGGAAAAATCGCCACCGGTTCGCGTGCCGGGCACTGCGGTGTTTATGTCGCGGGCGATTAACGTGATCCCGTTTGCCCTGTTGCATAACCTCAAGCACAACAAAGTGCTGCATGAGCGGGTAGTGCTGCTGACCTTGCGTACCGAAGATGCCCCTTATGTGCATAACGTCCGGCGTGTGACGATTGAGCAATTGTCACCGACCTTCTGGCGAGTGGTAGCCAGCTATGGCTGGCGTGAAACGCCGAACGTTGAGGAAGTCTTCCACCGCTGTGGGTTGGAAGGGCTGCCATGCCGGATGATGGAGACGTCGTTCTTTATGTCCCATGAATCGCTGATCCTCACCAAACGGCCGTGGTATCTGTTCCTGCGCGGCAAGCTGTTTATCGCCCTGAGCCGCAACGCATTGCGGGCTGCCGACCAGTTTGAGATCCCGCCCAACCGGGTCATCGAACTGGGAACCCAGGTCGAAATCTAAAAGAGAGGGCTCAGCATTTGCTGGGCCCTTCTTTTTTAGCTACGCTTTATCAAACGTGAGCGAAACGTTTCGATGGCGATCACATTTCCGCTATGACAGGGTTGTCTTCCTCTGCTGATTTTCTACACTGACTCAATAGCGAAACGTTTCGCTGCTGGAGTTTACTCATGAAAAAAGGCGTACTACTGAATTCTGACGTTTCTGCGGTGGTCTCTCGTCTCGGCCACACCGATCAGATCGCGATTTGCGATGCAGGCTTGCCGATCCCGGCCGTGACGCCGCGTATCGATCTGGCGCTGACCCAAGGGGTGCCGACATTCTTACAGGTTGTAGGCGTGGTGACGCAGGAAATGCAGGTAGAGAGCGCCATCCTGGCGGAAGAGATCGTCAAGCATAACCCGTCGCTCCACGAGGCATTAATGGCTCAACTGACTCAGCTTGGCCAACACCAGGGCAATACCATCAGCATCAGCTATATCAGCCACAGCGCGTTTAAAGCGCAAACCGAACATAGCCGGGCCGTGATCCGCAGCGGAGAATGTTCGCCCTACGCGAACGTGATCCTGTGCTCCGGCGTAACTTTCTGAGGCGCCTATGCAACCTTTACTGCAACTGAAGGGGATCGATAAGGCCTTTCCCGGCGTGAAGGCGCTTTCTGGGGCCGCCCTGAGCGTTTATCCCGGCAGGGTGATGGCGCTGGTGGGGGAAAACGGTGCCGGCAAGTCCACCATGATGAAAGTGCTGACCGGTATCTACAACAAAGATGCGGGCAGCCAATATTTCCTCGGCAAGGAAGTGGCCTTCAACGGGCCGAAGGATTCGCAGGAAGCGGGTATCGGCATCATCCACCAAGAACTGAACCTGATCCCGCAGCTGACCATTGCCGAGAACATCTTTCTTGGCCGCGAGTTCGTTAACCGCTTTGGCCGCATCGACTGGAAACGCATGTATGCCGAAGCGGACAAACTGCTGGCGCGTTTGAACCTGCGCTACAGCAGCCACCGGCTGGTGGGGGAATTGTCGATTGGCGATCAGCAAATGGTGGAAATCGCCAAGGTGCTGAGCTTTGAATCCAAAGTGATCATCATGGATGAGCCGACCGATGCCCTGACCGATACCGAAACCGCCTCGCTGTTTAAAGTGATCAACGAGCTCAAAGCCGAAGGCCGCGGCATTGTTTATATCTCCCACCGCCTGAAGGAGATCTTCGAAATCTGCGACGATGTGACCGTATTCCGTGACGGGCAATTTATTGCCGAGCGGCCGGTTGCCGAACTGAATGAAGATTCGCTGATTGAAATGATGGTGGGTCGCAAGCTGGAAGAGCAGTATCCACGTCTGAATCTGCCGCGCGGTGAAAAACGCCTGCAGGTGAGCCACGTTTCCGGCCCTGGCGTGCATGACGTCAGCTTTACTTTATACCGCGGTGAGATTTTGGGTGTGGCTGGCCTGATGGGGGCTGGGCGTACCGAACTGATGAAGATCCTGTATGGAGCGGCGCCACGTAAAAGCGGCACCGTGAATCTGGATGGCCATGAGGTGGTGACTCGTACTCCTCAGGACGGCTTGGCTAACGGCATTGTCTATATCTCCGAAGACCGTAAGCGTGATGGTCTGGTGCTGGGGATGTCGGTGAAGGAAAACATGTCGCTGACCGCGCTGCGCTACTTCAGCCGCGCCGGTGGTGGCCTGAAACATGCCGATGAGCAGATCGCCGTCAGCGATTTTATCCGCCTGTTCAATATCAAAACGCCGTCGATGGAGCAGCCGATTGGTTTGCTTTCCGGCGGCAATCAGCAAAAAGTGGCGATTGCCCGAGGCTTGATGACCCGGCCAAAGGTACTGATCCTCGACGAACCGACACGCGGCGTCGACGTCGGGGCCAAAAAAGAGATCTACCAGTTAATCAACCAGTTCAAGCAGGAAGGGCTGAGCATTATATTGGTGTCTTCGGAAATGCCGGAGGTGCTGGGCATGAGCGACCGCATCCTGGTGATGCATGAAGGCCACCTCAGCGGCGAATTCCCGATTGAACAGGCCACCCAGGAAGTGCTGATGGCAGCAGCCGTTGGCAAGCAATACGGCGTAAAGCAGGAGTAATCAGATATGAGTTCACAAAGTGTTGCAGCTAAGCGCTGGTTCAGTAAAGAGTGGCTGTTGGAGCAGAAATCGCTGATTGCCCTGCTGGTGCTGATTGCCGTGGTGTCTTCGATGAGCCCGAATTTCTTCACCGTTAATAACCTGTTCAATATCCTGCAGCAAACCTCGGTGAACGCCATTATGGCGGTCGGCATGACCTTGGTGATCCTGACTTCCGGCATCGATCTGTCGGTCGGCTCGCTGTTGGCGCTGACCGGGGCGGTAGCCGCTTCGATTGTCGGATTTGAAGTCAATGCGGTGGTGGCTGTGGCAGCTGCGCTGGCATTGGGGGCTGCGGTAGGAGCCTGCACCGGGATTATCGTGGCCAAAGGCAAGGTTCAGGCGTTTATCGCCACCCTGGTGATGATGCTGTTACTGCGCGGCGTGACCATGGTGTACACCAACGGTAGCCCGATCAATACCGGCTTTACCGACGTTGCCGACGCCTTCGGCTGGTTCGGGATTGGCCGCCCGTTAGGCGTTCCTACCCCGATCTGGATCATGGCCATCGTGTTTGTCGCCGCCTGGTATATGCTGCATCATACCCGTCTTGGCCGCTATATCTATGCGCTGGGCGGCAACGAAGCGGCTACCCGCCTTTCCGGTATCAGCGTTGATAGGGTTAAAATCATCGTTTATTCCCTGTGCGGCCTGCTGGCGGCACTGGCTGGGGTCATTGAAGTGGCGCGCCTGTCCTCTGCGCAACCTACTGCGGGTACCGGCTATGAGCTGGATGCCATCGCTGCGGTGGTACTGGGTGGTACCAGCCTGGCTGGGGGTAAAGGGCGCATCGTCGGTACCCTGATCGGGGCGCTGATCCTTGGCTTCCTGAACAACGGTTTGAATTTACTGGGTGTTTCTTCCTACTACCAAATGATCGTGAAAGCAGCCGTTATTCTGCTGGCGGTTCTGGTAGACAACAAAAGTAACAAGTAACCTCTCCCCTACAGGAATCACGACCATGAAAATGAAAAAACTGGCAACCTTAGTTTCGGCCATCGCGTTAACCGCCACCCTGAGTGCTAACGCCCTGGCAAAAGACACCATCGCGCTGGTGGTTTCTACGCTCAACAACCCGTTCTTTGTTTCGATGAAAGAAGGGGCGCAGTTGGAAGCCAACAAACTGGGTTACAACCTGGTGGTGCTGGATTCCCAGAACAACCCGGCGAAAGAGTTGGCCAACGTGCAGGATCTGATGGTGCAGAACCCGAAACTGCTGCTGATTAACCCAACCGATTCTGACGCGGTAGGTAACGCCATCAAGATGGCCAACCAGGCCAAGATCCCGGTCATTACGCTCGACCGTATGGCAGCGAAAGGCGAAGTGGTTAGCCATATCGCTTCCGACAACCGCGTGGGCGGTAAAATGGCCGGTGACTTTATTGCCCAGAAAGCTGGGGCTGACGCTAAAGTGATCCAGTTGGAAGGCATTGCCGGGACATCTGCTGCCCGTGAACGTGGCGAAGGCTTCCAACAGTCACTGGAGCAGAACAAATTTAAACTGCTGGCCAGCCAGCCGGCGGACTTCGATCGTACCAAGGGTCTGAACGTCATGCAGAACTTGCTGACCGCGCATCCAGACGTGCAGGCGGTGTTTGCACAGAACGATGAAATGGCACTGGGCGCGCTGCGTGCGTTGCAAACCGCTGGTAAAACGGATGTCATCGTCGTTGGCTTTGACGGCACCGCAGACGGCGTGAAAGCGGTTGAAGGCGGTAAACTGGCTGCCACCGTGGCACAGCGTCCGGATCAAATCGGCGTGATTGGCGTAGAAACGGCAGATAAGATCTTGAAAGGCGAGAAAGTACCGGCGACTATCCCGGTTGATTTGAAACTGGTTACCAAGTAAGTCATCTCCAGCGCCATCGGAACGGGGCGTGACGATGGCGCGCAATTTTAGGGAACCCTGTGATGGAAACAGCAAAGCTGGTGGTTTTGGGCAGCATCAATGCCGACCACATCCTCAATATCAACCAGTTTCCCCAGCCGGGCGAAACGGTGATCGGCCAGCAGTATAAGGTTGCCTTTGGTGGCAAAGGGGCTAACCAGGCGGTGGCTGCCGGGCGCAGCGGTGCGGACATTGCTTTTATTGCCTGCGTAGGTGCAGACGATATTGGTGAACGTATTCGCCAACAGCTGGCAACCGATCGCATTGATACCCAACCGATTGAAGCTATTGCCGACAGTACTACCGGCGTAGCGCTGATTTTCGTCAATGCCGAAGGCGAAAACGTGATTGGTATCGATGCCGGTGCCAACGCGGCGGTCACTCCCGAATATCTCAACCGCTATCGGCAACGGGTTATCGATGCCGATGCGCTATTGATGCAGCTTGAGTCACCGCTGGAGACGGTGATTGCCGCCGCCAAACTGGCCAAGCAGCACCAAACCCAGGTGATCCTCAACCCGGCTCCGGCCTGTGAGCTGCCTGACGAATTGTTAGCCATGGTTGACATGATCACCCCGAACGAAACCGAAGCCCAGCGGCTGACCGGTATTGCGGTGAATAATGACGCTGACGCCGAACGTGCCGCCAGCATCCTGCATGATAAAGGTATTGGCTGCGTGATTATCACCCTCGGTAGTCGTGGCGTATGGTTGAGCGAAAACGGTAAAGGCAAACTGGTTCCGGGCTTTAAGGTCAAAGCGGTGGATACCATCGCGGCCGGTGATACGTTCAACGGTGCTCTGGTTACTGCTTTGCTCGAAGGTAAAGTGATGAGCGATGCGGTGCGTTTCGCCCATGCGGCGGCGGCCATTGCCGTTACCCGGCCGGGTGCACAGCCTTCCGTGCCATGGCGTGAAGAGATTGACGCCTTTTTGCAGCAACAGGGATAACGCTTTGGCTACCATGAAAGATGTCGCCCGCCTGGCGGGTGTTTCAACCTCGACGGTCTCGCACGTGATCAATAACAATCGCTTTGTCAGCGACAGCGTGCGTGACAAAGTCATGGTGGCCGTGGAACAGCTAAACTATGCCCCTTCCGCACTGGCGCGTAGCCTGAAACTCAATACGACGCGCACCATTGGTATGCTGGTGACCTCCAGTAATAACCCGTTTTATGCCGAAGTGGTGCGCGGCGTGGAACGCAGCTGCTACGAGCGTGGCTACAGCCTGATCCTGTGCAACACAGAGGAAGATGTGGCGCGTATGAACAGCAGCATGGAAACGCTGTTGCAAAAGCGGGTGGATGGCCTGCTGGTGATGTGTACCGAAAACCATCGCCCCTCGCAGGATGCTCTAAGCCGCTACCCCTCTTTGCCGATCGTGATGATGGACTGGTCGCCGTTCGAAGGGGCCAACGATATCATTCAGGATAACTCGTTGCTGGGGGGCGAAATGGCTACCGATCATCTGATCGCTCGCGGCTATCGCCAAATCGCCTGTATCGCCGGGCCGCTGGATAAAACGACCGCGCGCCATCGTTTGGAAGGCTATCGCCGCGCCATGAAGCGTGCCGGTCTTGAAATCCTGCCGGGCTATGAGGTGTATTGCGACTTTGAGTTTGAAGGGGGCGTGCATGCCATGAAGCAGTTGCTGGCGTTAGCCGAACCTCCTCATGCGGTGTTTGCTGGCAACGATGCTGTCGCCGTCGGCGTTTATCAGGCGTTGTATCAGGCCGGGCTGGTGGTACCACAGGATATGGCCGTGATGGGTTACGACGATATCGAACTGGCCAAATATCTGGCTCCACCGCTCAGCACCATTCATCAGCCCAAAGATTCGCTAGGGGAACTGGCGATCGATGCGCTCATCAATCGCCTGCAAAACCCTGAACGGGATGCCCAGATCCTGGTGCTGACGCCAGAGCTGGTGGAGAGAGACTCCGTCGGTTACCGTTAACTGGTAGCCTTCGCTTCTTTGCGTGATTTCTCTTTGCCGGTGATCAGGTTATTGCCGTCTTTTCTTCTTAACAGCATAAAGACGAAGGCCGAAGCAACGGTCACTATCCCCACGGTAATAAAGGTGTAGTGGAACTGATCGATCATGGTGCCAATCCCCATTGAACCATAGAAGCGCAACACGGCGGCGCTGATCGCAACGCCAAAGCTGATAGACAGCTGTTGCGTCACTGCCAATACGCTATTGCCGGAACTGGCGTTGCCATCGTTCAGGTCTGCCAGGCTGATGGTATTCATGGCGGTAAACTGCGTCGACATCGCCATCCCTAGAACAAACAGCGGCAAAATCATCAGCCACAGCGGCATACCTGGGCTTTGCAGAGAGAACTGCGCAATCAATACGCCGATAATGATAGTGATACCTACCAACGTCTTACGATAGCCGAACCAGCGCAACACCTGGGTAACGGTAGACTTGGCCATCAGAGAACCCACCGCCGTCGGGGCCATCATGCAACCGGCGACAATCGCCGAATAGCCAAAGGCCACCTGCAGCATCAACGGCATCAGGAAGGGAACGCAGCCAGTCCCTAGCCGCGAGGCCACGTTACCGGCAATGCCGACGGAAAAGGTACGGGTCTTGAACAGATCCAGCCCAATCAGTGGCTGAGCGTGGCGGCGGGCGTGAATGATATAGCCAAACAGCATCACAAAGCCGCTCAGGAACACTCCCAGAGAAATGTAATTGGCCAGTACCTGCTCGCCGAACAGCTCCAGGCCGGTGGAGATAAGTACCAGGCTAAGGCCAAACAGCATAAAGCCAATGAAATCAAACGGCCGTTTCGGCGTGGTGAAGTCCGGCATGTATTTGCGGGCGTAGACGATGCCGAGTAAGCCTATCGGGATGTTAATCAGGAAGATCCAATGCCAGGTAGCGTAGGTCACCAGCCAGCCGCCAAGCAGCGGGCCTATTATTGGCCCAACCAGGCCAGGCATGGTGACAAAGTTCAGTACCGGTAACAGCTCACTACGCGGATAGGCCCGCAACAGGGCAAGGCGTGCCACCGGCATCATCATCGCGCCGCCAATCCCCTGTAAAATACGAGAGGCGACCAGGAAACTCAGCGTCGGGGACAAGGCACACAACAGCGAGCCAAAGGTAAACAGGGATACGGCGATAATAAATACCCGCCGAGTACCGAAGCGATCGGCCAGCCAGCCGCTCACCGGGATTAGCATCGCAACCGTCAGGGTGTAACTGATCACCGCCGACTGCATTGCCAAGGGAGAACGGTCGAGGCTGTGGGCTATCGCCGGTAAGGCGGTATTGAGAATAGTGGCATCCAACGCCTGCATAAAGAACGCCATCGCGGCGATCCAAGGCAACCCTGCCATGCTGCGTGCAGATTTAGTCATCGTGATCCCATTTTCCTTCTATATATAGCTGCGGAGTTTACGCATTGCCCTGCAACAATGTTTGGCATGCAGTGAGGGCTGCGGTGCTGTCACTGGCGACTATGGCATCCACAATGGCCTGATGGTGTTGCAGTTTGATCACTTCATTACCGGTGATCGCCCGGAAATAGCTTTGATACACCGAGCTGAACAGGTTCGCGAACGAGGTGAGAAACGGATTGGCGCTGGCTTCATAGATTAGCTGGTGGTACTGGGTATCGACCTCAATCCAGCGTTCGCGGTCAAAATCTATGTGTAGCGCCTGCATTTCTGCCATCAGCGTGACCAATCGCGTCTTTTGCTCCTGGGTGGCATTGATTGCTGCCAATGAACAAGCTTGAGGTTCGAGCGACGTGCGTAGAATAAGGAAGTGCTGCATGACCTGGTCGAAGTTCTCTCTGGTCATCCACCAGGTCAGCAGATCCTGATCGAGGAAGTTCCATTGGCTTTGCGGCATGACCCTGGTGCCGATGCGGGGGCGCGGCAACAGCATGCCTTTGGCCGCCAGCATTTTTACCGCTTCACGTACTGCAGTGCGACTGACGCCAAAGTGTTCTGCCAAATCCATCTCGCCTGGCAGGATGCTGCCGGCTTGATATTCACCGGCCAGGATCTGTTGGCCGAGCTTTTCTGCCAGCAGATAAGAAAGATTACGCTGTGCCGCCTGTTGTTGAGCATCGAATTGCATGGCTGCGGTTCCTTTTAACTGCATTGTTATCTTTCATTTTACGCCAGGGAGCGCCAGCTTTTACGGCTGTTTTCGAGGAAAAGTGTCAAAAACGACGAACAAGACAGCGTTTTGCCGAAAAAAACCGCGCTTGAAAAGTTTTTTGCATTTAGGGGTTGCGGCGTTCTGAGAACTCCCTATAATGCGCCTCCACTGACCGGGAACAACGACTCCTCTAACGAGAACCAGTCGCCCAGCCAGGAAGTGTCAAGCCGGTGAAAACACCGAAATAAAGGTTGACTCTTCAGAGGAATCGCGTAGTATACGCCACCTCGAGTTAGCAAGCGAAAGCGCGTAACTCACTGCTCTTTAACAATTTATCAGACAATCTGTGTGGGCACTCACAAGACGATATCCAGCTACTTCGGTAGCAAAAAAATATCAAGTCTTGAAGAGTGACCAAGCAGTCATTCATGCGAATGAATGATTACGAAAGTTAATTTTCGAGCATCGCTGCACGAGTTGCAGCAAATCAAGCTTTTAATTGAAGAGTTTGATCATGGCTCAGATTGAACGCTGGCGGCAGGCCTAACACATGCAAGTC
>NZ_JBLJAJ010000110.1:0-1076 GCF_047530005.1 Serratia sp. N21D137
AAAACTACCCTGACCGCTGCAATCACTACCGTTCTGGCTAAAACCTACGGTGGTTCTGCACGTGCTTTCGACCAGATCGATAACGCGCCAGAAGAAAAAGCTCGTGGTATCACCATCAACACTTCTCACGTTGAATATGACACCCCGACTCGTCACTACGCGCACGTTGACTGCCCAGGGCACGCCGACTACGTGAAAAACATGATCACCGGTGCTGCTCAGATGGACGGCGCTATCCTGGTTGTCGCTGCGACTGACGGCCCTATGCCTCAGACTCGTGAGCACATCCTGCTGGGTCGTCAGGTTGGCGTTCCTTACATCATCGTATTCATGAACAAATGTGACATGGTTGATGATGAAGAGCTGCTGGAACTGGTAGAAATGGAAGTTCGTGAACTTCTGTCTGCTTATGACTTCCCTGGTGATGACCTGCCGGTTGTTCGTGGTTCAGCGCTGAAAGCACTGGAAGGCGAAGCTGAGTGGGAAGCTAAAATCATCGAGCTGGCCGGTCACCTGGATTCTTACATCCCAGAACCAGAGCGTGCTATCGACCAGCCGTTCCTGCTGCCAATCGAAGACGTCTTCTCCATCTCCGGTCGTGGTACCGTAGTTACCGGTCGTGTTGAGCGCGGTATCGTTAAAGTTGGCGAAGAAGTTGAAATCGTTGGTATCAAAGACACCGTTAAGTCTACCTGTACCGGCGTTGAAATGTTCCGCAAACTGCTGGACGAAGGCCGTGCTGGTGAGAACGTTGGTGTTCTGCTGCGTGGTATCAAGCGTGAAGACATCGAACGTGGTCAGGTACTGGCTAAACCAGGTTCCATCAAGCCACACACTCAGTTCGATTCAGAAGTGTATATCCTGAGCAAAGAAGAAGGTGGTCGTCATACTCCATTCTTCAAAGGCTACCGTCCACAGTTCTACTTCCGTACAACTGACGTGACCGGTACCATCGAACTGCCAGAAGGCGTAGAGATGGTAATGCCAGGCGATAACGTGAACATGGTTGTTACCCTGATCCACCCAATCGCTATGGACCAAGGCTTGCGTTTCGCAATCCGTGAAGGCGGCCGTAC
>NZ_JBLJAJ010000111.1:0-920 GCF_047530005.1 Serratia sp. N21D137
CGGCGTTTTTCAAGCTAGTTGTCACCATTGACCGTTTTAAGCGGCCTGTTTTTCTTTAGTCGGCTCTCTTTCTGGATTCAGCGTTGTCGGTCCCACTGGTGTGCAGTTTCGTATTTCGCGCTTTCCCCAACGACTTGGATTAGCCGCTTTCGCAGCTTCGATGTACACTTTGCGCTGAGCCAGAATGACGCTATCCTGACCTGTATGACGTTGGTGTGGCGTCACGAAGCGCAATTGACTGTGCTTATGTTCGTAGTTGTACCAGCGCGTAAATTTCAGCACCCATCTCCTTGCATCATCAAGACTTTTAAACCCTGCTGAGGGCCAATCTGGTCGGTATTTGCAGGTTCTGAACAAGGACTCTGCAAACGGATTATCATTGCTGACCCGCGGTCTGCTGTACGAGGTGGTCACCCCAAGCTCATACGCTTTTATCCGCATGGTTTGCGATTTCATCGGTGCGCCGTTGTCTGAGTGCAACACGACACCACTGTGTAAACAGTTCTCCCGTACCAGCGTTTGCTCTAACAGCTTCGCGGCATGTTCTCCAGACTCCTGTTCATACACTTCGTTGCCGACAATCTTACGGCTGAACAAGTCTTCCAACATGTACAGATAGTAAAACTGCCCACGCACCGTGCTGGGCAAATAAGTAATATCCCAGCAAAACACCTGACCTGGACCTGTCGCGGTATAAGTCGTTGGTAACACAGAGCCTTTCGGTGCTAAGCTGCGGCCACGATGATGGAGTTGCCCCTGAGCTTTTAAGACCCGGTAAAATGTCGATTCAGACCCATAATATTCGCCACTATCTAACAAGGTCGGCACGATTTGTGATGGGGGTAGGCTGGCAAACTGCTCCCGATTACACAGCTCGATGATTTGCTCTCGTTCCGCTTGCGTCAGTTTATTTGCTGGCT
>NZ_JBLJAJ010000112.1:0-861 GCF_047530005.1 Serratia sp. N21D137
TGCGTATTCCGCTCTGTTCGATCACGGATTGGCATGGAACTTCGATCACGTATTGGCACCGAAGTTCGATCAGGATTTTGTCTCCATTCAGTCAACCGGGATGCGTTAACTTTTCCTACTGCTTTTTAACCTGTTTTTTCCTCGCTTTCCACTGCCGTTTTGCTTTTCCTCATCGACTCTCCTTGCAGTACAAGTCTGTGGCCGTTATGCACCAGTCTGTCCAGGATCGCATCTGCCGTTGTCGGGCTCTCCATCAGCCCGTGCCACTTATCTACTGGGAACTGGCTCACCACCAGGGTACTGCTTTGTCCGTACCGGTCTTCCACTATTTCCAGCAGGTCGTTACATTGCGCGTTGCTCAGGGGTTCCAGACCCAGATCGTCCAGGATTAGCACCTGCGTTTTTTGCAGTTGTTTCAGGTGCTTCAGCCAGCTACCGTCTACCCGGCCCTGCGCCAGCATTTCCAGTAACCGACCGGTACGCCAGTACTGAACGCTGTGTTTCTGGCGACAGGCCTGCTCACCCAGGGCATTGGCGATCCAGCTTTTCCCGCACCCCGTCGGGCCGGTGATCAGGATGTTTTTCCGATGCGTGATGTAATGACCGTTCAGCAACTCCCGCATCTGTTCCGCTCTCAGCCCCCTTGAGACGGGGTAGTGCAGCCCCTCCGGCGCTGCCTGGTATTTCAGGTTTGCACTCTTCCTCAGACGGGCCACCCGACCGTTTTCCCTGTTCAGCAGTTCGTCATCTGCCAGCAGGATCAGCCGTTCCTCGAACGACAACTCGCCGTAGGTCTGCGGTGTTTCTCGCTGGCGGATCAGGCTCCCTGCCATGGCCGGGAGCTTCAGTTGGGTCAGTTTG
>NZ_JBLJAJ010000113.1:0-810 GCF_047530005.1 Serratia sp. N21D137
GCATGGCATTCAGCCCAGCCTGTTGTTCAAGTGGAAGAAACAATATCAGGAAGGCAGCCTTACCGCTGTTGCTGCCGGAGAGGAGGTGGTTCCGGCATCTGAGCTGGTTGCCGCGTTGAAGCAGGTCCGTGAACTTCAGCGCCTGCTGGGTAAGAAGACCATGGAGGTTGAGATCCTCAAAGAGGCCGTGGAGTACGGCCAGTCACGAAAATGGATAGCGCACGCGCCCTTGTTGCCAAAGGACAAGGGATAGCCCCGGTAAGCAGGATCATGGGTGTGTCGCGTGCGCAGTTATCGCTGCGGGTAAACCGTTCTGCTGACTGGCAGGACAGGCGTTGTCACAGGCGAGACGATGAAGCGGACGCTGAGGTACTGTCACGCATCCTCGATATCATCAGTGACATGCCCAGCTATGGCTATCGCCGTGTATGGGGGATCATGCGCAAACAACTACGCGATGAAGGACTGCCCCCAGTAAATGCGAAACGTGTTTACCGTGTGATGAACGAGCATAATCTGTTGTTACTTCATGACAAACCGCAACGGCCCCAGCGTGAACATAACGGTAAAATAGCGGTACCGGAGAGCAACCAGCGCTGGTGCTCAGATGGCTTCGAGTTCGGTTGTGACGACGGAGAAAAACTGCGTGTGACGTTCGCGCTGGACTGCTGTGACAGAGAAGCCATAGACTGGGCAGCGAGCACCGGCGGTTATGACAGTGTAACCGTGCAGGACGTGATGCTGGGAGCGGTGGAAAAGCGCTTCGGTGCAACGCTCCCGGACAAGCCGGTGCAGTGGCTGACGGACAAC
>NZ_JBLJAJ010000114.1:0-777 GCF_047530005.1 Serratia sp. N21D137
TCAGCCTCCACGGAGACCACACCATGAAATACCCGATTTATCTTCTGATGGGCCTATGCCTGTTGGTCAACAAAATGGGCCTGGCACAGGCTCAGGACAACGCCTCGCCGGGGATTTCTTTTTACGTACTGCGGGTGATTTACCCAGAGGGCGAAAAGCAGGGCGTAACGTTGACCGCCTACAACAAAAGCCCGGCACCGTACCTGATGCAGTCATGGATCCGCCCGGTCGATCCGGCCACCGGGGACGTCGATCTGAGCTGGCATGGCACCCCGGTGATGCCGTTTATTGTCACGCCGCCGCTGGCTCGCCTGGAAGCGAACGGTGAACTGGCGCTGCGTATCCGGCGCAACGATATGCCACTGCCTAACGACCGCGAATCGGTGTATTTTATCTCCATGAAGGCGCTGCCCACTCAGCAACCCGACGGTGAGCAGATGGTGATGACGGTCGTGAGCAATATCAAACTGTTTTACCGCCCGGCCGGATTGGTAAAACGCGCCGTAGCAGACATGGCCCCGAAGCTGACCTTCAGCCGGGCAGGCGACCAATTGACAGCCACCAACCCGACCCCCTACTGGCTCACCTTCTCCCGCCTGGCGGTGGGGAATGTGGCGTTGGACAAACCGGCTCTGCGCCTGATGGTGCCGCCTTTCGGCAAGCAGTCTTACACCCTGCCCGCCACCGCGAGCGGGAAAGTCAGCTGGCAGCTGATCGATGAAGATGGCTGGGATACTCCGGTTGCCCAACAGGACTGACGATTTCTCCCTTCCTGGC
>NZ_JBLJAJ010000115.1:0-777 GCF_047530005.1 Serratia sp. N21D137
TCAGCCTCCACGGAGACCACACCATGAAATACCCGATTTATCTTCTGATGGGCCTATGCCTGTTGGTCAACAAAATGGGCCTGGCACAGGCTCAGGACAACGCCTCGCCGGGGATTTCTTTTTACGTGCTGCGGGTGATTTACCTGGAGGGCGAAAAGCAGGGCGTAACGCTGACCGCCTACAACAAAAGCCCGGCACCGTACCTGATGCAGTCATGGATCCGCCCGGTCGATTCAGCCACCGGGGACGTCGATCTGAGCTGGCATGGCACCCCAGTGATGCCGTTTATTGTCACGCCGCCGCTGGCTCGCCTGGAAGCGAACGGTGAACTGGCGCTGCGAATCCGGCGCAACGATATGCCGCTGCCTAACGACCGTGAATCGGTGTTTTTTATCTCGATGAAGGCGCTGCCCACTCAGCAACCCGACGGTGAGCAGATGGTGATGACGGTCGTGAGCAATATCAAACTGTTTTACCGCCCGGCGGGATTAGTGAAACGCGCTGTGGCAGACATGGCCCCGAAGCTGACCTTCAGCCGGGCAGGCGACCAATTGACAGCCACCAACCCGACCCCCTACTGGCTCACCTTCTCCCGCCTGTCGGTGGGGAATATGGCGTTGGACAAACCGGCTCTGCGCCTGATGGTGCCCCCTTTCGGCAAGCAGTCTTACACCCTGCCCGCCACCGCGAGCGGGAAAGTCAGCTGGCAGCTGATCGATGAAGATGGCTGGGATACTCCGGTTGCCCAACAGGACTGACGATTTCTCCCTTCCTGGC
>NZ_JBLJAJ010000116.1:0-742 GCF_047530005.1 Serratia sp. N21D137
GGGTTGAGGAATCCCCACAAAAAAATGAAAGGCACGATGAAGTGTGATCTACTGGTTGCGCTAACAAAACAGAAGAGACCTCATCGTGCCTTTACAAACAGTTTGCCAGAAATTTTTCTCCGCGTCTTTACGTGGTATTCATTCCTTTCGGATCAATGTTCTTATCTCTATGGCCATTGCACTTTGCAACGGCGCTGACTTGACGCTAACCAGTCTCGGCCGTTCGCTTCCAGGCAGAGCTCACGTCAAAATTAAACGTGTCGATCGGGCCCTCGGTAATACCGCTATTCATCACGAGCTTCCCCTTATTCAACAGATGCTTACCCGGTCTATCACCTCACTGATGCCGTTCTGCGTTATTGCTGTCGACTGGAGCGGATGGCATGACAAAAACTGGCATCTGTTGCGAGCAAGCCTAGTCTGTAATGGCCGTTCCCTCCCTCTGATGAGCGAAGTGGTGCCCGCCTGGCTGGCACAAAACAGCCAGGTTCAGTGCGCCTTCCTTGACCGTCTCCACGCGGCCATTCCCGACGGAAAACCCGTCACAATAATCACGGATGCGGGCTTCAGAACTGACTGGTTCAGGCACATAAGCCAACTGGGCTGGTGTTTTACGGGCAGGGTCAGAGGGCTCGTCTGCTTCCAGTTGGAAGGAAGCACCCGCTGGATGAAAATCAGTGACTTGCAGGCGGAGAGCACTCCCATAAAAGTCGGTTACGGTGTACTTGCTCGTAAGCCGAGG
>NZ_JBLJAJ010000117.1:0-740 GCF_047530005.1 Serratia sp. N21D137
CTGCCACCCAAAGCTGATTGGGCCGTTCTGCCACGAACTGGCGGTTTACCCTGTCGCTTGCCGCAACGTCTTTCCGGCTGACCGTAGTCCGCACTTTTTTACCCCGAAGAACTCCGGCCAGACCCATAGCCTTCATCAGTCGCGCGATGGTGCATCTGGCCACGCTGAAGCCCTCACGCTGCAACTGCCTCCAGACTTTACGGATGCCATAGACGCTGTAGTTTTCGTCATACACTCGTTGTATTTCCGGTTTCAACAGGTCGTCACGGTGGTCACGCTGACTACGTTTCTCCGGATGCTGGCGGTATTCACGATGCCGGTAGTACGTCGACGGGGCGATATTCAGCTCATGACATACCGGTCCGACCCCGTGACTACCGCTGAGGGTATCCAGCAGCGGCATTATTTTTTCCACAGACGGTCGTACTCCGCCTTCGCAAAATAAGCCGAGGCCTGGCGCAGAATATCGTTGCTGCGCCGCAGCTCACGAACCTCCTGCTCCAGCTCTTTGAGTCGCTGACGCTCATCACCTGGGAGCCCGCCATCACCTGCACCATTATTGCGTTCATGTCGACGCAGCCAGGCTCTGAGTGTGTCGGGACTACAGCCAATTTTTGGCGCGATGGAGTTGATGGCGGCATGTTCAGAGTGATATTCACTGCGCTGTTCCAGCAGCATTCGGACAGCCCGCTCACGCAGCTCTGGTGGGTAACGGTTTGCTCGTTTGGATGTCATTTCGG
>NZ_JBLJAJ010000118.1:0-702 GCF_047530005.1 Serratia sp. N21D137
CAGCAGTTCGTCATCTGCCAGCAGGATCAGCCGTTCCTCGAACGACAACTCGCCGTAGGTCTGCGGTGTTTCTCGCTGGCGGATCAGGCTCCCTGCCATGGCCGGGAGCTTCAGTTGGGTCAGTTTGTTTAACAGGTTATCGCTCATGCCGTTTGTTCCTCTGTTTGTCAGTTAGTGGTAGTAGCCTGGACCGCGCAGGTTTTCATGCTCCAGCGAGGCCGGAGAGTGTTGTTCGCTCTGACTCGATAACGGGAGCTCCTGGTTCTCGCGATTGTGGCGCAGCAGGTTGTCGATGAAGCGCCTGTCCGGTGTTTTGTAATGCCAGGCGACGCCACTGGCTTTTTCCAGCCTCTCTTTTCCGTATTTTTTCTGCAGTGCGGTCAGACCGAGCACCGCACGGTAGGCCAGTTCCGGATGGGCTTTGGCTTTCAGCATGGCGTCAACCACTCTGCCGGTGAACGGGCCGATGCGACATCCCATCTCGACCAGACGTTCTGGCGTCCATGTCCCGTGCCCCAGGTGCCGAGCCGGCATGTGCAGCGGATTGGTAGAGTGCTGATATTCATGGAGGCTGCGCGGATGCTGCGCCACGCACTGTCCCTTGTGCCAGACCTGGACCACCAACTGACCCGCCTTGAGCGACAGGCGCTGACCAACCAGCTCATGCGGGACCGAGTACCAGTGATGCGCATACTCAACGTG
>NZ_JBLJAJ010000119.1:0-675 GCF_047530005.1 Serratia sp. N21D137
GTTTTGCGCTACGGCTCAGCCGCAGCTCGTTTAGATATCGTTCTGTTGCTGCTGATGACAGCGCACTGCGCCTGCGTATTCGTGAGATCACCGAAACGCGAATTCACTACGGATATCGCCGGGTACACGTGCTGCTCCGGCGTGAGGGCTGGCGCGACAATCACAAACGGATCTACCGCCTCTACTGTGAGCAAGGGCTGTCGCTACGCCTCAAACGGCCACGTCGCAATAAATCTGCCCAGCGGCGGCAGCCGCAGCCTCAGGGCTTATATCCCAACCATGTCTGGGGCATGGATTTTGTTTCTGATGCGTTGTTTGACGGGCGACGACTGCGCCTGTTGACGGTTATCGACCTTTATACCCGCGAATGCCTGGGGATCTGCGTGGGACAGAATCTGCGTTCGACAGAAGTGGCAGAGATGCTGAACAGCATAGCGCTCAGGCGTCGTTTACCGCAGTTGCTGAAAACCGATAATGGTTCTGAATTTGCAGGAAAAATGCTGGACAAGTGGGTGTATGAAAGAGGGATCTGGATAGACTTCTCACGCCCGGGAACACCGACGGACAACGCTACGGTGGAGTCCTTTAATGGCAGGCTGCGGCAGGAATGTTTGAACGAGAACTGGTTCATGTCTGTGGAGGATGCACGGTGCAAAATCGAGGGCTGGCGCATAC
>NZ_JBLJAJ010000012.1:0-139119 GCF_047530005.1 Serratia sp. N21D137
AGACGCGGAGAAAAATTTCTGGCAAACTGTTTGTAAAGGCACGATGAGGTCTCTTCTGTTTTGTTAGCGCAACCAGTAGATCACACTTCATCGTGCCTTTCATTTTTTTGTGGGGATTCCTCAACCCACAGGGAGAGGGGACAGTATGTGCTACAAATTAGCCCCAGCGCTCAACCGCAGCATCGTAAAACACCCTAACTAATTGAGGGGGGTTACCGAGTTACAAATTATCATCCACACCTGAACGCATCACCGAATCAGCTCCCTCTCCCACAGGGTGAGGGGACAGTATGTGCTACAAATTAGCTCCTGCGCTCAACCGCAGCATCGTAAAACACCCTAACTGATTGAGGGGTTTACCGAGTTGCAAATTATCATCCACACCTGACCGCATCACCGAATCAGCTCCCTCTCCCACAGGGTGAGGGGACAGTATGTGCTACAAATTAGCTCCTGCGCTCAACCGCAGCATCGTAAAACACCCTAACTGATTGAGGGGTTTACCGAGTTACAAATTATCATCCACACCTGACCGCATCACCAAATCAGCTCCCTCTCCCACAGGGTGAGGGGACAGTATGTGCTACAAATTAGCTCCTGCGCTCAACCGCAGCATCGTAAAACCCCCTAACTGATTGAGGGGTTTACCGAGTTGCAAATTATCATCCACACCTGAATGCATCACCGAATCAGCTCCCTCTCCCTGTGGGAGAGGGTTGGGGTGAGGGGCTGGTGCTACAAATTAACTCCCGCTCCTGAACACGCCTGCGAACCAACATCCTTCTGTTAACCTCAAGATAAAACCCTCAACCCATATCTGCGATCCTCTCCATAAATGTGATCTCCAGCGGCAATTCTCACAAATCATACTTGTATGGTAGTCAGTTCAAGGTTAATTTCCGCCCATACGTTATCAGCAACAACAGGATGTGGAAGTCATGAAAATTGTTAAAGCCGAGGTGTTTGTCACCTGCCCAGGGAGAAATTTCGTCACCCTGAAGATCACTACCGACTGCGGGCTAACCGGGATCGGCGATGCAACCCTGAACGGCCGCGAACTGCCGGTCGCGTCTTATCTGGAAGATCACGTCTGCCCGCAGTTGATCGGCCGCGATGCTCATCAAATTGAAGATATCTGGCAGTACTTCTACAAAGGTGCTTACTGGCGCCGTGGCCCGGTGACCATGTCGGCCATCTCTGCAGTGGACACAGCATTGTGGGATATCAAAGCCAAAGCGGCCAATATGCCGCTGTACCAGTTGCTGGGTGGCGCTTCACGTACCGGCGTCATGGTGTATTGCCATACCACCGGCCACTCGATTGACGAAGTGCTGGACGATTATGCCAAGCACAAGGAGCTGGGCTTCAAGGCAATCCGCGCACAATGCGGCGTCCCAGGCATGAAAACCACCTACGGCATGGCCAAGGGCAAAGGCCTGGCGTATGAGCCTGCGACCAAAGGTAACTGGCCGGAAGAGCAGCTGTGGTCAACCGAGAAATACCTCGACTTCACCCCGAAACTTTTTGCAGCCGTGCGTGACAAATTCGGTTTTGACGAACACCTGCTGCACGATATGCATCACCGCCTGACGCCGATCGAAGCGGCCCGCTTTGGCAAAAGCGTTGAGCAATATCGCCTGTTCTGGATGGAAGATCCTACCCCGGCCGAAAACCAGGAGTGCTTCCGCCTGATCCGCCAACATACCGTGACCCCGATTGCGGTCGGTGAGGTGTTCAACAGCATCTGGGATTGCAAACAGCTGATAGAAGAGCAACTGATCGATTACATCCGTACCACCATCACCCACGCCGGGGGCATCACCGGCATGCGCCGTATCGCCGATTTCGCTTCACTGTATCAGGTACGTACCGGCTCACACGGCCCTTCCGATCTCTCGCCAATCTGCATGGCGGCGGCGTTGCACTTTGACCTGTGGGTGCCGAACTTCGGCGTGCAGGAATATATGGGCTACTCCGAACAGATGCTGGAGGTGTTCCCACATAACTGGACGTTCGACAACGGCTACATGCATCCGGGCGAAAAACCAGGGTTGGGCATCGAGTTTGACGAAAAACTGGCTGCCAAATATCCCTACGATCCAGCCTACCTGCCGGTAGCGCGCCTGGAAGACGGCACCCTGTGGAACTGGTAAACCGAGGAATTTCTATGAAAAGCATTACTGTTCAACAGCCAGGGCAATTGGTGATCGAAGAACGCCCATTGCCATCGCCGCAGCAAGGTGAAGTCCGGATCCGTGTGGCTAGTGCCGGGATCTGCGGTTCCGACGTGCATATCTATCGGGGCCATAATCCGTTTGCCAAATACCCGCGCGTGATCGGCCATGAGTTCTTTGGCCATATCGATGCTATCGGCGAAGGTGTCGACCCGTCACGCATCGGAGAACGCGTAGTGGGCGATCCGGTTGTCAGTTGCGGCCATTGCTATCCCTGCTCGGTGGGCAGACCAAACGTCTGCACCGAACTGCAGGTCATCGGGGTGCACCGTGACGGCGGGTTCAGCGAATTTGTGACGCTACCGGCCAAAAATGCCCATCTAGTACCGGACAGCATTCCAGACAACGAAGCCACGATGGTCGAACCCTTCACCATTGCTGCCAACATCTGTAGCCAACTGCAACCTGGCCCGTTAGATGTGGCCTTGGTGTATGGTGCCGGACCTATGGGCCTAACCTCCATTCAGGCGCTGAGCGGCGTTTACGGCGTTAAACAGATTGTGGTAGCTGACCGTATCGATGAGCGCCTGGCGATGGCCACTGCCAACGGCGCGGATGTGGTGATCAACAACAGCCAGCTGGATTTGGCCAGCGAGTTACAAAAACTCGGCATCCGGCCAACGCTGATCATCGATGCTGCCTGCCACCCGGCCATTCTGCCGGAGGCAATCGGCTTGGCTTCTCCCGCCGCACGCATTGGCATTATGGGCTTCTCTGCCGAACCCTGCGTGATCAGCCAGCAAGCCATTACCAGTAAAGAGATCTCGATTTACAGCTCACGCCTTAACAGCAACCGCTTCCCGCAGGTGATTGCCTGGATGGCGCAACGCCAGATCCAACCAGAGAAACTGATCACCCATCAGTTTACGTTTACGCAAGTGCTTGACGCGATGGAGATCTTCGAAAAAGACCAAAAGCAGTGCTGTAAAGTTTTACTGAAATTCTGACCTGACCACTTTCCAGCTACGGCCTGCTGTAGCTGGAAGGAAACAGGGGCTTCTGAACCTCATCTTTGCCGTCCTTACAACAACAATTTGCAGAGAACAGAACAATGATGAACGCAAAAATTGACAACACTCAGCCGGAAAGAAGTACCTCGGACCTGATCAAGGCGGCCGTTTCCGGCTGGCTTGGTACCGCATTGGAATTTATGGATTTTCAGCTTTATTCGCTAGGTGCAGCATTAGTTTTCCATGAAATATTTTTCCCGGAACAGTCCGCCGCCATGGCGTTAATCTTGGCGATGGGAACCTACGGCGCGGGTTATATCGCCCGTATTGCGGGTGCCTTCTTCTTTGGACGCATGGGGGATACCATCGGCCGTAAAAGGGTGCTGTTTATTACCATTACCATGATGGGGATCTGCACCACCTTAATCGGCGTGCTGCCAACCTATGCGCAAATCGGTATTTTCGCCCCTTTGTTACTGGTGTTACTGCGTATTATTCAGGGGCTGGGAGCTGGCGCGGAAATTTCCGGAGCAGGAACCATGCTGGCAGAATATGCGCCTAAGGGTAAACGCGGGATTATCTCCTCACTGGTAGCCATGGGCACCAACTGCGGCACGCTGTCGGCGACCGCCATCTGGGCCGTCATGTTCTTCTTCCTGTCGAAAGAAGAACTGCTGGCCTGGGGCTGGCGCGTGCCTTTCCTGGCCAGCGTGGTCGTCATGCTGTTTGCCATCTGGCTGCGTATGAACCTGAAAGAAAGCCCGGTGTTTGAAAAAGTTAACGACGACAGCACCAGCGCAACACCGGCTCACGCTGTGGCTGACAAGACCCATTCGCTGTCGGCAATGTTCAGTAGCAAATCCTTCTGGCTGGCTACCGGGCTGCGTTTTGGCCAGGCAGGCAACTCCGGTCTGATCCAGACTTTCCTGGCTGGTTATCTGGTGCAAACCCTGCTGTTTGAGAAGGCTATCCCAACCGACGCCTTGATGATCAGCTCCGCCATCGGTTTTATTACCATCCCGTTCCTTGGCTGGCTCTCCGACAAGATAGGCCGGCGGATACCTTATATCCTGGTCAATATCTCCGCCATCATTCTGGCTTACCCCATGATTTCGATGATTGTGGACAAGGCCAATGAGGTGAACGTGATTATGGCCTCGATCATTATTATCCATAACGTCGCGGTGCTGGGCCTGTTTGCGCTGGAAAACATCACCATGGCGGAAATGTTTGGTTCACGTAACCGCTTTACCCGCATGGCGATCTCCAAAGAGGCCGGTGGTTTGGTGGCGGTCGGCTTCGGCCCGGTATTGGCCGGTATCTTCTGCAATATGACCGACTCCTGGTGGCCAATCGCCGCCATGATGATCCTGTACTCCGTTATCGGCTTGCTGGCAGCGATATTGATGCCAGAAGTCAGAGATCGCGACCTGAGCCTGGCGGAAGATGCCGCAGAAAGCCCAGCGCTACCGATAGCCCAGCGCGTCAGCAGTCATTAATCCCTCTTCAATCCTCTGCCGCAGAGAAGGTTCTGCGGCAATCAAACCATCACACAGTGAGTTTTAACATGGATACCAAGCTGTTAGCAGCCAACGCCATTGTTCCGCAGTACGATCGTAGCAAACTGGTTCCGCGCCTGGTTCATCTGGGCTTTGGTGCCTTTCATCGCGCCCACCAGGCGGTATACGCCGATATCCTGGTACAAGAGCACGGCAGCGACTGGGGTTACTGCGAAATCAACCTGATCGGCGGCGAACAGCAAATCGCCGATCTCAAACAGCAAGATATGCTCTACAGCGTGGCAGAGATGTCAGCCGATGACTGGCAATGCCGAGTGGTGGGCGTAGTAAAACAGGCGCTGCATGCGCAAATCGACGGGCTGGACGCCGTGTTCCAGGCCCTGGCCCAGCCAGAAGTGGCTATTGTGTCCATGACCATCACCGAAAAAGGCTACTGTCATTCTCCCGCCACAGGCCAGTTGCAGCTAGATCATCCATTGATTGTGCGGGATCTGGCTAATCCACATCACCCACAAAGCGCAGTGGGGGTCATCGTCGCAGCCTTGGCACAACGTAAAGCTGCCGGGCAATCTGCATTCAGCGTGATGTCTTGCGACAATATGCCGGAAAACGGCCATGTGACCCGCAACGTGATCACCACCTATGCCAAAGCGCTCGATCCGACGTTGGCAACGTGGATCGAAACCCACGTCACCTTCCCTTCCACCATGGTCGATCGCATCGTGCCAGCCGTGACGCCAGACACCCTGGCTCAGGTCGCACAGCAAACCGGCGTGCAGGATCCGGCAGCCGTGGCCTGCGAGCCGTTCCGCCAATGGGTGATTGAGGACAATTTTGTCGCGGGCCGCCCGGCATGGGAACAAGCCGGTGCCGAACTGGTCAGCGATGTGTTGCCGTTCGAAGAGATGAAGCTGCGTATGCTGAACGGCAGCCACTCGTTCCTGGCCTATCTGGGTTATTTAGCCGGTTACCCACACATCAGTGACTGTATGCAGGATGAGCATTACGTCAAGGCCGCCCGCCATCTGATGCTGGCTGAGCAGGCCCCGACGCTGAACACGCCGGGAACCGATCTGGAGAAATACGCCGATTCCCTGCTGGCACGCTATCGCAATACGGCGTTGAAGCACCGCACCTGGCAGATCGCCATGGACGGCACGCAAAAGCTGCCGCAGCGCATGCTGGATTCGGTGCGCTGGCACCTGGCCAACGGCAGTGATTTTGACTGTCTGGCGCTGGGCGTAGCGGGCTGGATGCGTTACGTCGGCGGTAAGGACGAACAGGGTCAACCGATCGACATCAGCGATCCATTGCGTGAGGAAATTGCCCGGCGCGTCGCCAACAGTGCTGAAGGTGAGCCTCGCGTGATGGCGTTACTGCAAATGACCTCGGTATTCGGACGCGACCTGCCGGATAACCAACGCTTCGTCAATGCCGTGACCAGTGCTTATCTTGCGCTGTTGGCGCGGGGAGCTAAAGCGACGGTGGCAAGGGTGCTGGCGCGCTAATAGAAAAGCAGAGAATGCGGGTGGATTTATCCGCCCTCTTTCACGGGTTAATCTGCTAGTATGGTGGCATTCACTACTACTCTCATATATTGATTGTCGCCATGTCAGAATCGTACGTCCTCACGAATAATGTCCCGGTCAATCAGCAGATCTATCGTTTCCTGCGCAAAGATATCGTCGATTGCACCATCCCTCCGGGTACGTTGCTTTCCGAGAAAGAGATCTCCACCCGTTTCAGCGTTTCACGCCAACCGGTGCGCGAAGCCTTTATCAAACTGGCTGAAGCGGGGCTGGTGCAGATCTTGCCGCAACGCGGTACCTTCGTGATGAAAATTTCCGCCAAACGAGTGGCCGACGGGCGCTTTATCCGCCAGGCGGTGGAATGCGCCATCGTGCGGCGAGTTGCCACCAGCATCACCCCCGAGCAGTTGATGACGCTGGAGCATAACCTGCATCGCCAGGAGCTGGCGGCACAGAATAATCAGATCCGCGAGTTTTTGGCGCTGGATGATGAATTCCACCATCTGCTGACGCAAATGGCCAACTGTGCCCTGGCGTGGGAAACCATCGAGACCATCAAAGCGACGATGGATCGGGTGCGCTTCCTCAGCCTGAGCGAAGTGTCACCGCCGGAGAATCTGATCCACCAGCATTACCGTATTTTTGAGGCGCTGAAAGCCCAGGATCCGGATGCGGCGGAGCTGGCTATTCATGAGCATTTGCAGGAGATGATCTATTCGATTACCCCGATTGCCCTGCAAAATACCGACTGGTTTGAAGCCGAGTAAAAACTGTTCCCCTCTCCGACCAGGAAAGGGGACGCCATCAACAAGCGCTCACTAGCAAATTTTGCCTTCTAAATAGCATTTCTTCTCAATCGCATCTATTGTCTCTTCGCACCATCAGGTTTTGATTAGTATCTTTGCATAGCTTCAATCACCGCTTTTGACTACGCCGGTGGCCAAATACCCAGAGTTACCGGTGTATAGGAAGCTTTAACGGGAGTGAATCATGACGGATATTGCACAATTGTTAGGTAAGGAAGCGGAAGACCTTTTGCAACACCGCTGCACCACCATCCCTGCGGAAAATCTGTACCTGCCCGGTGGCGACTTTGTTGATCGGGTGATGATCGACAACAACCGCCCAAACAGCGTGCTACGCTCAATGCAAACCTTGCTGAACCATGGCCGCCTGGCGGGCACCGGTTATCTATCGATCCTGCCGGTCGATCAGGGCGTGGAGCACTCTGCCGGGGCCTCGTTTGCCGCCAACCCACTCTATTTTGATCCAAAAAATATCGTTGAGCTGGCGATCGAAGCCGGCTGTAACTGCGTGGCATCCACTTACGGCGTGCTGGCTTCGGTCTCCCGCCGCTACGCCCACAAGATCCCGTTCCTGGTCAAACTGAACCACAACGAAACCCTTAGCTATCCAACGCAATACGACCAGACCCTGTATGCCAGCGTTGAGCAGGCGTTCAATATGGGGGCGGTGGCGGTTGGTGCAACCATTTACTTCGGTTCCGAGCAGTCACGCCGCCAGATTGAAGAGATCTCGATCGCCTTTGAACGCGCTCACGAACTGGGCATGGTGACCGTATTGTGGGCCTATCTACGTAACCCTGCGTTCAACAAGGATGGCGTCGATTATCATTCCAGCGCCGATCTGACCGGCCAAGCCAACCACATTGCGGCCACCATCGGTGCCGATATCGTCAAACAGAAAATGGCCGAGAACAACGGCGGCTACCGTGCAGTGAAATTCGGTTATACCGACGATCGCGTCTATGACAAACTGACCACCGATCACCCGATCGATCTGGTGCGCTACCAGTTGGCAAACTGCTACATGGGCCGTGCCGGTTTGATTAACTCTGGCGGCGCCGCAGGGGAAAACGACCTGCAAGAGTCAGTGCGTACCGCCGTGATCAACAAACGGGCTGGCGGGATGGGCCTGATCCTCGGGCGTAAGGCGTTCAAGAAATCGATGAAGGATGGCATCGCCCTGATCAATGCCGTGCAGGACACCTATCTCGACAACAGCGTCACCATCGCTTAATCTTTATTTATCAAATTATTAGTCTTCGAGGCTCAGCTCTGCTGGGCCTTTTTCATGTCCTACCCCCTCTATTCTTTCATTGTTAATTTCTTTTCTTTCATCTTTACCTTTCATAATAAAATATTTATCTTTCAAAGTGTGATACATTTAAAACAAAAACCGAACCAAAGTGGTTACTGTATGACCCATGGCGACAGAGCCGCACTTCGCTCCAGGCCATAGCATCCATCACAGGAGAAAAAAATGATTGAGCTAATAACCCACGGAGCCGAATGGTTCATCGGCCTGTTCCAAAAAGGCGGGGAAGTGTTTGTCGGTATGGTGACCGGCATTTTACCGTTGTTGATCAGCCTGTTAGTTATCATGAACGCGTTGATCAACTTTGTTGGCCAGGAACGTATCGAACGTTTGGCACAGCGCTGTGCCGGTAACCCGGTTTCACGCTACCTGCTACTCCCCCTGATCGGCACCTTTGTGTTTTGTAATCCGATGACGTTGAGTCTCGGACGTTTTATGCCAGAGAAATATAAACCCAGTTATTACGCCGCAGCCTCCTACAGTTGCCACTCCATGAACGGCCTGTTCCCCCATATCAACCCTGGCGAACTGTTCGTTTACCTCGGCATTGCCAGCGGTTTGACCACGCTTGGCCTGCCGTTGGCTCCTCTGGCAGTAAGTTATTTCCTGGTTGGGCTGTTCACCAACTTCTTCCGCGGTTGGATCACCGATCTCACCACCAGCATATTTGAACGCAAGATGGGCATCCAACTGGATCGCCAGGTTCAACTTTAATTTGTGGAGCGCAGCATGAGTGCTTATATCCGTATTGAGAAAGGTGCTGGCGGGTGGGGTGGCCCACTACAGTTACCTATCGAGCCAGGTAAGAAAATCGTCTATATCACCGCCGGTACCCGCCCGGCGATCGTCGACAAGCTCAGCGATTTAACCGGCTGGCCTGCGGTAGACGGTTTCAAAGAAGGCGAACCACCGGCGGAAGAGATTGGTCTGGCGATTATTGACTGTGGAGGAACGTTGCGTTGTGGCATCTACCCTAAACGCCGCATCCCGACCATCAATATTCATTCAACTGGCCGTTCTGGCCCGCTGGCGCAGTTTATTCTGGAGGATATTTACGTTTCCGGCGTACGGGAAAACAACATCAGCCTGATTGACGTTGCACAAGGGTCTGAAACTCCTCCGCCCAGCGAAAAACAGCCACAACCAAAGGTTCGTGATTACGATACCAGCAAAAAAATCACCGAACAGAGCGATGGCCTGTTGGCAAAAGTCGGGATGGGTATGGGGTCAGTTGTCGCGGTGTTTTTCCAGGCCGGACGTGACACCATCGATACCGTGTTGAAAACCATTCTGCCGTTTATGGCCTTCGTCTCGGCGCTGATCGGTATCATCATGGCCTCGGGTCTGGGTGACTTTATCGCCCACGGCCTGACGCCACTGGCCAACAGCCCAATCGGTTTGGTGACGTTGGCGCTGATCTGTTCCTTCCCCCTGCTTTCACCGTTCCTCGGCCCTGGCGCCGTCATCGCTCAGGTCATCGGCGTGTTGGTGGGCGTACAGATTGGTCTTGGCCATATTCCCCCTCAGTTGGCACTCCCGGCGCTGTTCGCCATTAACGCCCAGGCCGCCTGTGACTTTATCCCGGTGGGTCTGTCCCTGGCAGAGGCCAAGCAGGATACGGTGCGTGTCGGCGTCCCTTCGGTACTGGTTGGGCGCTTCCTCACTGGCGCACCGACGGTACTGATCGCTTGGGCCGCATCTGCCTTTATCTATCAATAAATTGCCCGGAGGAAAACCATGAGCACCATTTTCCAGACCACTATCACCCAGATTGGCGGCTGCGCCCGTGACGCACTGCTGGACAATATGCTGATCACCTTCCGCGAAGGCGCACCGGCAGATATTGAAGAGTACTGCTTCATCCACCAGCACGGCGAGACCGCCGGTGAATTACAAACCGGGGGCGTGATGGAGCTTGGCGATCGGCGCTACCCCATCACCGCCGTCGGAGAGGTTGCCACCCAGAACCTACGCGAACTGGGCCATATCACCATACGTTTTGATGGAGAAACTCAGGCCGAATTCCCTGGCACGATCCACGTAACAGGCAGCACGCCCGCTGATGTCCCGTTAGGCAGCACACTGAAATTTATCGCATAAGGAGTAGATCATGTCTGAAGTAGCTGTAGTGATTGGCGGTGGCCAAACGTTGGGGGCTTTCCTGTGCCATGGCCTGGCTGAAGCGGGTTATCGCGTTGCGGTCGCCGATTTGAATGCCGACAACGCCAATCTGGTGGCACAGCAAATCAATCAGGAGTTCGGGGCCGATCGCGCCATCGGTTTCCAGGCCGATGCCACCGATGAGGCCAGCGTTATCGCGCTGGCTGGTGCGGTTGACCGGGCTTTCGGTCAGACCAACCTGTTGGTGTACAGCGCCGGGATTGCCAAAGCCGCGCCGATCACCGATTTCCCACTGGGGGATTTTGACCGCTCCTTGCAGGTGAACCTGGTGGGTTATTTCCTGTGTGCCCGCGAGTTCTCTCGCCTGATGATCCGCGACGGTATCGCCGGGCGCATCATTCAAATCAACTCTAAATCCGGCAAGGTCGGCAGCAAGCATAATTCCGGCTACAGCGCCGCCAAGTTCGGTGGCGTTGGATTGACGCAGTCGCTGGCGCTCGATCTGGCCGATTACGGTATCACCGTGCACTCCCTGATGCTCGGTAACCTGTTGAAGTCGCCGATGTTCCAGTCGCTATTGCCGCAATATGCACAGAAGCTGGGCATCAAGCCGGAAGAAGTTGAGAAATATTACACCGATAAGGTGCCGCTGAAACGCGGCTGTGACTACCAGGACGTGCTGAACACGCTGCTGTTTTATGCCAGCGACAAAGCCTCTTACTGCACCGGCCAGTCGATCAACATTACCGGCGGGCAGGTGATGTTCTGATTTACGGGCTGATAATTACAGATGTACCTAACAGCCCCTCCCCCCCCCCCCCTCTCCCAATGCATAGACCGTGCTCCTCATGGACACCTGTTTTAGGGAGAGGGAGCCAGTCCGGAGCCAAGGTCTGGTGCAAGAGCAAATTTGTAGCACATTCGGTCCCCTCTCCCTGTGGGAGAGGGTTAGGGTGAGGGGTCGATCGCCGGACTCTCTCCCTTTATTTTCACACAGGAGAACAACCGTATGACCAGCGCACTCATTACCTTCGCCGTTATCGCCTGGCTGCTGCAAATCGCCCTGGGTTGGTGGCAGCTACAGCGCTTTAACCGCGCGTTCGAGAGCCTATGCCAATTGGGCACCGTGGGCGTTGGCCGCTCTGGGGGCAGGTTCAAACCCCGCGTGGTATTGGCACTGGCGTTTGACGCCCAACAGCGGGTATGTGGCAGCATGCTGATGCGCGGCCTGACCATCTTCGCCCAGCCGAAACAGCTCACGCAGTTACATGGCATGCACCAACAACAACTCTGCCCAGATGTGATCTTCCCTGAGGATCGGGCATGCCAAACTGCACTATCGTTAGCGATCGCACCGAAATCATGATATTTTCACATTAAAAGACATTACCTTTCATAGTGAACTATCTCACCGAGAGGAATGGTCAACTCTTGTGAACAGGGATCACTATGAAACCAAAGCAGCGGCAAGCCGCTATCCTCGAATACTTGCAGCGGCATGGCAAAACGGCAGTGGATGCCCTGGCAGAGCATTTTTCCACGACCGGCACTACCATCCGTAAAGATCTCACCTTGCTGGAAGAAGAAGGCGAGGTGATCCGCACCTATGGCGGCGTGGTGCTTAGCCGTGACGATGGCGATCAGCCCATCGATCGTAAAACCCATATCAACACCGAAAAGAAGCGCCAGATCGCCTATGCCGCCATCAAGCTGATCGATGATGGTGATTCGCTGATCTTTGACGCAGGCAGTACGGTATTGCAGATGGTGCCACATCTGGCGCAGTTCAATAACATCACCGTGATGACCAACAGCCTGACTATCGTTAACGCGCTGGTGGAACTGGATAACGATCAAACCATCCTGATGCCCGGCGGCACCTACCGTAAAAAATCTGCCTCCTTTCACGGCAGCCTGGCGGAGTCGGCATTTCAGCAGTTCAGCTTCGATAAGCTGTTTATTGGGGCCGACGGTGTCGACCTCAATGCGGGTGTCACCACCTTTAATGAGGTGCATAATGTCAGCAAGGCGATGTGTGAAGCCGCCAGCCGTATTGTGTTGCTGGTCGATTCCTCGAAGTTTGGCCGCAAAAGCCCCAACGTGGTGTGCGATCTGAGCGTTGTGGATACCCTGATCACCGATAACGGCATCAACCCGGATTACCTGGCTGCGCTACAGGCTAAAGGTATCAATATCATTCTGGTAGGAGACCCCCTTGATGAGTAACGCCACTGCCCTGCTCAACTTTGCCCGTGAAACGCTGGAAATTGAGCTGACCGAAGCGCAGCGCCTGCTGACACGCCTGGATGACAACTTTGTCCAAGCCTGTGAACTGCTGCTCAACTGCCGTGGCAAGGCGGTTATTTCCGGTATTGGTAAATCCGGCCATATCGGCAAGAAGATTGCCGCTTCATTGGCCAGCACTGGCACCCCGTCGTTTTTCGTCCATCCGGCGGAAGCCTTGCATGGCGATTTGGGGATGATCGGCGCCGATGATGTGGTGATCTTTATCTCCTATTCAGGCCGCGCCAAAGAGCTGGATCTGATCCTGCCGCTGCTGGCAGAGAGCAAGATCCCCGTGATTGCCATGACCGGTGGCAAAGAGTCGCCGCTGGCACTGGGTGCTGCCTGTACGTTGGATATCAGCGTTGAACGTGAAGCTTGCCCGATGGGCCTGGCACCCACTTCCAGCGGAGTGACTACGCTGATGATGGGGGATGCATTAGCGATGGCCCTGATGCGCCAGCGCGGTTTTAATGCCGAAGATTTTGCCCGTTCCCATCCAGGTGGCAGCCTGGGTGCTCGCCTGCTCAATCGCGTCCATCACTTGATGCGTACCGGCGATCGCCTGCCGATGGTGCAAGAAAGCGCCAACGTAATGGAAGCCATGCTGGAGTTGAGCCGTACCGGGCTAGGCCTGGTAGCCGTATGCGATGCACAGCAAAAAGTGGTGGGCGTATTTACCGACGGTGACCTGCGCCGCTGGTTGGTGAAGGGTAATAGCCTCAATGACGGCCTCAGCCCGGCGATCACTCGCCCCGGCTACCGCTTGCCAGAACAGTGGCGTGCCGGGGAAGCCCTGGAAGCGCTGCACGAACAGCACATCAGCGCGGCTCCGGTGGTGGATATCGATGGCGTACTGGTAGGTGCAATCAACCTGCACGACCTGCATCAGGCCGGGATCGGCTGATATCACGTAGGGGGCGTAGCATGCTACGCCCGCTTAACTACTACCTTGGCGCGTAGCTTTCCCCCTCAGCAGCGTTACTTCCAGTCTGGATTGCCCTCAAACTGTTTCTTCAGCAACGCTTTCATCTGATCATCCGGTTTACCCAGCCATTGATATTTGGCGTATTTCTTCGGATGGTCGATGGCCTGCGGCTTATTGGGCACTTCAACCCGCACGCCCCAAGCTTGAGACTTGTCTGCTTTAAAAGCCACAATCATAAAGTTATTGGCGCAGTCATGCGGCTTGCAGATGTTACCGATCTGGTAGCTTTGCCCTTGCCAGGTGACGGTTTCAGCTGGCGTGGAAGTGCCGATCCCTTTACGCGCCCAACCCGGTAACTGTGCCTGCCCCTTCACCATATTTTTCCAACTGGTTTGGTAGCCCGGCTGCTGGATCAGATCTGAGGCAGTGATAATCTGTTCGGCAAAACTGCCGGTGCTAAATCCAAGCAGGGTCGCAACCAAGGCTCCCAACAACCTCTTTTTTCCTATCATGGTCTCCTCCCTCGGTAAATCAAAAGCGTAGCTCCAAGTAGCTCAGACCACAATTAAACGGGAAAGTTGGCTCAGCGTTTTCGTCAGACTACCTGCCAATATCCTTTTTTGGTTGCCCCAACCCTGATTAGCCGCTTTCCTTCCTGGAGCACCTTGAGGCTTCGCTCAATGGTACGGCTGCTCATCGCCAATGTTTCCGCCAATTGGGCAATGGTGACGGAGGGATTGGCAGCAATAATGGCCAAGATGCGTTCAGTCGTTCGACTCAGCGGTAGTAAATTTTCTTCCGACATTTCTTCCGACATTTCTTCCGACATTGTGGCAGACTTCCCCTTCTGCTCGCCAATACCTTCGGCTAATGCCGCCACCAGTTTCTCCAGCATGAAGTCAATAAATGCGGTGCAATCGCTAGCCCTATCACAGACTCCCAGGACTCGGTAATAGTCCTGCTGTTGATTATGGATCAGGGTTTCAACCGGTAGCCATGCCAACTCTGAACGCCACTCACTGAGGATCAACGTTTGCCATAAACGCCCCATTCGCCCATTGCCATCGGCAAACGGATGAATAAATTCGAACTCATAGTGAAAGATAGAGCTGGCGATCAGTGGATGAATATCGGTGTGCTTTAACCACGCCAGCAGATCGCCAACCAAACGCGATAGTTGGCTGGCAGGTGGTGCCATATGGATAAGTTGTTTATCTCGATATACCCCAACATTGCCGCTGCGTAGCTGCCCCGGAGCATCGACCAGCCCTCCCATTAATAAACCATGTGCCGCCAACAAATCCTCAAGCCGATGGCTTTGCCAGCTTGGCAATTTTTCATAGGTAAGGATGGCGTTACGGACTTCCTGAATATCTTTTACCGGTGCCAACACTCGCTTACCGTCCATGATTGCAGTCACCTGCTCAGTAGACAGGCTATTATGCTCAATGGCCAATGACGCCTGAATGGTGCGGATACGGTTCTCTTTGCGTAACAAAGGTGAAGATTGCCCAGCCTGCGCAGCCCAATGCCCCAATAGCTCCCCCACCTCAATCACTCGATTCAGGATAGCTGGCGTAATGGTATAAGGTGGTTGATAACCAGCCATCTTGCTTCCCTTTATTATCACAAGTCAATCAGCCTGAACCGCATTGGGCCTGGTTCCCGATCATGGAGGGCTTGGTGGAAAATATCAAGCAATTGACCAACTAGCATCGGCTAGTGGAAAAGTTGGCTCACCACCAGGCATGGAAATGATGCACCGGCCCAATACCCTGCCCTACCTCCAGGCTATCGGCCTGCTGTAAGGCCTGTTGCAGGTAGTTTTTTGCCGCTGCCACGGTATCGGCCCAATTTGGGTAGCGTGGGCGCAGGGCTGCCAGTGCCGCAGATAAGGTGCAACCGGTGCCGTGCGTGTGCCTGGTCGCTATGCGCGGCGCACTAAAGCGCTGCTCAAAGCCGGGGATAAATAGCCAATCTGGGCTTTCCTCTTCACTTAGGTGGCCCCCCTTCATCAACACCGCCTGACAGCCCATCGCTAATAACGCCTGGCCCTGCTCGCGCATTTGTGATTCGTTTTGCGCCGGAGCACAGGCCAGCAAAGCCGCCGCCTCTGGCAAGTTCGGCGTGATAATGGAAACCAACGGCATTAGCTCACGGCGGATGGACTCCACCGCTTCCGGTGCCAGCAGCGGGTCACCACTTTTAGCCAGCATCACCGTATCCAGCACCACATAAGGCAGCTTGTAATGGCGTAGGCGCTCGGCCACCGCCTGCACAATGTCGGCGTTAGCCAGCATGCCGATTTTAGCGCTGTCGATACGCACATCGCTGAGTACCGAATCCAACTGGGCGGCCACAAATGCCGGTTCGATATGATATACCGACTGCACGCCACGGGTGTTCTGCGCCACCAGCGCGGTGATTACGCTGGTGCCATAGGCCCCCAACGCGGAGAAGGCTTTCAGATCGGCCTGAATACCGGCCCCACCGCTAGGATCGGTGCCAGCGATGGTGAGAGCGTTAATCCGTTTCATAGCAGATCCTCCATTCGCAGTTGGTAGAGGGCATCCAGGAAGGCGGCAGTAAAGCTGCCAGGGCCAGAACACCGCGCCGTGGCCCTTTCACCACATAGCGCCATCACCCGGCAAGCGGTGGCAACGTTATCCAGCCGATCGCCCGGCAAACTGCAAAATGCTGTCACAACGGCCGAAAGCGCGCAGCCCGTCCCCACCACGCGCGTCATCAATACATCGCCACCCGTGACGGCCCAGTCTCTTTCACCATCAGTGATGTAGTCTGTCTCACCGGTGACGGCCACAATGGCCCCACAATTACGTGCTAATACGCGTGCTGCGGGTAATGCCATCAGCGAGTCATCCTGGCTATCTACGCCACGGGCGCTGGTCTGCAGGCCGCTCAATGCAATGATTTCCGACGCGTTGCCACGGATCGCCGCAGGCCGCAGGGTGAGCAAGCGGCGGGCGAAGATTGCTCGGTATTCCAATCCCCCAACGGCAACCGGATCCAGTAACCAGGGCTTTTCAGCACGATTGGCAGCCTCGATGGCGGCTAACATCGACTCTGCCCGCGATGCGTGCAGGGTGCCGATATTGATCAACAGCGCATCGGCCACGCGGCTGAACTGCGCGGCCTCTTCCGGTTCCACTACCATCGCCGGTGAAGCACCAAGCGCCAGCAGCACGTTGGCCGTCAGCTCTTGCACCACTTCGTTGGTCAGGCAGTGGATCAATGGAGGTTGGCGTTTAAATTGGTTAAAACAGGCCGCGGCACGGGTGCCGGGTAACACATCAGGTCGAGTAAACATAGCGCTCCCAACCGGCGTTCAAGAAGGCGGGTACCGGTTGAGATACCGCGACATCCCTACGCTGGTATAATCCAGATCAGGTAATACGGGTAATTTCTCAGCCCCTAAGGGCACCCCGAGTCGACGTTTGCCATTATTGAGGCTGTGGCCAGTGAGGTCAATCACGCGATAGCGTCAAAAAATAAAAAGGAGACGCCGTCTCCCCCAGATAATGTATAGTTCGCGTTTAACGGGGAAACCATGCTCACTCACTCATCTATCCGCCTTAACAAATACATTAGCGACAGCGGCATTTGTTCTCGTCGCTCTGCCGACCGCCACATCAAGCAAGGCAACGTTTTCATCAACGACAAGTTAGCCTCCTTGGGCGCTCAAGTATTGGTCGGGGATGTGGTCAAAGTTAACGGCCAGCCGATCGAACCGCGCGATGCGGCCGATCTGGTGCTAATCGCGCTGAACAAGCCGGTTGGTATCATCACCAGCATGGGAAAGCACGTGCGGGATAACATCGGTGATTACGTTAATCACAATAGGCGCATCTTTCCCATCGGGCGGCTGGATAAGGACTCTCAGGGGCTGATTTTCCTGACCAATGATGGCGAACTGTTCAATAAGATCCTCCGTGCTGGCAATAATCATCAAAAAGAGTACCTGGTCACCGTCAACAAACCGGTGACGGATGAGTTTATTCTGGGCATGGGCGCAGGCGTACCCATACTGGATACGGTGACTCAACAATGCCTGGTGGAGCAAGAAGCCCCGCAGATATTTCGCATCACGCTGGTGCAGGGGCTTAACCGCCAAATCCGCCGTATGTGCAAATATTTTGGTTATCATGTCACCAAACTTGAGCGCCAGCGTATTATGAATATCACTCTGCAAGGGTTACCGCTGGGCGAATGGCGGGATTTGACCGATGATGAGCGGATCGAGTTATTCGAGCTGATTGAACACTCCTCGTCCGAGGATATTTCCGCCCCGCGTCAATATAGCCAGATATAGGCGACTGTCGCGATATGCAATCAACCTCTCAAAACAGCCGCTAATTATCAGTTGATCTTGTTTTCATTCGGCTCTATCTTCTCGCATCCGGGTACATGTTGCGGCTCGCTGGATGCGGTCTATCCCTCCTCCCCTTTCCGTCAACCAAACGGATTTATGACTCTTTTCTTGTCAGAGTTACCACACGGCATTTGATAACTTTCGGTAAACATGAACTCAACGGTTAAAGATACCCTGGCAGCACGTGACGTCACCCTAACCCCGTGGACAGGCTTTTACTTCCTGCAGTCGCTGCTGATCAACTTCGCCCTCGGCTATCCATTTAGTCTGCTGTATGCCGTGGCGTTTAGCTGTGTGTTACTGCTGCTGTGGCGCCTCAGCCCGCGCCTGCAAAAGAGCGTGATCGGGCTGTGTAGCCTCATCGCCGCCCTGTATTTCCCATTTTCTCAGGCCTATGGCTCGCCCAATTTTAATACCCTGCTGGCGTTACACTCGACCACGGTGGAGGAGTCCAGCGAGATATTGACCATCTTTCCGTGGTACAGCTATTTGGTGTCCCTGTTTATTCTGGCACTGGGCATTATCGCGTTGCGCCGTAAGCCAACCCCGAAAGGCGCTTGGAACACCCTCCAGAGCTTATGTCTCACCATCAGCGTGGTCTGCTTTTTTGTCACGCCAGTACAGAATCTGGCGTACGGTGGCGTGTTTAAATTGACCGACTCTGGTTATCCCGTGTTTCGTTTCGTCAGAGATGTGATCGCCAATAACCAGGAAGTGATTGATGAAAAAGCCCGTATGCAGGCGTTTTCACAGCTGAAAGATTCCTGGAACGTGCTGGCGGTGAAACCGAAATATCATATCTACATGGTAGTGATCGGCGAAAGCGCGCGGCGAGATGCCTTAGGTGCGTTTGGTGGGCACTGGGACAATACCCCCTTCGCCAGCCACGTAAACGGTACGCTGTTGCTTAACTATATTGCGGCCAGCGGCTCAACACAGAAATCGCTCGGCTTAACGTTAACCCGTGTCATTAACGGCAAACCGCAGTATCAGGATAACTTCGTCACGTTGGCCAATCGGGCAGGTTTTCAGACCTGGTGGTTCTCCAACCAAGGACAAATTGGTGAATATGACACCGCTATCGCCAGCATTGCCAAACGTGCCGATGAAGTGCAGTTCCTGAAAAACGGTGATTTTGAAGCGGATAAGAACACCCATGATGAAACGCTGCTCAAGATGACCGCCCAGGTTTTTGCCGCCCCACGCAGCACTAACCCGCAGTTGATCGTCTTGCACCTGATGGGTTCACATCCGCAAGCCTGCGACCGGACTCAGGGGAAATACGCGGACTTTGTGCAATCCAAAGAGACCTCCTGCTATCTTTACACCATGACGCAAACGGACAACCTGCTGAAACAGCTCTATCAGCAGTTACGCGACACCGGGGAAAGTTTCTCAATGGTCTACTTCTCCGATCACGGTCTGGCGTTTAAAGAGCGCGGTACCCAGGTGCAATATCTGGCGCACGATGATCAGTTTCAGCAAAATTTTCAGGTCCCCTTTATGGTGCTTTCCAGCGATGACAGCGCACACCGCCTGATTAAAGCCCCTCGTTCAGCCAATGACTTCCTGACCTTTTTCGCCTCGTGGACCGGGATCAAAACCAAAGAGCTGACGCCGAAATACTCGTTTCTTTCCGAGCAAAAAGCCGGCCCCGTCTATATCACCAACTTTAAGCTCAAGAAGGTGGACTACACCCATTTGCCGACGGATATCTTTGAAACCCAAACGCGCTAAAGTGTAACAAGGTTGCCTTTGCATCTCGGGCCACTTCGTCTGTAATATGAGGCAGTTAAAATGAAAAGAGCCTGTTGACCAATGAAAAAACCGACTTTTCTGCCTCTCATTGTCCTGACACTGGCACTGGCGGGTTGCACCAGTGACTACATTATCACGACTAAATATGGCGATATCCTACAGGCCCACGGCGAACCGGACACTGACCGCAGTAGCGGTATGACCAGCTATACCGGCATGAACGGCGACTATCATCTGATCAATACCAATGATATTTCCGGAATAGTAAAAAAATAGCCTTCCCTGCGGCGGTGTGACTTTCACAACAGACCTGCATAAAGCCTGCCATGGATTGCAGCGGTTACCTGTTTTATGCAGGCCCTTAGGAACTAGCGGCCTGTTCATGATTAACGACTCCGATAAAGGTTATATCCCATTTGCTGGGCAACAGCCGCAACCATTTTTTGCCCACGCACGCTGTTACCAACGGGATCAAGAGGAGGTGAGAACGCAGCAATCCCCATTACGCCGGGCACCACGGTCAAGATACCGCCTCCAACACCACTTTTACCCGGTAAACCCACGGTATAGGCCCAATCGCCTGAACTGCCATACATCCCTTCCATCGTCATTTCTGCCAAAATAAAGGGGGTGTTAGATTCTGTCAGCACTCGCTTTTTGCTGACGGGGTTGATACCACCAGCGGCAATTGTCGCCCCCATCGTGGCCAATTCAATGGTATTAAGCAGCGTTGAACATTGGCGGGTATAAACATCACAGGCTTCCATTGGATCGCAGTACATCGCATCGGCGCTATAGAGTAACCAGGCGATCGCACGGTTATGGAAGTTGGTCGTTTGCTCTGAATCATTCACCTCGTCAGAGAGTGCGATTTGTGCACCCGCTAACTGCTGTTGCATATCAAGAATGCGCAACCAGCGGTTTTCACGGTCACTCGCTTTGACTAAGCTCACCGTTGACATTGCCCCGGCATTCACCAGCGGCGAGAGGGGTTTACCTTTATGTAGCTCCAGAGCAATCACCGAGTTAAAGGGCAAGCCGGTGGGATCGGCACCAATCTTGTCCTGTACGTCTTGCGGGCCAACATCTTCCAACGCCAAGGCTAGCGAGCACACTTTTGAAATTGACTCCAGCGCAAAGCGGAACTCCGCATCGCCCTGAGAAATGATATCCCCGTCGACGGTCACAATCGCCAAGGCGGCTAAATGGCTTGGCACGCTCGCTAAAAAAGGGATATAGCTGGCATTCTCGCCACCACTCAATGTGGAATACTGCGCATAGGCATTCGATGCAACCTGTTGAAGCCGTTGTAAATCGATAGTCATGTTGTTGACTCCCAGACTGAATTTGCGAGGTTGGGAGGTAATACTCACAACCCTTGAAATAAATATTAAGGTTTTGGCAGCGGAGCGGTTGGTACAGAAGGTTCAATAGCTCTCATCACGCCAATGGCTATACAAAGCCATAATCGGCCCCAGCCATTCTAGGCCCGCCCACTTAAACATAGTGTAATAGCCGGCCAACAAGCTCTGGTTGATAATGGCGATAGGATAGTTTCAAGAGCGGTATGATCGGCTATACCGGCATGAACGGCGATGATCATCCGAACATAGTGAAAAAATAGCGGGTGTCTGAGTTTTTATCTGCTAATCCGTAATGGCTTTCTTGTTTATTAGCGCTAGCCAAACAAAGAAAACTTTCGCTAACCAGGCTTGAACAAGCCTGGCTGCGATAATGTTGAAGCGATATCGGCCCTTATTTAGCCGCCAGCTTGCACAGCGTTAACGCCACATTGTAGGAAGCCTCGAACGACTTAAGGGGTAAAAACTCGAACCGTGAATGGAAGTTATGCGCGCCGGTAAAGAAATTGGGCGTTAATAACCCTTTTGCCGACAACGCAGCACCATCGGTGCCCCCGCGCATCGGGATGACTTTAGGCTCAATGTTCAACTCGGCCAGTGCGGCAAAAATCAGATCAATGGCCCGGCGGTCATCGGTGATGGCATTGCTGATATTGCTGTAGGTATCGCTGATGTGATACTCCACCCGGGCGGTGGGATACTGCGCGGCAATCTTCTCCGCTACTTCACCAATCTGCTGCTTGCGGCGCTCAAAGTTCGCCAAGTCGAAATCACGGATATTGGCTTTCAGCAGCGCTTCGCTTTGTGATGCCTGCATGCCGTTAAACCAGATATAACCTTCACGCCCTTCGGTATGCTCAGGAGTCTGCTGGCGATCGAAGTGGCTGATATAATCCATCGCCATCAGCAGCGGGTTCACCAGCACGCCTTTGGAGGACATCGGGTGGCTGGTCACACCGGTAAAGCGCAGTTCGGCGCTGGCGGCGTTGAAGTTCTCATACACCACTTCGCCCAATTCACAACAGTCGATAGTCCAGGCAAAGTCGACGTCGAAACGCGCCATATCGAGCGCTTTGGCACCGCACAGACCAATCTCTTCATCCGGTACAAATGCCACCACGATATCGCCGTGCTGGTCCTCTGCGGTAAGGTTTTCCAACACCGTCATCACAACCGTGACGGCCGCTTTGTTATCCGCCCCCAACACGCTGGTGCCGTCGCTGAAAATAATCTCTTCCCCCGGATAGGCTTTGATTTCCGGGTGTTCAGCAGTACGTAGCCAGATATCTTGCTGCGCGTTCAGGCACAAATCCTCACCGGTAAAACGCAAGATTTGTGGGTGGATGTCCGGCGATAAACCAACGTCTACGGTATCAATATGGGTGATAAACCCGATACGTGGCGCGCCGGGTACGTTGCCTTTTTTCACTGCGGTGACGGTGGCATGTTCGTCAATAACCACATTATCCAGGCCGAGTTGGCGTAGTTCCTCAGCCAGCATCTCCGCCATGGCGAACTGGCCAGGAGTGCTGGGCAAAGTACTTACCGCTGGGTTGCTCTGGCTGGTGACGGCCAGGTAGCGGAAGAAACGTTGGGTTAACTGCGTGGCGAGCGGTGAAGACATTATGTTGTGTATGAACGCATCCCGTTTGCAAGGCTCCCATGGCTAGGATCACCAGAGCAATCTTTCAGAATTCACCCTTTTGTTAGAGTTTATTTTTGCCAACTACTGCCTTTACCGAGGCTAGCGTTGACCTCATTGTTATCGTTCGATGTTGTTTGCTGACAATGTAAATTTAATGTTATTTATTAAGCGCTTTAGTACAAGCTTTATTTTTCAGTGGTAGGCTCACCAACAGGAAGATAGTGATGATAATTAAAATTACAAAGCTTGCGCTGACCGTAGCAGCGCTCTCAATAAGCTCTGGGGTAGCAGCAAAAACGTTAGTCTATTGTTCAGAAGGTTCACCAGAAAACTTTAACCCGCAGCTCTACACCTCCGGGACCAGCGTAGATGCCAGTGCGGTGCCGATCTATAACCGACTGGTGGATTTCAAAGTCGGTACCACCGAACTGCAGCCTAGCCTGGCAGAAAGCTGGGACGTCAGTGAAGACGGTAAGGTGTACACCTTCCATCTGCGCCAAGGGGTGAAGTTCCAGAGCAACAAATATTTCAAGCCGACGCGCGATTTTAACGCCGATGATGTGATCTTCTCGTTTATGCGTCAGAAAGATCCAAACCATCCCTATCACAACGTTTCCAACGGCAACTACTCCAACTTCGAGAGCCTGGAGTTTGGCAAGTTAATTACCGCCATCGACAAGGTTGATGACCATACCGTGCGTTTCACTCTGGCCCATCCGGAAGCGCCGTTTGTTGCCGATTTAGGCTGGTATTTTGCTTCAATTCTCTCGGCAGAATACGCCAATAGCATGTTGAAAGCGGGCACACCAGAGCGTGTGGATATGGAGCCGATTGGCACCGGGCCGTTTGAACTGAAGCAGTATCAGAAAGACTCCCGCATCCTGTTTAGCGCCTTCCCTGATTACTGGCAGGGCAAAGCGAAAATCGACCGTCTGGTGTTCTCCATCACGCCGGACGCGTCGATCCGTTACGCCAAGCTGGAAAAAAATGAATGCCAGGTGATGCCATTCCCTAACCCGGCAGATTTGCCGCGCATGCGGGAAAATAAAGACATCAACCTGATGCAAAAAGCGGGCTTGAACACCGGCTTCCTGGCGTTTAACACCCAGAAGGCACCGCTGGATAACGTGAAGGTCCGTCAGGCGTTGGCGCTGGCCATCAATAAACCAGCGATCATCGAGGCGGTTTTCCACGGTACCGGCACAGCGGCGAAAAATATACTGCCACCGGGCGTGTGGAGTGCCGATGCGGATTTGAAAGACTACGATTACGATCCGGAGAAGGCCAAAGCCCTACTGAAAGAAGCCGGCTTCGCCAACGGCATGACCATCGATCTGTGGGCAATGCCGGTTCAGCGTCCGTATAACCCGAACGCCAAGCGCATGGCCGAGATGATCCAGGCCGACTGGGCAAAAGTGGGCGTAACGGCCAAAGTAGTCACTTTCGAATGGGGCGAGTACCTGACGCGGGTGAAAAACGGCGAGCATCAGGCCGCACTGATGGGCTGGACCACGGCAACCGGCGATCCGGATAACTTCTTTGGTCCACTGTATAGCTGCACGTCAGCCAACGGCGGTTCTAACTCGTCGAAGTGGTGCTATCAGCCGTTTGATAAGCTGATCCTGGAAGCTCGCGCCGAAAGTAACCACGAAAAACGTGTAGCGCTGTACAAAGAAGCCCAGCAGATGATGCACGATCAGATGCCTGCGGTGATGATTGCCCACTCGACGATTTTTGAGCCGGTGCGCAAAGAAGTCACCGGATACGAAATCGACCCGTTCGGTAAACACATTTTCTATCAGGTCGATGTGAAATAAGCACCGACGCTTGAACGATGACTCAGGGCTTCAAACCGAGAGGAATGAAGCCTTTTTTATTGGCGAAAAGCTCATTCAAGGTATGTGGCATATTAAGCCCGAAAAACTCGAATAGTATGATGTTTGAAGAATAAACCGCCATCGCCTGTGATCCAGACCCTATATTTAATTAATGAGGCCAGCCTTTTCGGCCATGGTTCCGCAGGGAGAAAAGTATCAACCACTTATTCGGCAACCAATGGCTACTGGCAATGGCGTTGATAACCAGTGCCAATACTGCCCCCACACTTTCACCGGATCCGATGGTTCTGGCGCAGGAGCAATTTGCGCAGATTGCTGCGTACCAATGCAGGATCGACTCTCGAACGGCACAAGGCGATCGTACCCTGATGCGTTACAGCTACCGTAAGCCAGGTTATGTGCGGATGGATTTCAGCGAACCTCATCGCGGTGCCGTGCTGATCTATGATCCCGATAGCGCTAAGGTGCGCGTATGGCCATTCGGTATCGGCACTCTGCCGGTGTTGAGCCTGTCACCCAGCAACTCGTTGGTACAAGACCCTAACGGCCACCGTGTAGACCAATCGGACGTCGGCACCTTGCTGCGTAATATTCGCCGCCTCCAGCAAGGGGGAAAAACGACCGTGGTCGGCAAGGAGACCCTGGCTGGCCAAGGCGCTTTGCATGTCACCATCCTTGGAGTTGCGGGGGTTAGCGTCGATGGCGTTCACCGTTATGAAGTTTGGCTAGAGGAGAGCCACGGCTTCCCAACCAAGGTGGTCAGCTACGATAGCAACGATCGAGAAATGGAAACCGTGATGATGGATGCGCTGGTGTTCAACCTGCATTTTCCCGCTGACTTCTTTACCCCTTAAGGCAGAACCCGATATGGCCGAATACCAGTTCACCACCCTCTGGCGCATCAAAGCCCCGTTACCAACGGTATGGGAGGTACTCTATCATCCCGATATCTGGCCAAGCTGGTGGAAAAACCTGTTACAGGTGGTCGAAATAGGAAAAGGCGATGCACTCGGTATCGGGGCGTTGCATCGTTATACCTGGCAAGGCGTACTGCCTTACCGCATCACCTTCGATATGCGCATCGTGAATATTGTGCCGCTAAAGCTATTGGAGGGACAAGCCAGCGGCGAAGTAGAAGGGGTCGGCCAATGGCGGTTAAGTTCAGACGGGGTTTATACCCTTGCGCGTTATACCTGGCAGGTGCGAACCACTTCGCTCTGGATGAACTGCCTGGCACCGTTAGCAGCACCGTTATTTCGCTGGAACCACGATGCGGTGATGCGGGCCGGGGCCAAAGGGTTGGCGCAACGGCTGGGTACCAGCGTTGAAATGAGTTGATTGTCAGCTATAGTGCTAGCAAATCATCAGGAGCCGCCATGCACATAAGACCTTACCAAGAGGCCGATCGTCCTTTTCTGCGCAGCCTGTATCTGGCCGCTCGCCAAGCCGCCTTTACCTGGCGTAACACACGTAATTACCGGCTGGAAGATTTTGATCGCTCAACGATTGGCGAAGAGATCTGGGTTGCCGAGCAGGACGGCAAGCTGCTCGGCTTTGTCTCAATTTATCGCGCCGATAATTTTATTCATAATCTGTATGTCGACCCCCTGTTGCCGCCACAGGGCGTGGGCAGCGCGCTGTTGCATGCCGCAGAGCAGACGTTTACCTCAACCGGCTCGCTCAAGTGCCTGGTGAAAAATGACAAGGCGATAGCGTTCTATCACAAGCACGGCTGGCAGATCGTCTCCACCGGTGGTGACGGCGGAGAAGAGTATTACCTGATGTATTCACCGCAAAGATAGCGTTGTTCTTAAGCTTGCGGTTTCAGCACCGGGCACTATCCTTGGTACGCTCAGTGCGTTCATCGGGGGGATCATAGCTGCATGGGGCGTCATAAAGGTATGAAAGGGTCAACGGCAATATTTCAGCGTACGCCACCAAAACAGCAATGCCACCAGGCTTACCGAACCACCCAACCAGCATACGCCGTGCCAGCCTGCCCACGCATAAATATGGCTACCGGCAAACGCCCCCAGCCCACTGCCAACGGCATAAAACAGCATGTAGCACCCGACCAGGCGACTGTGGGACTGCGGGTGTGCAGTGAAAATCATGCTCTGATTGAGGACATGGATTGCCTGCCCGGCCAGATCCAGCAGGATAATACCGCCAATCAGGTACGCCATTCCTCGCTCCATCAACCCAAGCGGCAGCCAAGCGATCATCAGCAACAACAGGCACACTCCGCTAGCTGTCTGCCCCCAGCCTTGGTCAGCTAGATGCCCAGCTCTCATCGCCGCCAGCGCTCCGACTGCCCCTACCAGCCCAAATGCACCAATGGTCGAATGAGAAAAAAGAAATGGGGGTTGGCTCAAAGGGAGAACCAGCGTGCTCCAGAAGATGCTGAATGCCGCGAACATCAACAACGCCAACATACCGCGTATCTGCAAAATCCGGTCATGGCGCAACAGGCTCAGCATTGAGCTCAGCAGTTGCCAATAGCTTAACTTCAACTCGTAAGCAGGCTGCTTTGGTAATAAACGAGCCAGAACAGGAAGTAATATCAGGGTAAGAGCCGCTGAGAAAATGTAGACGGTTCGCCAACCGCCGATATCCGCCAGTAACCCAGAAAGGGTGCGCGCCAGCAGTAAACCCATCACCACTCCGCCCTGAGCAGCCCCCACCACGCGTCCACGTTCCTGCGGGGAGGCCAACGTCGCGGCAAAGGCGATCAATCCCTGCGTTATCGCGGTTCCCAGCAGCCCCACCAGCAGCATAGCCGCCAGTAACGCCAAACTGCTACTAGACACCACAACCATCAGCAACGCGGCAATCAACAGTATTTGCTGCACCGCCAGCAGACGATGGCGATCCAGCAAATCCCCCAAAGGAACCACCAATAACAGCGCACAGGCGCAGCCGATCTGGGTCGCTGCAATCACCATCCCTACTCTCGCCAGGCTGATATTAAAATCCTCCGCAATGGCATCAAGCAGCGGTTGCGCGTAATAAACATTGGCCACGCTGAAGGCGCAGGCTGTAGCCAACAGCAGCACCAGTGACGTAGGCAAAAGCTCGACAGACTGTGAGCGGAAGGTTTCCAGCGGTTTATCACTCATCAAGCGCCTCGTTAAAGTGGTTTCATTATTAAACTCAATGCACTTTAGTGAAAGAGGTTTTATAATGCAACCAGAATAATTCTGGAGCCGCAGCATGAAACGTAAAAGCCTTGAGGATGCTCAATGCCCGGTAGCACGAACATTGGATGTGCTGGGTGATTGGTGGTCATTACTGATCATCCGCGACGCCTTTGACGGCATCAGCCGGTTTAGTGAGTTTCAAAAGAACCTGGGGATGGCAAAGAATATTCTTTCCACTCGGCTACGCACGCTGGTCGCCCAGGGGATTTTGCAAGTTAGCCCTGCCGCCGATGGCAGCGCCTATCAGGAGTATTTGCTGACCGATAAAGGCCGAGAAATCTTCCCGATTATCGTCGCACTGCGCCAATGGGGAGAAGACCATCTTTTTGCAGCAGGAGAGGACTATTCACGCCTGGTGGAAAAGGACAGCGGTCAGCCAATACCTCGCATGACACCCATCGGTCATGCCGGGCAAGCACTCAACTTAGGCAATACCCGAGTCGTAAAAGTGGATGAAGAATAAAAATGCTGAAAGTCATTGCCGAAGATTTTATCAAGGTTGAAGCGATAGAAACGGTGTTACCGCTTTACCAAGAGTTGGTTGAAGCCACCAAGCAGGAGCCTCGCTGCATAGCCTATGATCTGTATGTCGATCAAAAGGATGCCGGACACTTTATCTTTATCGAAGAGTGGCCCGATCGCGCGGCGTTGGATGCTCACTGCGCGAGCGAACACTTTAAACGCCTGGTGCCGCTGATCGATCAACATAAACGTAAGGATGCCAGCTATATATTGATGGATAATTTTCCTGAGAAAGCATAGATAAGTAGCAAAGCAATAACCTGAACGGCCTGAGTCCATTTGAATTCCGAACTCAGGCCAGATTAACCGCTTGATGCAGATAAACCAAATTCATAGGCTCAGTTAAAAATTATTGAGCCAATATAAGTAGTTAATGTTTAGTGGTTCCCAATGTGACTATGGCCTCATTACCAGAAACGTATAACGAATAGTCCTTATTAGAGGATACCGGCTTAATGCCTTTTTCTCTCATCCCTGCAAGTCTATCCATATTGGCTTGCTCATCAACGTAACCATGCAGCGTTTGCGTTAATCCCTTATTAATCAACTGGAAAGACGCTATAAACTCAGAGGCCGGGCTAAGAAAATGACCAATCAGCGGCTTGTTTTCCATGATTAACTTGGTTCTTTCGTTAATGTTCACTTGCCCAGTAGTGCCGATAGTCTCTATGTTTGGGTAGCTCAGCATTTCTCTAGCAATCATGTCAAAAACAAAGTCTTCATATTCACGCTGTGACTTTATGGCGCTACTTAGCTGAGCACTGAATGCAAATACGGTGATTAGCGGGACGAGCGATAGATATTTTAATTTAGGCGAAAAATACATAATCGGAATGGCAATAATAACCAGTAGTACCGAAAATGAAACCAAAGTCCTAGGGAATACAGGAGCATCTTGCAGAAGGATTGTTGGCCCCATTAGAGACACCAGGAAAATAAAGCATGACAGCAAAGCGTATATCATGAATGAAATTATTTTCTTGGCATGTGCATAGTTGCTGACCATCATGAATACCAAAGCAATCACTACAGGCACCAGGAAATAGATATAAACAGGGCCGTAAAAATACGACAAAACCAGCTCTTTTAATCCCTTTATCGTGCTTAACAGTTTTTCAGCCCCCTCAGCATTCGGCAAAATAATGTCCGAACGAGAGTTGTTTCTTACAGCAAAAAACAGCATGTACACAAGATAAAAACAAACAAACGTCACTGCCTTGTTTATTATTAATTTTATGGAATGAGCTATTGTAGATTCACTTTTAACTGCAATAATCATCATATCAATGGCAAGCAGGCCGATGAAAATATTCATGCATGGCTGATAGAGGGTTAGCGATAACACGCCCGCTATTATTTTTATTGAGCCTTCACGAATTATGCTGTCGTTCCTATAGGTATAGGCTAACACGGCAAGAAACAAGGCAATTACCATACCCAAAGAGTCGTATCTATAGGCAATATTTTGTAATAGATAAGGATTGAATATCAAAAGTGCCGCTACAAGTTTGGCATGCGGAACATCCATTTTAACCAAATGTTTGAAAAGCAAGAAGGAAGCGGCACCTATAAACAGACAAGATGCAATCATTGTATAGGGAAACAGGTCAAGATTATAGCGCCCACTCGCCGATAGGATTTTCATCAGAATATCCGCAATTGGCCGCCCTAATCCACGCCATCCATATTGACCTGTAATCGCTCGGTCTAAGTCATCCCTGTAAAACACCCCAGCTTGAATAAGAGGATATATAAACAGCAGAGCCAAGCCTGAATACAAGGCCAATGTTTTTTTATCGTCTTTGCAGATCATCTGATTTCCCATCTCACTTTTTAACTATGTAACGCGGCCTGCGTTTTGTTTCTACGTAAATCCGTCCTACATATTCACCTAGGACACCTATTCCTATTAGCTGCACACCTCCAAGGAAGAGGATAGAAACGATAATAGAGGAATAGCCCGGCACCGGATTGCCCCAAATTAATTTATCCAGAATCATCCATGCACCATAAATGAAGGATAAAGTGGCAACGAAAAAACCGATATATGCCCATACCCGTAGCGGAAAGGTCGAAAAACTGGTGATACCTTCTATCGCCAGATTCCACAGTTTCCAGCCATTGAATTTACTTGAACCAGCAACTCGTTGGGCTCTTGAATACTCGACGATGTCAACCTTTCCGCCCACCCAGCTTAATATCCCTTTCATAAACAGGTTTCTTTCGGGAAGTAATTTGATGTTATCCACGACTTCTCGAGACATAAGCCTAAAATCGCCGACATTTTCTTCTATGGCCGGTTTGCTTATTTTGTTGTGAATGCGATAAAACCACTCTGCAGTTTTACGCTTCATTCTTCCATCACTCTGTCTATCTATACGTTTAGCTAAAACAACTTCCGCACCATTTTCCCATTTATTTAACAATAACGGGATAACATCTATTGGATCTTGAAGATCTACGTCGATAGGAATGATGACATCACCCGAAGATGCCTCCAAACCAGCAAATAAGGCAGGCTCTTTGCCAAAATTACGCGTGAAATTTATAACTTTTATTTTCTCATCAGCTAGCGACAAGGCTGATATTATGTTCTCTGTTTTATCAGAACTGCCATCGTTTACAAACACGATTTCTATATCTTTGTCTGCGAACTCTTTATATTCACGAACGGACTTATAGAAGAGAGGAATTGCTTCTTCTTCATTAAATACAGGAACTACCAACGATATTTTCATTTATCATCCTTGAATACAACTAGTTTAGAATAAATGAAGCCACAAATGAGACTTACTGCAGAAAAGGTAATCAGTGTGACTATTGGGTTAGCCTTTACTTCGTCTGCGATCCAACCTACGCAAAATGCCATGCCCCCCATAAACAGCACATACGCCATGTAGCGGACAGTAGTCGCTTCTTTTTTAAAGGTCCATCTGGCGTTTGCAAAGAACGAGAAGGTCACCGCGATGCAAAAGGCAACAACGTTGGATATTGATTGGGAAAAACCACTAAAAAACATGAGCGCAAACACAGCCCAATGAACAAAGGTGTTCAGCACACCTACAGATGCATAACGTAAAAAAATATTCAATGCGAAAAAATTCTTAAAAGTTAGTTTGCCGTATTCTGCCACCACATCATGCCGATGGCAAAGCTTTCGCGGCTAACACAATGAATGCTCACTGAAAAAGAAAAATCCCCTGTAAAACAGAGGATTTTCATTCTATTCACGCTATCGAGTGAGGCTGATATTAACTTATCATTCCCATTCAATCGTCGCCGGTGGCTTCCCGCTGATATCATAAACCACACGGGAAATCCCGTTGACTTCGTTGATGATACGGTTGGAAACACGGCCCAGGAAATCGTACGGCAGGTGTGCCCAATGCGCGGTCATAAAGTCGATGGTTTCTACCGCACGCAGAGAGACAACCCAATCGTATTTACGGCCATCGCCCATCACGCCAACGGAACGTACCGGCAGGAATACGGTGAACGCCTGGCTGACCTTGTTGTACAGATCGGCTTTGTGCAGCTCTTCGATGAAGATCGCATCGGCACGGCGCAGCAGATCGCAGTATTCTTTCTTCACTTCGCCCAATACGCGCACGCCCAGACCTGGCCCTGGGAACGGGTGGCGGTACAGCATGTCGTACGGCAGGCCCAGCTCCAGACCAATCTTGCGCACTTCATCTTTGAACAGCTCTTTCAGCGGTTCCACCAGGCCCAGCTTCATCTCTTTCGGCAGGCCACCGACGTTGTGGTGCGATTTGATCACGTGCGCTTTGCCGGTAGCGGAAGCGGCAGACTCGATCACATCCGGGTAGATGGTGCCCTGAGCCAGCCACTTCACGGCGCTCTGCTTGCAGGCTTCTTCGTCGAATACTTCGACAAAGACGCGGCCAATGATCTTACGCTTGGCTTCTGGCTCATCAACACCCGCCAGCGCGCTCAAGAAACGGTTCTCTGCCGCCACGTGCACGATGTTCAGACCGAAGTGGTCACCGAACATTTCCAACACTTGGTCAGCTTCGTTCAGGCGCAGCAGGCCGTTATCTACGAATACGCAGGTCAGGCGCTTGCCAATGGCACGGTGCAGCAGCATGGCGGTAACGGATGAATCCACGCCGCCAGACAGGCCGAGGATCACGTGATCTTCGCCGACCTGCTCACGAATACGCGCAACGGCATCTTCGATAATGGTGGCAGGCGTCCACAGCGCTTCACAACCACAGATATCCAGTACGAAACGCTCCAGGATGCGCTGGCCCTGACGGGTATGGGTGACTTCCGGGTGGAACTGTACGCCGTAGAAGCGTTTTTCCTCGTTGGCCATAATGGCAAACGGGCAGGTATCGGTGCTGGCAACGGTGACGAAATCTGACGGGATAGCGGTAACTTTATCGCCGTGGCTCATCCATACGTCTAATACCGGTTTGCCTGCCGGGCTGATCGCATCTTCGATATCGCGGATCAGGGCGCTTGATTGGGTGATTTCCACCTGCGCATAACCGAACTCACGCTCGGTTGACCCCTGTACATGGCCGCCCAGTTGCATCGCCATGGTCTGCATGCCATAGCACACGCCCAATACCGGTACGCCGGCGGTGAAAACATATTCTGGCGCACGCGGGCTGTTCAGTTCGGTGGTGCTTTCCGGGCCACCGGAGAGAATGATGCCGCTTGGATTGAATTCGCGGATCTGCTCTTCGCTGACGTCCCAGGCCCACAGCTCACAGTAAACGCCAATCTCACGCACGCGGCGAGCAACCAGCTGGGTGTATTGTGAACCGAAATCCAGGATCAGGATGCGATGCTTATGAATATTTTTTGTCATGTGAGGCAAATTCCAGCAACAGAGAAAAAGAGCAAAAAGGGTATTTGGGATGAGAGGTTGCCCCCTCATCCCTGCCCCTCTCCCGCAGGAGAGAGGTTAAAGCATTAGCCCATGCGGTAGTTTGGTGATTCTTTGGTGATGGTCACGTCATGCACATGGCTTTCTTGAATACCGGCACCGCTGATGCGCACAAACTCGGCTTTGGTACGCAGTTCGTCGATGGTCGCACAGCCGGTCAGGCCCATGCAGGAACGCAGGCCGCCCATCTGCTGATGTACGATCGCCTTCAGCATGCCTTTGTAGGCCACACGGCCTTCGATACCTTCCGGCACCAGTTTATCAGCGGCGTTATCGGTCTGGAAGTAACGGTCGGAGGAACCTTTGGACATTGCGCCCAGAGAACCCATCCCACGGTAAGATTTGAACGAACGGCCCTGATACAGCTCGATTTCGCCCGGAGATTCTTCCGTACCCGCCAGCATTGAGCCAACCATCACACAGGACGCACCGGCAGCAATCGCTTTGGCGATATCGCCAGAGAAGCGGATACCACCGTCAGCGATAACTGGGATACCCGTCCCTTCCAGTGCTTCGACCGCATCGGCGATAGCGGTGATCTGCGGAACACCCACGCCGGTTACGATACGAGTGGTACAGATAGAGCCAGGACCGATACCGACTTTCACCGCGCTCACGCCGGCTTCCATCAGGGCTTTGGCACCAGCCCCAGTTGCGACGTTGCCGCCAAGGATTTGCAGGTCTGGGTATTTGGCACGGGTTTCACGGATGCGCTGTAACACGCCTTCGGAATGGCCGTGTGAAGAGTCGATGAGCAGTACGTCAACACCGGCTGCGACCAGCGCATCAACGCGCTCTTCGTTACCGGCACCAGCACCCACCGCAGCGCCTACGCGCAGACGGCCATGCTCATCTTTACAGGCGTTAGGTTTACGCTCTGCTTTCTGGAAGTCTTTAACGGTGATCATGCCCAGCAGGTGGAAGCTGTCGTCCACCACCAGCGCTTTTTCAACGCGTTTTTCGTGCATTTTTTGCAGCACGACTTCACGCGCTTCGCCTTCCTTGACGGTGACCAGACGCTCTTTTGGCGTCATTACTGCGGTGACAGGCTGAGTCAGATCGGTGACGAAGCGCACGTCACGGCCGGTAATGATCCCCACCAGTTCGTTTTCTTCGGTCACAACCGGGTAACCGGCAAAGCCGTTACGCGCGGTTAACTCTTTCACTTCAGCCAGCGTGGTGGAAGGAGTAACGGTCTGTGGGTCCGTGACCACGCCGCTTTCATGTTTTTTCACCCGGCGAACTTCTTCCGCCTGGCGCTCAATGGACATGTTTTTGTGAATGAAGCCCAGACCGCCTTCCTGCGCTAGCGCTATGGCCAGGTTGGCTTCGGTTACGGTATCCATGGCTGCGGACAGCATAGGGATATTCAGGCGGATGGATTTGGTCAGTTGGGTGCCAAGATCTGCGGTATTAGGCAGAACTGTGGAGTGGGCTGGAACCAGGAGAACGTCATCAAACGTTAGAGCTTCTTTTACAATACGTAGCATGGGCAATATCTCACCAAGGTGGATGCGGAAAAGATAAAATATTGCCGTGGCATTATACAGAGCGTAATCGGTTGCCTCCAGCACTTTCTTACAAAAACTCTTGATTACCTTTCGCCGAGCTGTAATATCGACCAATTAAGTGCTTGTTTTGAAATTTGATCTGGGTCACATGTCACTACCTACTTCACCGTCCATTTTTACCGTAAGCCGCCTCAATCAGACGGTTCGACAGCTGCTGGAAATGGAAATGGGGCAGATTTGGCTCTCCGCCGAGATCTCCAACTTCTCCCAGCCCTCCTCCGGCCACTGGTATTTTACGCTGAAAGATGACCGTGCCCAGGTGCGTTGTGCGATGTTCCGCAACAGCAACCGCCGCACCACCTTTCGCCCGCAAAATGGCCAGCAGGTTCTGGTGCGGGCCAGCATCACCCTGTATGAACCACGCGGTGATTACCAACTGATCGCCGAAAGCATGCAGCCTGCCGGTGACGGCCTGCTGCAACAGCAATTCGAGCAGTTGAAACAGCGCCTGGCAGCCGAAGGTTTGTTTGATCAGCAGTTCAAGCAACCGCTGCCGAGCCCGGCCAAATGCGTTGGAGTGATCACCTCCGCCAGCGGCGCGGCACTGCACGATATTTTACAGGTGTTACAGCGGCGCGATCCTTCACTGCCGATCGTGATTTACCCCACGTCCGTGCAAGGGGCAGAAGCTCCGTTGCAGATCGTTCGCGCGATCGAAACCGCCAACCGCCGTGATGAGTGCGATGTGCTGATCGTCGGGCGCGGCGGTGGCTCGTTAGAAGATTTATGGAGTTTTAACGACGAACGCGTCGCGAAGGCCATTTTTGGCAGCCGTATCCCGATCGTCAGCGCCGTTGGCCATGAAACCGACGTCACCATTGCCGACTTTGTTGCCGACCTGCGGGCACCTACCCCTTCCGCTGCGGCGGAGTTGGTCAGCCGTAATCAGCTTGAGCTGTTGCGCCAATTGCAGTCACAGCAACAGCGGCTGGAAATGGCGATGGACTATTATCTGGCGCAGCGCCAGCAGCAGTTCACCCGCATCAACCACCGTTTGCAACAACAGCATCCGCACCTGAGGCTGGCGCGGCAGCAAACGCTGTTATTCAAGCTACAGCGCCGTTTGGAAGATGGGATGCAGCAGCAAATACGGCTATCTTCTCGCCGCAGTGAACGCGTACAGCAGCGCCTGGCGCAGGTCCAGCCGATGGGCCGAATCCACCGCTTGCAGCAGCGCGTTCAGCAGCAGGAATACCGTTTGCAACAAGGGATGGAGCGGCAGCTCAATGGCTATCGCCAACGCTTTGGCGTCGCCTGTAGTCAGTTGGAGGCGGTTAGCCCGCTGGCAACCTTAGCTCGCGGCTATAGCGTAACGCAGACACCACAGGGTGAGTTACTGAAAACCACCAAGCAGGCACAGGTTGGGGAAATGCTAAAAACCCGCCTGCAGGATGGCTGGGTGGAGAGCGAAGTCAAAACCGTCACCGTCGTGAAAAAGCCGCGTAAGAAACGCGTGGTGGAATAGCCGTTAGTGGCAGAGCCGATCGACTGCTTCTTTTTTAGACCAAACTCCATCCTGTTTGAGAGCATCCCAACCCTCAGTAGAGGGTTGGGATGTGGCATCAGTCATAGCACATAGCTATCACAACAAACCCCATTCACCCACAGTTCGCGAGTCTCACCTGCTGGCAACACAATGTTCAGCGCCTGCCACGTCGGTTTGAAATGCCCTTCACAGGTGAAGGTCAGCTCGATGCGCTGATTATCACTCACTGCCTCCCAGCGGAGCCACAGCGCATTATTCTGCTGCCAGCCATGGCTTTCCCCGTCGTCTTCAAACAGCAGGCCTGAGGACCATCCGCAGCCCTTGGTGGGGAACAGTCGCAGTTCACGGCGATCGTCTGCCGCATTGTCTACATGCCCCAACCGTTGTGACATCGGGAGCCCGGCCCCAGCGCGCACCAGCAACGGCAAGCGCTCCAGCGGTGCCTCCAGCACTATGCTCTGGCCACCGCTGTACCATTGGCCGCTATAGAAGCAGTACCAACCATCAACGTTATCCGGCAGGTAGACTTCACGCTGGCGCTGCCCCTGCTCCACCACGCTGGCCACCAGCAGGTCGCGGCCAATCAGGAAATCATCGGTCTCACCGAAGGTGCGTTCATCGTGCTCATGATCGAGGAAGGTTGGCCGCAGCATCGGCTCATCATCATGGCTTGCCTGCCACAGCAGCGTGTAGAAGTAAGGCATCAGCCGATAACGCAGGTTGATGGCATCACGGATCATCGGCGTTGCCGCCGGGTACATCCAGGGTTCATTGACGGTAGCATCATCATTCCACGAATGGATGGTAAAGCGCGGGTGCATGACCCCGTTTTGTACCCAACGTACCAACAGCTCCGCATCCGGTTTATCGCCGGAGAAACCGCCCACATCGTGCCCAACGTTAAACAACCCGGACAGGCTCATCCCCACCCCCATACGGGTGTTGTAGCGCAAGGTTTGCCAACTGGTGCGGTTGTCCCCACTCCAGGTTTGCACATAGCGCTGCATACCGGCGCAGCCGGAACGCGAAATCAAATAAGGCCGCAGGTTCGGTGCAAAGCGCTGCTGTGCTTCAAGCGAGGCTCGCATCATCAGCAGCGGCATCACCGGGCGAATATGCTTGATGGCGATTGGTTTGCCGAAGCCATGGCAGCGCGCTTCTCCATCCCACACTTCATACTCGTTGTTGTCATTCCAGGTGGAATCAATCCCCATTTCCAGCAGTTGCTCTGTCACCCCTTGCTGCCACCAGCGAACCGCCGCTGGGTTGGTGAAGTCGAGGTGCGAACCTTCGTCATCCCAGAAGCTGGAACGTTCTGGAGCGTCGCTTTGCGAATCGCGGATAAACAAGCCAAGTTCTGCCACCTGTTGATATTTGGGATGGTCCTGCAACAGGCAGGGTTTGATATTCGCCGCCAGCTTCAACCCAGCATCGTGAAAGGCTTGGCTAAGCTGTTTAGGCTGCGGCACCTTGTCGTAGTTCCAGTTGAAGACGTAGCGTTTGTTATTGATCGAGGTATAGCCGGAAGAGAGCTGGAACGAATCGCACGGGATGGCGTGCTGGCGGCACAGCTGGATAAACTGCTGCAACTGCTGCTGGGCATCCGGCGCGTCGGTGTAGTGCATCGTCGAGCCGCTGTACCCCAGGCTCCACTTCGGCCCAAAATGGGTTTTACCGGTCAGGCGCACGAAGGCTTTGGTGACGTCGAGCACCTTTGGCCCCAGGAACAGATAGTAATCCAGATCGCCCGCCTCGGCCTGATAGCGACGATAGGCCAGGTGATAGTTGTCGATCTCATTACCCAGATCCAGCCAGCAGCTGCTCAGGTTGTCATAAAACAGACCAAAGCTGACCTCTTCCCGGCGCGTGATGGTAAAAGGGATATGCTTGTAGAGCGGATCGGTACTGGCGGCGTTGTAGCCCATCGCGTCCAGGTTACGCATTTCAAAGCGGCGGCCTGTACGTTCCAGATCGCCCGCCTTTTCACCTAGTCCATAATAACGTTCGCCCTTGTGACGGCGCTGATAATGCGCCACGCCGTCACCGTGCGCATTGAGCAGATAGGCACTGGTTGGGCGATCCGCGGCCAGTGGTAGCCATTCCCCTGCCGCGTTGCAATATTCCCATTCCAGCCAGAGCGGCTGATGTATCGTCACGCGTAGCTGCGGGGTCGCTACCGTCAAACTGTCTGCCTGCTGGTTAAGTTGATAGCCCGGCAGGCCAAAACCGGCGACGCTGAGGCGATCGCGTCCTTCCCAAGGCACATCCTCCTGCGGGGCGATACTCCAGGTACGATCCAGCGCCAGCTCACCGTGGCGTTTGATCAGCACGCGGAACAGATTGCTTTCCAGCACGTAGAGGCAGAACAGGTGTTGCTCGTCCACCAGCAGTTCAACACGGTCCGCGTATTGCCCCGCCAGCGTCCAGTTTTTTAACGTTTTCATAATGATCCAACTTAAGCAGTAGGTGAAGGTTTTTTGCCGCGCTCGGCGATCAAACCGATCAGGAACATCGCACCGATCAGATCGAAGAAGCCCATGGCGACGAAGAGCGGGTTGAAGCCGACGGTGTCGGAAACGGCACCAATCAACAGCGTAAACAGGAAACTGGCGATCCAGGCGCTGGAGCCGCGCATACCGTTCACCGTCGCCATCTGGTTTTTATCGAAGGATTCCACTACCAGCGCGCTCAACATGCAGGAGATCACCTGGTGGCCAAAGCCACCAATGGAGATCAGCGCGATTGCGATGTAGGGATCTTTGGTGATCGCGACAAACGCCAGCGATACCATCATGAAGGCTCCGGTCACCGAGCTGGCCACTACCGAGTTCACCCGTGAACAGCCGAACCATTTGCGATACAGCGTAGTGAGATAACCACTGGCGACGCTGCCGATATCCGCCGCCAGGAAAGGCAGCCAGGCAAACATGGCAATCTGTTTGAGATCCATGCCACGCTCGGTGGCCAGGTACAGCGGCACCCAGAAGCTAAACACCGCCCAAGCCGGTTCAGCCAGAAACGCTGGGATGGCGATGCCGTAGAATTTTTTGTTTTTGCACAGGATCGCCAACGATTTAAAGAACGGCAGCTTCGGCAGTACCGGTTCATTATCCTCGTTGATCAGATCAAACTCCTTTTGGCTCAGGTTCGGGTGCTGCTGTGGCGAGTGGTAAAATATCCACCACAGCACCACCCAGATCAGCGCCAGAGCACCGGAGAACAGGAAGGCTCCCTGCCAGCCGAAGGACACATGGGCAATCACAATGATCGGCGGAGCCAACATCGCACCGATCGAGAAGCCAACCCCTGCCCAGCCTGCGGCTATTGGCCGTTCTTTTTTCGGGAACCAGTCAGAAATCGCTTTGGCGTTAGCCGGGGTAGCCGCCGCTTCAGCTGCCCCCATGAAGAAACGTAAGATCGCCAGTTGCAACCAGCTGCCCGCACCAGCATGCATCATGCACACTACCGCCCAGATGCTGGCACAAACCAGGAACCCCATCTTCAGACCAATGACGTCTATCAGCCACCCGCAGATCGGTTGGAACAGGGTATAGGCCAGTTGGAAGGACGCCACCACCCAAGAATATTGCTCGGTGGTCATGTTGAGGCTGGTTTTCAGCTCAGGGGCCAAAATACCCAGCGAGTTACGGGTTATGTAGTTAACCGTGACGCCCAGCAGGAACAGGGCCAACATCCACCAGCGCAACGATTTGAATTTGCGGCGGCTGCTGGCAACTACCGTTTGATTGATTTCTACACTCATCTTGATCTCCGTGGCGACCATACGCCTTTTTGGTAGGGCAACTCTTACTAACGGAGGTGTTAACAGCGTTATTTGTGACACCGGCCACAAATACAACGTCAATGCTGCGACAACCCTATGATTTAATGTTGTTTTACTTGTATTCCAGCCAATAAATTGGACTGATAAATCTATAAAATTGGTGTACCAACGCAGACTAACCAGCGGAGAGGGCGAGTGAAATGGCGAAATTTGCAAAAATTTTCATGCACCAGTTAAATTTTCGCCGTTATAGCCATAGAAAGCCGTATGAAAGACAGAAATATGCCGTGAAAAAATTTTCACGACCGAATTTGAAGGAGATCACAAAATGAACGGAAAGCTGAAAGTACAGGAAATTGCGCGCCAAACCGGGCTTTCGATCAGCACCGTTTCACGCGTGTTGGCCGGGAAATCCAACACCAGCGCCGAGGCGCGGCAACGAGTGCTGGCCTGTGCGCAACAAAACGGTATCTTGCAGGGGCTTTCTAACGGCAGGCTGATGTTGAACAACGTAATGGTATTTGCCCCGCAACGCGCCTTTGATGTTCGTACCGATATTTTCTACTACAAGGTGATCCAGGGGATCACCAGCGCACTGGCGCAACATGATGTGAGGATCCGCTACTGCGGGTTGGAGGAACAACACAGCGACAGCGTACTGTTTTTGGAAAAGATGAGCGATCCGTTAACCGAAGCCGTGCTGATCATCGGCATTGATGACGAGCATATCCATACGCTGGCCGCCGATCTGAACAAGCCCTGCATTCTGATTAACTGCACCGATCGCCAGATGCGGCTAGACAGCGTCTCCCCAGACCATCAACTGATTGGGGAGTATTCCGCCAACTATCTGTTGCAACAGGGCCACAGCCGTATCCTTAATCTGCAATGTCTACGGCGTAATACCATGGAGCTGCGGCTGGCGGGGATCAAACAGGCCTATATGCGGCACAATATTCCCTTCGATGATCGCCAGCATCTGGTCACCACTTCCGGGTTCGGCAGCGAAGAAGCCGAGCAGGCCATCACGGCCTTTATCAACGGCGTTACCGATCGGGCGCAATTGCCGACGGCGATCTTGGCAGGGGGTGACTATATGGCGGTAGGTGCGGTTAATGCGCTAAAGAAGATGCATATCAACGTGCCGGAGCATGTTTCGGTGATGAGTACGGATGGTTTTAATCTGGCAGAAATTCACGACGTGCCGCTCACCTCGGTTCACGTTCCTCGTGATGAGCTGGGTGCAGAGGCCATTGCTCTATTGCAACGCCGTATGCTGCGCCCGGATGCGCCACCCAGCAACATGCTGTTGCACGGGCGCTTGGCGGTGCGGGCCTCGGTAAAACGCCTCAGCCAAAACAAGGTGTCGCCAGCGGTCAGCACGCACGACCACCGGCTCTATGATGTATGAGGTCATTCCACCGGTTGATAGCTGAACTTCACCCTTTTTTTGGAGATCAGCCCGTGGCCATGTTGGCAGAGATAATCCACGGCGCCGCAGGCTTTCAGTTCTTGCAACAGTTGCCCGCAGTCGGGGCATTCGGCAAGCTGCCGGTAATCGCTGTTGCAGTCGTCACAATGATAGTGGCCATTCACCCAGCTCATCGGCTGAGCACAAACCGGACATAAGGCGTCCATCTTTCCTCCTGGTTTAAATCACGCCCCACGAGCGCAAGAAAGAGATCCCCAACGCGGTGGTAAAGAAGGATCCCACGGTGGTGATCGCAATAATATTGGCGGCCAACGTCGCGTTGCCCCCCATGGCGCGCGTCATCACATAGCTGCCGGAGGCGGTCGGCGTCGCCGAGAACATAAAAATAATGCCGAGCGTAGCGCCCTCGAAACCGCAAAGCCAACCCCCAAACGTCATCAACACCGGTACCAAAAACAGTTTAGCCGACGACGACAACGCAGCGACGTTGGAAGAACGGAACATTGCCCGCAGATCGAGGCTGGCCCCGGTACACAACAAAGCCAGCGGTAATGACAGGCCTGAGATATAGCTGCCGGTCTGCTTGAGCACGGGCGCAATCCCCAGCCCGGTCTGAGCATAGGCCAGACCGCTTAACAGCCCGAGGATCAGCGGATTGGTCACGATACTGCGCAGCAATGACAGATGTTTGATCTTCTGCCCGTTGCCGCCTTGCAGGCTGCGCGTCAGGGTGATAACCGATAGCACGTTAAACAGGATCACCGTCACGGTCAGATACAGCGAGGCAATCGCGACGCCCTCATCGCCGTAAGCGGTCATTGCATAAGCCAGGCCGACAATCGCGGTATTCGCCCGGAATCCCCCCTGCACGAACACGCCACGCTCGCGTGGCTCTTTCACCAGCCACTTTGCTGCGAACTCCAGCAGCAGGAAGGTCGCTATCGTCCCCATCGCGCCGTAGATCACCAGAGCAAAATTATCACGCAGTTGCGGATGGTTGGTGGCAATGCTGAAGAACAGCAGGCAGGGCAGCGCCAGATTAAACACCAGCTTGGTGGCCCCATCGATAAAGCGATCGTCCATCAGCCGCCAGTGACGTAGCAGGATCCCCAGCAGCATCATCAATAAGTTGGGTACGGTGACGCTAAAGGCAAAACTCCAGGTTTCCCAGGACATGAGCTTCCTTTGCAAGGCCGGTGTAGAAGTGAGATTGGCAGATAATAGAACGGTTTAAGCAGGATAAAAATAGGGCGCGGTATCAATTCCACGCCCTACGGTTGTTATTTTGACTTCTTCAGGTGGCTCATCAAGCGCTTGCGCTTGCGCATCTGGTTTGGCGTCAAGGTGTTGCGCTTGCCCGCAAACGGGTTCTCACCCTCTTTAAACTGGATGCGGATCGGCGTCCCCATCACCTTGAGTGAACGACGGAAGTAGTTCATCAGGTAACGTTTGTAGGAGTCGGCCAGATCGGATACCTGGTTACCGTGGATCACCACGATAGGCGGGTTATATCCCCCTGCGTGCGCGTATTTCAGCTTCACGCGGCGGCCACGCACCAACGGCGGCTGGTGGTCTTCGGCAGCCATCTGCATGATCTTGGTAAGCATCGAGGTGTTTACGCGGCGAGTCGCACACTCATAGGCTTCGTTCACAGATTCGAACAGGTTACCCACACCGCTGCCGTGCAGCGCAGAGATAAAGTGCACACGCGCAAAATCGACAAAGCCCAAACGCAGATCGAGCATCTCTTTCACGTGATCGCGATCTTCCTCACTCATGCCGTCCCACTTGTTGACCGCAATCACCAGTGAGCGCCCACTATTGAGGATAAAGCCCAGCAGCGACAGATCCTGATCGGAAATGCCTTCGCGGGCGTCGATCACCAACAACACGACGTTGGCATCTTCGATCGCCTGCAGCGTTTTGATCACCGAGAATTTCTCAACGGTTTCGGTAACCTTGCCACGCTTGCGCACCCCGGCGGTGTCGATAAGCACATATTCACGCTCGTCACGCACCATCGGAATGTAAATGCTGTCGCGAGTCGTGCCAGGCATGTCAAACACGACCACACGCTCTTCGCCGAGAATACGGTTAGTGAGCGTCGACTTACCTACGTTAGGGCGGCCAACGATCGCCAGCTTGATCGGCAGATCCTGCGGGTTGAAGTCCTCTTCCGGATCTTCATATTCACCCTCTTCCAGCTCACCGCTCTGCTCGGCCCAATAGGCGGCATTGGCTTCTTCTTCGGTCAGCTCGACTTCTTCCGGTTTTGCCGGGATGAACGGCACCAGCACGTGTTCAATCAGCTGTGTGACGCCACGGCCATGGGAAGCGGCAATCGCATAGACGTCGCCCAGGCCCAAGGAATAGAAATCTGCCGTCGCGGTGTCCGGATCCATGCCATCGGTTTTGTTGGCAACCAGGAACGTCGCCTTCTGGCGATTACGCAGGTGCTGGGCAATCCCCTGATCGGCAGGCATCAGTCCGGCACGGGCATCGACCATAAACAGGACGATATCGGCCTCTTCGATCGCCAGCAGCGACTGACCGGCCATACGCGTTTCAACGCCATCTTCCGTCCCGTCAATACCTCCGGTATCGACGATAATAAATTCGTTGCCCTCAACTTCAGCACGACCATATTTGCGGTCTCGCGTTAGCCCGGGGAAATCCGCCACCAGCGCATCGCGCGTCTGTGTTAAACGGTTAAACAAGGTGGATTTACCGACATTCGGGCGCCCGACCAGCGCAACGACAGGTATCATGTTGAAGCCTCATTACTTAATAATCAATGCGTTACTATGCAGCGCAATAGACAGCAGCGGCATAGCTTAAAAATACGAAACGGCCCCTGACGTCAGGAGCCGTTATCCCATGAATCTTACAGGCTGCACAGCCTGCGATTGATTGGGGTTACAACTGTTAGCGAGTGAAGGCGTAAACCTTGCCGCCACGCGCCTGGATCAGCAGTTTGTCACCGGCCACAATTGGCGCGGACAGGAAGCCGGAGCTATCCACTTTTTGCTGAGCCACAAAACGGCCATCGGTGGTATTGATCCAGTGCAGATAACCTTCGGCATCGCCGACGACCAGGTAGCCGTTATACAGCACTGGTGCAGTCAGGTTACGGTGCAGCAGATCGCTCTGGCGCCACAGGTTAACGCCACCTTCGGTATTCATTGCCACTACACGGTCATTCTGATCGACCACATAGATACGGCCTGCATCGACGATAAAGTCGTTCACCGAGCCCATATCACGTTTCCACATGATTTGGCCGGAGCGCAGATCCAGCGCCGCCATGTTGCCATTGTAACCCAAGGCATAGACCACGTTGTCAATAATCACCGGCGTGGTATCTACGTCATTCAGGCGGTCGATCTCGGTCGCACCGCTTGGCTGGGAAATACGCTGCTGCCAGATCAACTGGCCCTGCTGCATCAACACGGCGCTGACGCGACCGTTGTCACCGCCAACTACCGCTGCACCAAAGGCCGTTGCCGGAGCAGACTCACCACGCAGTGACAGTGAAGGGATATCCAGGTTGACCGTCCACTTGATGGCACCATCAGACTCGTTCAACGCTTGCAGCTGACCGTTGGTGGTATGGATCAGCACCAGCCCCTCGGCGACCACCGGACGGGAAATCGCTTCACCCGCAACCTTGGTTTGCCACGCGACTGTGCCGTCTTCGGTATTCAGCGCATACACCACCGCTTTCTCACTGCCAACGTACACGTTGGAGCCAGACACCGTCAGGCCGCCAGACAGCAGCGCAGGCAGGTTGCTGGAGAAGAAGCCGGTTTTCTCGGAGAGATCGGCCTTCCATTTTTGTTTACCGTCGGCCAGGTCCATCGCTTTCACCGTACCGCGACGATCGGCAGCATAAACCGTGCTGTCCTGATAAGCCGGGCGCAGGTGAGAGTAATACTCACCAATACCATCACCGACCGACGTGCTCCACGCTTTGTTCGGCGTGAACTGATTTTCAACCGTTGGCAGCGGCGACATGGTAACCACGTCTTCTTCGCCACTAAACAACGAGCAGCCACTCAGCAAAGTCACGGAAACCAGTCCGACCAAGAGTGTTTTACGCAATTGCATGGGAATTCCCCTTAGCTGGACAAGTTATTCAATTTCATGCGCATTACTGCCGCAAGCGCCTGAGAAGCATTGGATTCGATGCCTTTGCTGTAAGCTTCACGCGCACCTTTACTGTCGCCTTTGGCCAACAGCACGTCGCCGCGTACGTCTTGCATCATGGCCATCCAACCTTCGCCTTTCACGCCATCCAGCGTTTTCAGCGCTTCATCCAGCTTTTTCTCTTGCATCTGAACACGAGCCAGACGCAGATTTACCAACGCCAGCAGGTTTTCATCTTTGGCATGGCTCTGTGCCACCACCAGTTGCTGTTCTGCCTTGGCAAAATCACCTTGTTGTGCAAAGTGTTTAGCCAAATCCAGAGCCGCGAACACGCCGTAGCTGTTGTCGTTCGCCTGGATAAACTTCTCTGCCGCTGCCACGTCTTCGGCTTTACCCGATGCCAAGGCAACGTCAACCTGTTGATACGACTGTGAGGCAGCCATCATGCTGGAGATCTGATTGCTCTGCCAGTAGCGCCAACCAACCAGGGCACCAATACCGAGCACCACACCCACAACCAAAGCTTTACCGTTTTCGGCAAAAAAGTTGCGCACGGCGTCAAGCTGTTCGTTTTCAGTGGTATAGACTTCCACGGTGTCCTTCTCCTTAACCTAACATCAAAGCCAGACGCGCAGCGACTTCGCTTTGCGCCAGCGTTTCTTGTTCACCACTGCGCAGGTCTTTAACCACCACCTGCTGTGCTGCGACTTCGTTCTCACCCAGGATCAGGGCGATACGCGCGCCCCACTTGTCTGCACGGGTGATCTGCTTTTTAAAGTTGCCGCCGCCATAGTTGGTCATCAATTTAATCTGCGGCGCAGCATCACGAACCTGCTCTGCCAGCAACATGGCCGCACTCTGGGTACCCGCACCGCTCGATATGACGTATACGTCGATGGTGGCCGGTGCCTTGAAGTCCGGATTAACCGCCTGAACCAGCAGTACCAAACGCTCCAGCCCCATGGCAAAACCCACGCCAGGGGTAGCGCGCCCCCCCAGTTGCTCAACCAGGCCGTCGTAACGGCCACCGGCACACACGGTGCCCTGAGCGCCCAGGCTGGTGGTGACCCACTCAAACACCGTGCGATTGTAATAATCCAGGCCGCGCACCAGGCGCTCGTTAACGGTATATGGGATACCGGCCTGAGCTAAAAGTTCACACAGCCCGGCAAAGTGGGCTTTGGACTCTTCATCCAGATAGTCGGAAAGACGCGGCGCATCGTTAAGCAGGGTTTGCACTTCTGGATTTTTAGAATCCAGCACGCGCAATGGGTTGCTGTACATGCGGCGCTTGCAGTCTTCGTCGAGTTTTTCCTGATGCTGTTCCAGGAAAGCCACCAGAGCGTCACGGTAGTTGGCGCGAGCTTCCAGTGAACCAATGGAGTTCAGTTCCAGATTGACGTGTTCGGCAATGCCCAGCGCTTTCCACCAGCGGGCGGTCAGCAGGATCAGCTCGGCGTCAATGTCGGGGCCTTGCAGGCCAAATACCTCGGCCCCTAACTGATGGAACTGGCGGTAACGGCCTTTTTGTGGACGTTCGTAACGGAACATCGGGCCGATATACCACAGACGCTGTTCCTGATTGTACAGCAGACCATGTTCGATACCGGCGCGTACGCAGCCAGCCGTTCCTTCCGGGCGCAGCGTCAGGCTTTCGCCGTTGCGGTCCTCGAAGGTATACATTTCTTTTTCCACGACGTCGGTCACTTCACCGATGGCGCGCTTGAATAACGGGGTCTGCTCTACAATCGGCAACCGGATTTCGCTATAGCCATAGCCGCTCAGCACCTGCTTGAGTGTGCCTTCAATACGCTGCCACAGTGCCGTTTCTTCCGGCAGGTAATCGTTCATGCCGCGAATGGCTTGAATGTTTTTTGCCACGTGAGTTCTCTGTCCGTTTATATAAAATGGATCCGATTATAGGGACTTTGCCACCCGCTATTCAACGCAGATGCGCAATCCAGTCCTCGGATTATCAATCAGCGGGCCAATAGCCGCCGACTTATTCTTCCAGAAGATTGATCGAAATGCGCTTGGATCCGTCCATCATGGCCGCTTTGGCCCGGATCTTCGCTTCCAACTGATCAATCATCTGTTCGTTATCAAAACGCTCTTTCTGGCGCACGCCGTCTTCGTAGAAGCCGCTCTTCTTGTGCCCACCGGTTACTCCAATGGTCGACACCAGGGCTTCGCCCGGCCCGTTCACCACGCAACCGATAATGGACACGTCCATCGGGGTGATGAGGTCTTCCAGGCGTTGTTCCAACGCATTGACGGTGCCAATGACGTCAAACTCCTGACGTGAGCAGGTTGGGCAGGCAATGAAGTTGATGCCACGAGCGCGGATGCGCAAGGACTTCAGGATATCAAAGCCAACCTTCACTTCTTCAACCGGATCAGCCGCCAGCGAAATGCGCAGCGTATCGCCGATCCCTTCCGACAGCAGCATGCCCAGGCCAATGGCTGATTTCACCGAGCCACTGCGTGCTCCGCCCGCCTCGGTGATGCCAAGATGCAAGGGTTGGTCAATACGGGCAGCCAGCAGCCGGTAAGACTGTACGGCCAGGAACACGTCGGACGCTTTCACGCTCACCTTGAACTGGTCAAAGTTGAGACGATCCAGAATATCCACGTGACGCATGGCGGATTCCAGCAGCGCTTCCGGCGTAGGTTCGCCGTACTTTTCCTGAATATCTTTTTCCAACGAACCGCCGTTAACACCGATGCGGATCGGGATATTTTTGTCACGCGCACAATCAACCACTGAACGGATACGAGATTCGTTGCCAATGTTGCCAGGGTTGATACGCAGGCAGTCAACGCCGTATTCGGCAACCTGCAACGCAATGCGGTAATCGAAATGGATATCGGCCACCAGCGGTACGTTGACCTGCTGCTTGATCAGCCGAAACGCCTCGGCGGCGTCCATGGTGGGAACGGAAACGCGGACGATATCAACCCCCACGCGCTCCAGAGCACGGATCTGATTAACCGTCGCTTCGACATCGGTGGTACGGGTGTTGGTCATCGATTGCACGGCAATCGGCGCTCCATCGCCTATAGGCACGTTACCGACGTAAATACGGGTGGATTTGCGGCGGTTAATGGGAGCTTGGTTATGCATCAGTTACTCTCCACTGCTGCTCTGACTTAACGACAATAGCCGCGCAATTACTGCGCGGCAACGGTCAGACGAGCAACACGGTTTGACTTGACAAACCGGCTTAAATCGACCGGTTTACCCTGGAATTGGACCTGTACCGAAGCCGGTGCGCCAAGGGTCAGTTTAAACGGCGCCTTGCCAGCCAGATTCAGCCGGGAACCGCTTTTCTGGATGCCGCTGACCAAGGATTTACCCGTCGCGTCAACCACTTGCACCCAGCAGTCGCCGGAAAAATCCATCACCAGCCCGTTGGCATCAGCCTCCGAAGCACTGACGCCAGCAGCACCGGTAGGCAACTGAGCCTGAGCGACTGGCGCGGTCGATGCCGCATCCGGGATAGTAGCCTGGCTTGGTGCTACTACAGCAGGCTGTTGAGCCGCCTGAGGATCAAGCACGGCCGGGACCTGTTGAGTCGTAGCAGCGCTATTGGTTGACGGCGCAGCAGGGCTGTTGTCTGGGACAACTGCCGATGCACCATTATCCACGTTGCCGTCGGTCAATGGCACTGGCTGGCCTTCACCATGCTGAGAAAGCTGTGCGGAAGATTGATCCGCCATGGTGGCGATCTCTTCCTGCTGAGCCTTGTGATTCTGCCACCACCAGGCACCGGTCAAACCCACGACCACAAACACAATCAGCCAGGTAAAGCTCATCAGCCAGCCATCACGCTTTTTACGGCGTTTACCCAAAGAGAAGCTCTGCATCTGAGCCACTTTGGCCGCTCTCACCGGTGCCTGTTTTTCCATCATCGGCAACAGTTCATCTTCTGGCAAATGCACCAGCTTGGCATAGGAACGGATATAACCACGCACGAACGTTGAAGCCAGATCGGCAGACATATTGTCGTCTTCAATGTCGCGCACGGTAGACATTTTTAGGCACAGGCGTTCAGCCACGGCCTGTTGACTCAGCCCGAGTTGTTCACGAGCCTGGCGCAGGCGTTGACCTGTTGTCATAGATACGGTTTTATCTTGGGAATCTTCAGTATTCATTAGCTAAGAACTGCTGGTACTGTTTGGATTGTGGAAAACTTCGCGCTAGCTGTTTGCCATAGCGTTGAACGCTATCCTGACGGCCCGCTAACGCGGCGAAACGAATCTGTAGCCATAGACTGTCGGCACTCGCCGGCAGAACATGTTGATAACTGTCCAATAAAAGTTGCGACTGCGCGCGCTTCCCTTCTCCAAATTGCTTTTCTGCTTCCACTAGCAGCGGAGCCCCCTTGTCCGGATCGATCTTCAGCGCTCGCGTTAATAACTTACGAGCTTCATCATTTTGACCGGCCTTGAGGAAACAGTAACCTGCGTTTTCCAGACTGTCGGCAACCTGGCCATATTCTGGCGCCAGTGCCGCAGCGCTAAACTGCTGTTGGGCCGGTACATACTGCCCTAAACTACAGAGAAACGCACCGTAATTATTCAATACGGTACCGTTACCCGGTGCAAGTTTAAGCGCTTGCTGATAACGCTGTTCAGCGGCGGCGTTATCGCCGATCCGCTGATTGTAGAGTGCCATGCCCAATTGGGTACGATAATCCTGTGGGGCCGCATCGACCGCTTTTTGCAGATTCTGCCTGGCTGCCGGTAGATCGCCCTGGTTCAGATACTCCAGGCCCAGTTGCAACCGGGTCTGGCCTGCCGCCACCGCTGGCCCGTCGTTATCGGGTTGCGAGCTGGAACAGCCCGCCAGCAAACTGGCCGCCAATAATACACCCCACAGTTTCAGCTTCATGCTTGCACTCATTTCCTTATCCGATGTTACCCGATCGCCTGAAGGATTGCTGCTCACATAACAGGCTGTTAGATAACAAAAAAATCATGCTATAGGATTCAGACCGCTCGTACGTTGATAGGTTCCCCGGCCATTTTCTTTTTCAGGGTACGCTTGGTACGATCGATCACCTCTCCCGCCAACTGCCCACAGGCAGCATCGATGTCATCGCCACGGGTTTTACGAACAATAGTCGTAAAGCCGTATTCCATCAACACCTTGGAGAAACGGTCGACGCGGCTGTTGGAGCTGCGGCCATAAGGTGCCCCAGGGAACGGGTTCCATGGGATCAGGTTGATCTTGCACGGCGTATCTTTCAGCACTTCCGCCAGTTGGTGCGCATCGTCGGTGCTGTCGTTGATGTGATCCAGCATCACGTATTCAACGGTGACGCGCCCTTGGTTGGCATTGGATTTTTCCAGATAACGGCGTACCGCCGCCAGGAAGGTTTCAATATTGTACTTACGGTTGATCGGTACGATCTCGTCGCGGATCTTATCGTTAGGCGCATGCAGCGAAATGGCCAGCGCCACATCGATCATATCGCCCAATTTGTCCAGAGCGGGTACGACACCGGAAGTAGACAAGGTAACGCGGCGCTTGGACAGACCAAAACCAAAATCATCCAGCATGATTTCCATCGCTGGCACCACGTTGGTCAGGTTAAGCAGCGGCTCACCCATGCCCATCATCACCACGTTGGTGATAGGACGTTGGCCGGTGACTTTGATCGCGCCCAGGATTTTAGCAGCACGCCAAACCTGGCCGATGATTTCCGAGACGCGCAGGTTGCGGTTAAAGCCCTGCTGAGCCGTGGAACAGAATTTGCACTCCAGTGCGCAGCCTACCTGTGAAGACACGCACAGGGTGGCGCGATCGCCATCTGGGATATAGACGGTTTCGACCTGTTGATCGCCCACCTTGATGGCCCACTTGATGGTGCCATCGGCCGAACGCTGCTCTTCTGCGACTTCCGGCGCACGGATTTCCGCCACGCGTTGTAATTTATTGCGCAGCACCTTGTTGATGTCGGTCATCTGCTCAAAATCGTCGCAGCAATAGTGATACATCCACTTCATCACCTGATCGGCGCGGAAAGGTTTTTCACCCATGTTGGCGAAAAATTCGCGCAATTGCTGACGGTTCAAATCCAGCAGGTTGATTTTGGCGGTAGCCGGTTGTTCCGTTTGCACGGTCAGGGAAGTATTTTCAGACAAGGTATGCTCGGGCGCGATGGGTTCTAACATAATGATCTCTTAGCCTCGTTATTACACGTTATGGCTTGAAGGAGTGAAAAGTAAGTGTGTCATCAAAAGACACGCCCCAGGCAAGATAGCTTCCCTGGGGCGCGGCATTGTACAAATTTTAGTAGCGGGTTTCTACGTCTGAACGGCTTTCACGGCATTTTTATTGTATCTGCCGGTAAATTGCCGGTTTCAGCAGACCCCCACCACAATTAACGTGGGCAGATTTCGCTTTCGTTAAAGAAGTATGCGATTTCACGCTGGGCAGATTCTACTGCGTCTGAGCCGTGCACGGCGTTGGCAGTGAAGCTGTCTGCATAGTCAGCACGCAGGGTGCCGGCCAATGCGTTGTCAGGGTTGGTTGCGCCCATGATGTCACGGTTACGCTGTACGGCATTTTCCGCTTCCAGAACCTGTACCACGATCGGGCCAGAGGTCATGAACTCAACCAGACCGTCGAAGAAAGGACGGCCTTTGTGCTCGGCGTAGAAGCCTTCGGCTTGTTCGCGAGTCAGACGCAACATTTTAGATGCGATGATTTTGAAACCCGCGCGCTCGAAACGAGCATAGATAGCGCCGATGTCATTGTTAGCTACAGCGTTTGGCTTAATGATGGAAAAGGTACGTTCTACGGTCATGATGGCCTCTATTATGTCTTCCAAAACAGGCCGGGCGATAAGGTGAGGTGCCGGCCTTTCAAGTGGCGCAGATTATATGTGCGCTGTTAACGCTTGCCTACGGGAAAATCAACATTTCATTAAAAAAAAATTATCTTAATCCACCATAGTCAGCGACAAATGGGATCCTCGCCGGTGGCCTTACTGGGTTTTATCGGTCGATGGGATCATATTTCGCAGCCAACTGCCCCAGCGACGCTGATAGAAAGCCTGGGTATGGTTGATCAGATAATGGCTCACGCCCCGCGCATTCTCTTCTACCAGGCAAAAGTCGACTGGCTCATCGTTCGGCGCGGTTTCGCTGGCCACCATACCGGCTTCGCTGATCAGGGCTTCAATCTCTGCCGGATCGCCATCCACTTCCAGGCCCACCAGCAGGTTCGGCTTCTCGTCTACGGCACGATCGTGCATTAACGCCAGGAAAGCGCGGCGTACCGGTTTCCGCTGGCTGAACAAGGTCGTCAGCGCATCCACCATCGCCGCCGGATACTCTTCAGGCTGCCCCAGCAGTAGCTGAGTTTCGGTATCGATATAGCGCTCTGCCGGTTTCACTACGCCGCCGGTAGCCAACAGCATGGCGATCTCGGCTGGCAAGAATTCCTTGCCGTGGGTGCCTTTCGGGTTCAGGAACAGTTCGGCACCTTGGGTGATTTCAAACAGCACGCGAGCGGGCATGGCGATAAAGGGTTGCTCATCCTCCACTGCGTTTTGCAGCGCCTCCAGCGAGGTGAAGAAAGGCACCACGCTGCTGCCATCCTGCTTTTCCCAGTGCTGAATGTTCACCGGTGTCTCGGCATTCAGCGTAATTTCACCGTCGTGCGGCACCTGCTCGCTGTCACCCAGAATGTAGACCGTTGAATCCAGCAGTTCGCGGAAAAACGCCGGGCGGTATGCCGGTTCTGAGGCCGCCAGCCTCAGCAGGCGCTCAAGCTCGTTTTCGCCTGAAACGGCGTCATCATCATGATGGTGGGAACTCATTGCCGACTCCTCCAATGTATTAAGGGCCCAGCATGCTGAGCCCCTACGGAAAAACGTAATGTTAAACTTACTTCGCTTTGCTCAGCAACAGGTTGGCCAGCGTACGTACGCCCAGACCGGTTGCGCCTGCTGACCACTGCTCCACGGCACCTTTACGATAGGTGGCAGAACAGTCGATATGCAGCCAACCCTTTTGATAATTCTGCACAAAGTGCGACAGGAAGGCCGCGGCGGTGCTGGCGCCAGCGGTGTAAGCCGGGCCCGCAACGTTGTTCAATTCAGCAAAGTTTGACGGCAACTGGCTGCGGTGAAATTCCGCTAGCGGCAGACGCCAGAACGGCTCGTGCTCTTCATCCGCACTGGCCAACAGCTCTTGCGCCAGCGCATCGTCAAAGCTGAACAGCGCGTGGTAATCATTACCTACCGCCGTTTTCGCTGCGCCAGTCAAGGTCGCGCAGTCGATGATCAACTGCGGGTTTTGCGCGCTGGCATCGATCAGGCCATCGGCCAATACCAGACGCCCTTCCGCATCGGTGTTCATCACTTCAACCGTTTTGCCATTGCGATAGCGGATAATGTCACCCAGTTTAAAGGCGTTACCGCTGACCATATTGTCCGCACAGCACAGGTACAGTTTGACGCGCTGCTGCAAGCCGCGAGCCACCGCCAATGCCAATGCGCCAGTGATGGTGGCCGCGCCGCCCATGTCGGACTTCATCGAGTCCATAAACGCGCTTTGCTTGAGGCTGTAACCGCCGCTGTCGAAGGTGATCCCTTTACCTACCAGGCAGGCAAATACCGGTGCTTCCGGGTTGCCCGTCGGGTTAAAGTCCAGCGCCAACAGCACCGGAGAACGATCGGAACCCCGGCCAACGGTATGAATACCGGCATAGTTCTGCTCACGCAGGTCTTCACCTTTGGTGATGCGATAGCTGACGGCATCACAACCAACAGCACACATCAGATCAACCGCGCGGGTTGCCAGTTGCTCAGGCCCCAGCTCTTCCGCTGGCATATTGATAGTGTCACGCACCCAATCGACAATCTTCAGGCGCTGTTGCAGCTCTTGGCTTTCCGCTTCCGGCAGCTCAGCCCACTCGACGCTACGCTGCCCTTTTGGCCCGCGATAGCCCTGCCAAAACGCCCAGCTGTTTTCCAGGTCCCAGCCTTCCCCGGCCAGTTTCACTTTCTTGATGCCCTGGCCATCGATCCTGCGTGCCGCGCGCTGGATCAGGCCCAGCTTGCCGGAATTGCTCAGATGGATGGTGATGCCTTGGTCATTGGTGCTCAGCAGCGCCTTTTCACCCCAGCGCGCATCGGCGGGTTGCTGGGATAGCGTAATCTGCATGATTTCGGTTGTCATAGCCTTACTCCGGATTATTCTTGTACTAATCTTGTCGGATACAAAATAAACGGGCTGCCTATGGCAGCCCGTCATGCTATTTACTCTGCTTCATCTAACCAGACCAGCAGGATCGCTTCCAGTATTTTTTCATTGGAAGCCTGCGGTTCATCGTCAAATTCTTCCAGATCGCAAATCCACTGGTGCATATCGGTGAAACGCACGGTTTTCGGATCGGTATCTGGATAGGCGTCGTACAGGGCTTCGCCGATTTCGCGGCTGTCTGTCCACTTCAGTCCCATTCTTATCTCCTAGTGCTCGCGCGCATGGTTGACAGTATAACGCGGCATTTCGACCACCAAATCGTCTTCGGTGACGCGGGCCTGGCAGCTCAAGCGGCTTTCCGGCTCCAGCCCCCAGGCTTTGTCCAGCATGTCGTCTTCCAGCTCGCTGCTTTCGGCCAGGGAATCAAACCCTTCACGCACGATGCAGTGGCAGGTGGTACAGGCACAGGATTTCTCACAGGCATGTTCAATTTCAATACCGTTACGCAGTGCGACATCGAGGATAGTTTCCCCAACTTCCGCTTCCAGTACTGCCCCCTCCGGGCAGAGATCTTGATGGGGCAGGAAAACAATTTTCGGCATGGTTAAACCTCATCCACAGAATGGCCAGCCAGCGCACGGCGAATGGAGGCATCCATGCGGCGCGCGGCAAAATCTTGGGTTGTTGCATCGACTATTTTTATTGCGGCCTCGATCGCAGCAGGATCGGAGCCTTGCATCACTTGCTGGAGCTCGGCTACCGCGTTGTTGATAGCCAGGCTTTCTTCGTCACTCAGCAGAGCGGCATCGCTTGCCAGTGCACCTTGCAGGCTTTCCAGCACGCGGGAAGCTTCTACCCGTTGCTCCGCCAGCTTGCGAGCACCGACATCGCTTTGCGCATTGGCCATCGAGTCCTTCAACATGCCGGCAATTTCGGCATCGGACAGGCCATACGAAGGCTTGACCTGAATGGAGGCTTCGACGCCGGTGGATTTCTCCATCGCCGTCACGCTCAGCAGGCCGTCGGCATCCACCTGGAAGGTCACACGGATATGCGCCCCGCCGGCAGGAAGCGGCGGTAAGCCACGCAGCGTAAAGCGCGCCAGCGAACGGCAATCTTGCACCAGTTCACGCTCGCCTTGCAGCACGTGGATCATCATCGCGCTCTGGCCGTCTTTGAAGGTGGTAAACTCCTGCGCACGCGCCACCGGAATGGTGGTGTTACGCGGGATCACCTTTTCAACCAAGCCACCCATGGTTTCCAAGCCAAGCGACAGCGGGATCACGTCCAGCAGCAGCATTTCGCTATCCGGTTTGTTACCCACCAGGATATCCGCCTGGATAGCAGCACCGATCGCCACCACCTTGTCCGGATCGATCGACGTCAGCGGCGTACGGCCAAAGAACTCGCCCACCTGTTCGCGGACCAATGGCACACGGGTTGAACCGCCCACCATCACCACTTCCAGCACCTCTTCGGCACTGACGGCGGCATCTTTCAGCGCGCGGCGGCAAGCCATCAGGGTACGTTTCACCAGCGAGGAAATCAGCGTTTCGAACTGTTCGCGGGTCACTTCACCCTGCCAACCAGCGATATCTACCGTGGTGCTCTGCGCATCGCTCAGGGCGATTTTGACCGCAATCGCAGCATCCAGCAATTGGCGTTGCACACCATGATCGCTACGATCGCTAATACCTGCCTGTTCACGCAACCAGTCCGCCAGCAGATGATCGAAGTCATCGCCACCCAATGCGGAATCACCGCCGGTAGCCAGCACTTCGAACACGCCACGGCTGAGGCGCAAAATGGAAATATCAAAGGTGCCGCCACCCAGATCGTAAACGGCGATGACCCCTTCCTGACCCGAATCCAACCCGTAAGCGATAGCCGCAGCGGTCGGTTCGTTCAACAGGCGCAGCACGTGCAGGCCAGCCAGACGCGCTGCGTCTTTGGTGCCTTGGCGTTGAGCGTCGTCGAAGTAGGCAGGAACGGTGATCACCACACCATCAAGCTCACCTTCCAACGCTGCTTTAGCGCGGGTAGCCAGTGCCTTGAGGATATCGGCGGAAACACCAACTGGGTTAACCAGGCCTGCGGCGGTCACGATCATTGGCAAGCCGTTATCGCTGGCCTGGAACTGATACGGCAGGTTTGGATAGCGTTGTTGCACGTCAGCCAAAGAACGGCCCATCATGCGCTTGACAGAGCTGACCGTATTGACCGGATCTTGTGCCGCCTGTGCACGAGCGCTCCAGCCAACCTGATGTTCGGTGGCCTGATAATGCACCACGGAAGGCAGCAGATAGCGCCCTTCAATGTCGGCCAGCGTCTCGGCCTGGCCGCTACGCACCGTAGCCACCAGCGAGTTGGTTGTCCCCAGATCAATACCGGCAGCCAGGCGGCGCTGATGCGGCGCAGCCGTGAGGCCAGGCTCACTAATTTGTAATAAGGCCATTTACAGAGCTTCCAAAATCGAGATCAAGAATCTATTACTCAAAACCCAGCAGTTTTTCTTCGAGTTGTTCAATCTGTTGCTGGAGTTTGTCCAAAAAGCGTAGCTTGCGCACGGTATCGGCAGCCTGTGACCACTGCTGCTCGTCCAACTCCTGCACCATCTGCGCGCTACGCTGTTTGAAGGTCTTGTTCAGGCGCGTGGCGAAGGCAGCCAGTGCGTTTTGCGCATCCGGCGAGCGTTCAATGGCATCAAGCTCTTCACGCAGCTCCAACTGTTCCATCAGGAACGCGGTGTCGCGCAGGGTATGCTGCTCGTTGCCCAAATCAAAGCCGTGCAAAGATAACATATACTCGGCACGTTTTAACGGGTGCTTCAGCGACTGATAGGCTTCGTTGATGGTCGCCGCCTGCTGTAACGCCATCAGGCGTTCACGCTCCGGTTGGAGGGCATGACGATCGGGGTGGAATTGGCGCTGCAAATCTTGATAGCGTGAGGTAAGCAAGCTGCCGTCTACGCTATAGCGGACCGGCAACCCGAATAAAGTAAAGTAATCCATAGCGTGCTCGGGGCGTTATCGTGATGATTGAGGTTCCCCCGTGGGTCACGGGGGAGCACGATGGACTGTCAGACGTTAAAGCTCTCGCCGCAGCCGCACTCGCTTGAGACGTTCGGGTTGTTGAACTTGAAGCCTTCGTTCAGACCTTCCTTGACGAAATCAAGCTCGGTACCGTCCAGATAGACCAGGCTCTTGCCGTCAATGATCACCTTGACGCCTTTGTCTTCAAAAACGATATCATCGTCGTTCGTTTCATCAACAAATTCGAGCACATACGCCATTCCGGAACAGCCGGAAGTTCGCACGCCCAGACGCAGGCCGAGACCTTTGCCACGGTGGTCCAAAAATGCCTGAACCCGCTGCGCGGCGCTGTCGCTCATGGTAATCGACATAACAACCTCTTCAATCTTAGCCCGCAAGGCGGGCTAACTGACACAATAATAACTACTTGGCGCTGTGCTTGCTCTTGTAGTCGGCGATCGCTGCTTTAATGGCGTCTTCGGCCAGAATTGAGCAGTGAATTTTAACCGGAGGTAACTCCAGTTCTTCGGCGATCTGGGTATTTTTGATCGCTTCGGCCTGATCAAGAGACTTGCCTTTCATCCATTCGGTGACCAGCGAGCTGGAAGCGATGGCGGAACCGCAGCCGTAGGTTTTGAAACGGGCATCTTCAATAATGCCTTCGTTGTTGACCTTGATCTGCAGCTTCATCACGTCGCCACAGGCCGGTGCCCCTACCATACCGCTACCGACGGTAGGATCTTCGTTATCAAACGACCCTACGTTACGCGGGTTTTCATAATGATCGATTACTTTTTCGCTGTAAGCCATGACGTTGCTCCTGGATCCTGAGAATTAATGATGTGCCCATTCGATGCTGTTGATATCCACGCCCTGCTTGAACATGTCCCACAGAGGGGAGAGATCGCGCAGACGGCCAATGGATTTACGCACCAACGAAATGGTGTAATCGATCTCTTCTTCCGTGGTGAAACGCCCCAGGGAGAAACGGATCGAGCTGTGCGCTAACTCATCACTCATACCCAGTGCACGCAGCACATAGGAAGGTTCAAGGCTGGCAGAAGTACAGGCTGAGCCTGAAGAAACCGCCAAGTCTTTCAACGCCATGATCAGCGACTCACCTTCAACATAGTTGAAGCTGACGTTGAGAATGTTCGGTGCACCGTGTTGCAGATCGCCGTTCAGATACACTTCTTCCATATCTTTCACGCCGTTCCACAGACGATCGCGCAGGATGCGCAGGCGTGCCATTTCGCTGGCCATTTCTTCTTTGGCGATACGATAGGCTTCACCCATGGCAACGATCTGATGCACTGCCAGGGTACCAGAACGCATACCGCGCTCATGGCCACCGCCGTGGATCTGGGCTTCGATGCGGATGCGCGGCTTACGCTGCACATACAGGGCACCAATGCCTTTCGGGCCATAAATCTTGTGACCGGAGAAGGACATCAGATCCACTTTCAGCTTGCTCAGGTCGATAGGCAGTTTGCCTACGCTCTGGGTTGCATCGACGTGATAGATGATGCCACGCGCCCGGCACATTTCGCCGATAGCGGCGATATCCTGCACTACGCCAATTTCGTTATTCACGTGCATGATGGAAACTAGGATGGTGTCTTCACGCATCGCGGCTTCGAGAACCTGGAGATCGATGATCCCGTTGCTCTGCGGTGCCAGATAGGTGACTTCAAAACCTTCGCGCTCAAGTTGGCGGCAGGTATCCAGCACGGCTTTATGTTCGGTTTTACAGGTGATGATGTGCTTGCCTTTCTTCTGATAGAAGTTGGCAGCGCCTTTGATCGCCAGGTTATCGGATTCGGTGGCCCCTGAGGTAAACACGATCTCACGCGGGTCCGCACCAACCAGTTCAGCGATCTGGTTACGGGCGATATCAACCGCCTCTTCCGCCTGCCAGCCGAAACGGTGGGAACGGGAGGCCGGGTTACCGAAAGTGCCGTCCAGGGTCAAAAACTGCATCATCTTCTCGGCAACACGCGGGTCGACCGGAGTCGTGGCCGAGTAGTCCAGATAAATCGGTAATTTCATTGCTCTTGTACTCCGTACATCACTTCCAAAAACCAATAAATTAGTCGTCAGCTGCTTATGCGCGCAGATTAACGTTGATCGTTTCTTGCAGACGACCGTTGGCCGTGCGGCGCGTATCGCTATTTTGACGGTCTGCCACGTCCAGCACTTCCTGGTTGTTTACCAGTTCGGCCAGCGTAATATTGTTCAAGAACCCGCTGATGCGCTCGCTCAGATCGCGCCACAGGGTATGGGTCAGGCAACGATCGCCCCCCTGGCAGCCTTCTTTACCCTGGCAACGGGTGGCGTCTACCGATTCGTCGACTGCGGAAATCACCGCGCCTACGGCGATAGCGTCCGCTTCTTTGCCCAACAGGTAACCACCGCCTGGCCCACGCACGCTGGCCACCAGGCCATTCTTACGCAGACGGGAAAACAGTTGTTCCAGATAAGAGAGCGAGATACCTTGGCGTTCGGAAATATCCGCCAGTGGTACCGGCCCTTCCTGGGAGTGTAATGCCACGTCGAGCATGGCAGTTACTGCATAACGGCCTTTGGATGTCAGTCTCATAGCTAATTGGTTACCTGTTGGTCAAACATGGGCCAAATTCTGACATTCCCGAGTAAATCAGTCAACTATTTAACCTACTAATTTACTCAAGTATTCGTGCTTTTTGTGCGCTTTGCTATCCGATGCATATAAAATACACCTTATAACCCGCAGATAAGCAATACTATCTTGCCTAACTGCGGGTGACAGCAAAATTAATTACCTTGCTGTTTATCCTGTTTCTCGATCGAGGTCAGCATACCACGCAAGATATTCAGCTCCTGCGCTTCCGGGCGTGCCCGGGCAAACAGGCGGCGTAAACGGTTCATCACCTGCCCTGGATGGGCGGCGCGGATAAAGCCGGTGCGCACCAAAGTCTGCTCCAGATGCTGATAGAAGCGTTCAATATCATCCACCAGAGGATACGGCGACTCTTCCACCGGTGCGGCATCAGCCTGCTGGCGATCGAGGAAGGCAACGCGAACCTCATACGCCAGGATTTGCACCGCCATGGCCAGATTCAGCGAGCTGTACTCCGGGTTGGCAGGAATGGCGACATGATAATGGCATTTCTGTAATTCGTCATTGGTTAGCCCAACGCGTTCACGGCCAAAGACCAACGCAACCGGCCCCTGCTCGCCTTCCTGTACTGCGCGCACGCCGCATTCGCGGGGTTCCAGCATCGGCCATGGGAGAGTGCGCGAGCGAGCGCTGGTGCCCACTACCAAGCGGCAACCCGCAATGGCTTCATCAAAGGTATCGACAATCGTGGCGTTGCCAATCACATCGCTGGCGCCTGCGGCCAGGGCGATCGCCTGGGAATCGGGTTTCACCAGTGGATTGACCAGATAAAGGTTGGTTAACCCCATGGTTTTCATGGCACGGGCAGTAGAGCCCATGTTGCCGGTATGAGAGGTTTCAACCAGAACAATGCGGATATTGTGCAGCATACAAACTCTGAGCGTTGCGGAAAATCGTAGCATCCTAACACAGTCGTAGGTATTTTGCCGAACACCTGCTATACTTCGCGCCGTTTCCTGTTCTTTAACATCCTGTGGAAGATACCCATGCATCCGATGCTGACTATCGCCGTGCGCGCTGCGCGCAAGGCTGGCAACCTGATTGCCAAAAATTACGAGACTCCAGACGCTGTAGAAGCGACACAAAAAGGTTCTAACGACTTTGTCACTAACGTCGATCGCGAGGCTGAGCGTCTGATCATCGAAATCATCCGTAAATCTTACCCGAAACACACCGTTATTGGTGAAGAGTGCGGTGAGTTAACCGGCGAAGATCAGGATGTACAATGGGTGATTGATCCACTGGATGGCACCGCCAACTTCATCAAACGTCTTCCACACTTCTCCGTTTCCATCGCCGTACGCATTAAAGGCCGTACCGAAGTGGCCGTGGTTTACGATCCAATGCGCAACGAACTGTTCACTGCCACCCGTGGCCAGGGCGCACAGCTCAACGGTTACCGTCTGCGCGGCACCAATGCCAAAGATCTGGATGGCACCATCCTGGCGACCGGCTTCCCGTTCAAAGTCAAACAGCACGCACCGGCTTACATTAACGTGCTGGGCAAACTGTTCACCCAATGTGCCGACTTCCGCCGTACCGGTTCAGCCGCGCTGGATCTGGCCTACGTTGCCGCTGGCCGCGTTGATGGTTTCTTTGAAATTGGCCTGAAGCCTTGGGACTTTGCTGCTGGCGAATTGCTGGTACGTGAGTCTGGCGGCCTGGTCACCGACTTCGTTGGCGGCCATAACCACTTCAGCTCTGGCAACGTAGTTGCAGGTAACCCACGTGTGGTGAAAGCATTGCTTTCCAATATGCGTGAAGAGCTGAGTGAAGCGCTGAAGCGTTAATAACTCAGCTGAAAATCAAGGCGCTGCATTTGCAGCGCTTTTTTTTTCCTCAGCGGGCAAAAGGCCGTATCCCGCCGCCAAATTCCGGCTGAGCGCTGACGTACAGCAGCAAACCGGCAAACAGCAGAATTAAACCTCCGGCTAACGCCAACGAGCCCCAAGCAACCGCACTCCAGGCCGCCGGTGCGCGCTGGCGGCTGATGCGTATCGCCAGCTTACGGCTGTAATGCACCAACAGCGCCAATCCGGAAATCGTGATCGAGGTACCCAGTGCCATGGCCAGTGCCGACAACACACCCCAGGTAAAAACACCGATCACCTTGGAAAACAGCAAGACCAGGATCGCCCCGGAGCAAGGCCGCAGACCCATTGCCAGCACAATCGCCGTTTTGGTGCGCCAATCATTGCCGGCTTGCAGTTCCTCATCGCTCGGCAAATGCCGGTGGCCACAACCACAATTCGCGCTATGGACATGATCGGCAGTCAGAGGCTGCAAGCTGTTGATGCGCCGCGCAGGCCGAGGCCGCATGGCTTTCACCGCCATAAACAAGCGCTTTAACGCCCGCCAACTGAGCAAGACACCGAGCAGGATCACCAGAATAAAACTGCCCTTCTCCAGCCAGAAACTACTTTGATGCAACTGCCGGGAAGAAAGTTGCAGCACCACCAGCACTAGCGTGACCAGGGCAATCGCGACCAATCCCTGAACCACAGAGGCGGCAAACGTCAGCTTCAGGCTGCTTTTCAACCGTGCCGGGTGGGTAGCCAGATAGGTGGCGATCACCACTTTACCGTGGCCCGGCCCCAGGGCATGCAACACGCCATAGCCTAAACTGAACAGCATCAGTGCCACTCCCGCTTGCTGGGGAGCCGCCTTGACCTGTTGCAGCAAGGCCGCCATTTCCTGATGTAACCCTTTCTGCCACACCACGCTTTGCATCAACAGCTGCGGCCAGTAATGCCAAACCCACTGGGCCACCGCCGCCAGCAGAATGAAGAACAGCAACAGCGGCCACAGGCTGAAGGCCCAATGGCGCTGAGGTTTGCTGGTCTGGCTGAGGTTTATTGACATGTTAACGTCACCCGCTGGGCAAACTGTTGCCCTAATGCCATATCTTCACCGGGCGAGTCGTTCTTATCGAGAGACAATGCATAAGCTTGTAATGACGAATCGGGCTTTGGCGTCACCAGGCTGAATTTGCACTGCTTTGCCATCTCTGGCGGCAAGTGCAGCGCCTTTTGATCCTGATAGGTCATGTCCACAAAATAGGTGGGATCGTAGGTGGCAATCTCAAAGGGTTCTCCCACCAGCGGCTGTGGCTCCGCCAGCGGCAGCACAAACTCCAGCACGGCTTTATGGCCCTGCCGGGATAGATGGTATTCGGTTGGCAGATTGAGGTATTTCACCGGTTTGCCTGCGCGGTAAATATCGGTGAAATAGTGCTGCCCGAGGACGTTAGCCATTACTTCCGCCGCCAGTTTTTTCCAGACTTCTGAATCGCTGTTGGCATTTTCTGCGTCATACAGCAGATCCGCCGAGGTGATCTCATCCATTACCCAAACCATTTTTAAACCGGTCAGCTTCTGATCCTTAGCCACAAAGGTGGTGTTCATATCGATAAAACTGTGTGGGTGGGCGAGTGCGCCCATGCAGGTCATCATTAGCAAGCAGGCCACCAGGCCACGGAGTTTCATCATCCAAGCATACTTTTTATTGTTATAATATAACATCAACCAAACCTCAACCGGCGTTAACAAGCCGAATAACTGTGACGAAAGTAGTAAGCCGAAGTAAAAGCAGGGGCAACTGCCACGGCCCACAGAGCCTTTTGCTATGCTTAAACATAATTTAAACACGACCTGCCAGAAGGTGATATGAGCCTGGAGACTTCTTCTGCGCCTGAGTTTTCAGGTCAACAACGGCGCTGTCATTTACTGCTGATGCTGTATGCGCCAGTACCCTCGGTACAACTGGAGACCATCGGCCAAATCAACGGCGTAGACCTGCTCATTACCCGGCAAGATATAGCTGAGGTTGCCCGCGAGATCCAGCATTTCCATCATCTGGAAATCAGCGGCGATCCCTACGAGGGCTACCAGATCCAGGGCAGCGCGCTGGATCTTCGCTTGTGTCTGCTCCAATGGCTACGGCGAGCCTTGCGTTGCAGCCCAGAGTTTGTCGAGCAACACTTTGGCCCTCAGTTTCAGCGGGCGATGCAACTTCAACACCCACAGCTTCCGGCACTGGAATTGTGCATCAACCAATGTGAACAGCGCCTTAACCGCCGCTTTGAGCAGCGTGACCGACTGTTTTTGCAACACTATCTTTGTTATTGCGTCTGGGCTAGCCAGCATCAGCGCCATCCTCAATTTGATCGCCGCCAGCATGAGTGGCTGCAAACCAAGCCAGAGCATCTGGCGGCAGAGGAACTGCATCAAGCGCTAAATCAGCTATTTGGCCAGCCCGGTGACAGTAGAGAATGTGACTTCCTGGCGTTGATGTTTACCCTGCTGAAAAGTCACAGCTACCAGAGCAGTGATTCGCCCGAGGACCAACGCCTGATGGCGGCCATCGGGCAGGTGGTGGAACGCTTCCAACAGATCTCCGGCATGCATTTCAGCAGCCAGGAGGGGTTAATCAGCCAGCTGTTTGCCCATTTGGCCCCTGCCGTGGAACGCTGCCGGTTTGCTATCGGCATAGACAATACGCTACTGGAAGAGGTGGTCCGTAAATATCCCCGTCTGATGCGTACCACACAGGAGGCGTTAGCGCCGTTTGAACAGGAATATGAGATTCAATTTTCGCGGGAAGAAGCAGGGCTAGTGGCGATCAGCTTTGGTGCCTGGTTGATGCAGGGCAACGCGCTGCATGAAAAGCAGATACTGTTGCTGACGCTGGATAACCCGCAGTTGGAAGAAGAAGTGGAATATCAGATCCGCGAATTGACGCTATTGCCATTGAATATCAAATATCAGCCCTTACACGACTACCTGCTTGCTGGTGCACCACAAGGGATTACGCTGGTGATTAGCCCCTACGCCACACCGAGCCAGGAGCAACCACCCACACTGATTATTACCGAACTGCCGCTGGAGCGTCAGCAGCGCAAGGCGATCCGTGCGCTGCTGGAAAGCCATTAACGGCTATTGCTAACCGCCACCGCCGGTGGGCGAATAAACAACGCTGGCACCACCACCGCGACCATCACCCAGAACACTCCGCCCTGATAGTGCTCGAACAGGAAGCCCGCCACTACGGTCATCACGGCAATGCCGCCGCCCATCGCCAGCGCCGAATAAACTGCCTGCAGACGGATCACTTCCGCCCCCTGACGCGCCGCAATAAAGCGCATTGCCGCCAGATGGCAGACCGTGAAGGTACCACAGTGCAGCACCTGCACCAGCAACAGCCAGCCGATTTCCGTCGTGGTTGCCATCAGGCCCCAGCGCAGCAGACCACATACGGCGGAAAGTAACAGCAGATTACGCGCATTCCAACGGCGGAACAGGAAATTGCTGCTGGCAAAGATAACCACTTCAGCGACCACCCCCAAAGACCACAGGTAGCCGATAGTCGCCGCAGAGTAACCCGCCTCTTCCCAATAGATGGAGGCAAAGCTGTAATAACCGGCATGTGCCCCTTGCAACAGCGTCACACACAGCAGAAAACGCCAGACAGGCCCTTCGCTGAGCAGTTCACGCCAGGAGCGGCTAGGTTCATTCTGCGCCCGAGACTCACCTTGTGGCAGCACGCTCGGTTTCAGCAACATGCCCACCAGCATCACCAGGATGCTGACCAACAGGCTGATCAAAATCGCATTATGGCCCCAAACGGACACCAGCTTGCCGGTTAACGCCGAGCCGATCACAAAGGCCAGCGATCCCCATAACCGCACCCGGCCATAGTCCAGAGTGATCTGCCGTTGCCAGGTGGCAGCCAACGCATCGGTCAGCGGAACCAGCGGGGAGAAGAACAGGTTAAAACCGGCGATCACCAGCATCAGCCAGGCCCAGCCATTACCGAAACAAAAGCCGACGGCAAACGCCAGGGAGAGCAATGCCAACAAACGCAACGCGGTGATTAAATAGGAGGGATCTTTAACGCGTGGAGCAATCAGCAAACTACCAAGGAAGCGCGCCACCAGGCCAGCGCCGAGCAAGATACCAATGGTTTCAGGCGGTATACCCTCACCTTTTAACCAAACACTCCAAAACGGTAGATAGATGCCATAGGAAAAGAAGTACGTGAAATAACTGAGAGCGAGCCAACGCGTTGATTGCAGAACCATGTTCCCTCCAGGATGAGGGCAATACTTTGACAGAGCTCACACCTTGCAGCAATCTTCATTCATGTTCAAAGGGCTATAGTGCAAAGCAGTTCACAGTTTAGCTGCAACAATGCTAAAAAAAACCCGCCGAGGCGGGTTTATCTGCAAACCAATCAAAGTACTTAGGCGTAAACCGGGAAGCGAGCGCAGATATCCAGCACTTTCTTCTTGGTACGTTCGATGGTGGCTTCGTCGTTCAGGTTGTCCAGCACGTCACAAATCCAGCCAGCCAGTTCACGCACTTCGGCTTCTTTAAAGCCACGGCGAGTCACCGCTGGAGTACCCAGACGGATGCCAGAAGTCACAAACGGGCTCTTCGGATCGTTTGGCACGCTGTTTTTGTTAACCGTGATGTTAGCACGGCCCAACGCGGCATCGGCTTCTTTACCGGTCAGGTTCTTATCTACCAGATCCAGCAGGAACAGGTGGTTATAGGTGCCGCCGGAAACCACTTTGTAACCGCGCTCCAGGAACACTTTCACCATCGCTTTGGCGTTATCGGCCACTTGCTGCTGGTAAACCTTGAACTCAGGCTCCATCGCTTCTTTCAACGCTACCGCTTTACCGGCGATCACGTGCATCAGCGGGCCGCCCTGGCCACCGGGGAAGACAGCAGAGTTCAGCTTCTTATACAGCTCTTCATCACCACCTTTGGCCAGGATCAGGCCACCGCGCGGACCCGCCAGCGTTTTATGGGTGGTGGTGGTCACGACGTGGGCATGAGGAACCGGGTTCGGGTAAACGCCAGCGGCAATCAGGCCCGCCACGTGTGCCATATCCACGAACAGATAAGCGCCGATGCTGTCTGCGATTTCACGCATTTTTGCCCAATCAACCACACCGGAGAAGGCAGAGAAACCGCCGATGATCATTTTTGGTTTGTGGGTCTGCGCCTGTTTGGCCAGATCGTTATAGTCAATCTGCCCAGTTTCGTCGATGCCGTAAGGCACCACGTTATACAGCTTACCGGACAGGTTTACCGGTGAACCGTGCGTCAGGTGGCCGCCGTGTGCCAGGTTCATCCCCAGGATGGTGTCGCCCGGCTGCAGCAGTGCGGTATAAACGGCAAAGTTAGCCTGGGAACCTGAGTGTGGCTGCACGTTGGCATAGTCAGCACCGAACAGCTCTTTGGCGCGATCGATCGCCAGTTGCTCAACGATATCAACGTATTCGCAACCGCCGTAGTAACGCTTGCCTGGATAGCCTTCTGCGTATTTGTTGGTCAGTTGGGAACCCTGAGCCTGCATCACGCGCGGGCTGGTGTAGTTCTCAGACGCAATCAGCTCAATGTGCTCTTCCTGACGCACGACTTCCTGCTCCATTGCATGCCACAGTTCGGCATCATAATCAGCAATGTTCATTTCACGCTTTAACATCCGGCATCTCCTGACTGAAATCAGCTAACTTAATTTACCCCTACGGGTGCTGGGCAACAGTGTAAACCGTTTCGGCCTATCGAAGATAGGTCTTGACAGAGGTTTTTACGCAAACGATTGGCATCACGTGGCGTAAGGCTTTGAACCCTTAAAGGCCACATTTTGGCAACGGAGTTTTACTCATCAACAAAATGCGCTTTTTTCATGTTCTGTGAAGGCGATCGACGGTTAACAACCCCATAACAATAACAGGGATATTTACAAGCACGGGGTAATTTTATAAGATGCATTTAAAATACACCTATTAGACAAACATAAAACGCCCGCCAAGGAGTATCACCATGCTGGATAGTCAAACCATCGCCACCGTTAAATCGACCATTCCCCTGTTAGCCGAAACCGGCCCCAAACTGACCGCCCACTTCTACGATCGCATGTTTGCCCATAACCCTGAATTGAAAGATATTTTCAATATGAGCAACCAGCGTAACGGCGATCAGCGCCAGGCGTTGTTCGATGCCATCTGCGCTTACGCCAGCAATCTGGAAAACCTGGCCGCCCTGCTGCCTGCGGTAGAACGCATTGCCCAGAAGCACGCCAGCTTCAATATCCAGCCCGATCAGTATCAGATTGTCGGCCACCACCTGTTAGCCACGTTGGACGAAATGCTCAGCCCTGGCCAGGAAGTGCTTGATGCCTGGGGAAAAGCCTACGGGGTGCTGGCCAACGTGTTTATTCAGCGTGAAGGCCAGATCTATCAGGAAACGGAAAAGAGTGACGGTGGCTGGCGTGATTTGCGTGCCTTCCGCATCGTGAAAAAACAGCCTCAGAGCGAGGTCATATCCAGCTTTGTACTGGCTCCAGTAGACGGTGGTCGCGTGGCCGATTATCAGCCAGGCCAGTATCTGGCGATTTATATTAACGATGACAGCCTGCAACATCAGGAGATCCGCCAATATTCACTCACCACCGCACCGAACGGGGAATATTATCGTATCGCGGTCAAACGTGAGGAACGGGGCGCCGTTTCCAACTTCCTACATCAGCAGGCCAAAGAAGGCGATATCATTCATCTTGCGGCACCACACGGCGATTTCTTCCTGCAGGTAGAACCGACTACGCCAGTGGCATTAATCTCGGCAGGCGTTGGCCAAACGCCAATGCTGGGGATGCTTAACACCCTGCACAACAATCAGCATCCGGCCAACATCCACTGGTTACATGCTGCAGAAAACGGTGCGGTGCATGCTTTTGCCGACGAAGTGGCGGATATCGCCGGGCGTATGCCTAATCTGAGCCGTCATGTCTGGTACCGTGAACCCAATGCCGATGATGTGCAGGGCCGCGATTATCACAGCCAGGGCCTGATGGATCTGAGCGCATTGCGTAGCGAGTTGAGCGATCCGCAGATGCATTACTACTTCTGTGGCCCGGTGCCGTTTATGCAGCACGTGGGTAAGCAGTTGCTTGAGATGGGCGTGGAGGCCGAACGTATCCACTACGAATGCTTCGGCCCGCATAAGGTGCTGTAACATTCTAGTGTCTTGATAACATTATCAGGTGCGAATGTTATTGATTACTTTGCGCGATAAGTGCGGGTGCCTAAGAAACGGTACCCGCGAAAATTATCAACGGATTTGACCTCAATCTAAAACCTACAATTTCCTTAATGTTATTCCCCTTTCCACTATCGTTTTTAAACCGACATTGTGGTAAATCTACGCCCCATTGATAAGGACTTTGCATGGAGCGCAAGGATGATCCAGCTTTCAGCATCCCGCTGTATTTTCGCCAGTAATCTGATCCGCCACTCTCGCCATACTCCCGTCAGGCTAATACCTTTTTTGGCAACCATAGCTGTTCATTCACGTTGTTAATTATGGAAAGTGTACGTTGATCGCATCAGTGGACTCACTATTTGCGTCATCTTCAAGGAGGTACAGAGATGCAACAGACCGTACAGGACTGGGTAAGAAACACGGCGGGTACACCGTTGTATGCCATCCTGGCCAATACCCATGGTGCGCAAGGCATCAAGGCCTATTACCGTGAGGACGGCAGCCGCACGCCGCACGGGCTTTACGCCAATACGCCCTATGCCAACTGGTTTGAAGTGATGCCGGTACTGGTGCAACTAAACGAAGGCAGCCCATTCTTACGCTGGGTGGCAGAAACCCCTTTACGCAACTGGGGCTGGCTGGCACGTTCGCCGTTGCCGCAGGCTGCCCTGGCGGCCCACCTTGCCGGTTTGACGCAGGTGATCATGCCCAGCGGCAAAGCGGTGTTTTTCCGCTATTGGGATGGGCGCTATCTGCCAGCTTACCTGCGCTACTTTGGCAATGAGTGGCGCTCTATCCTGCCGGTATTCTCCGATTACTGGGTGAACGGCGAGGGTTTTACCTGCCCGGTAGATCCTTCTGCGCAGGCCCAGATCAGCCCCTGGTGGCAGGTGCCCCAAGGGATGGTGGATGCTCTGCTGGATGAAGATCCGGAGCCGCTGATCGCCAACCAGCTGACCTGGCTGCGCGAGAATGAGTTTGAACTCTATCAAGCCGTGCCAGAACCGGTTTTGCGCCAGATAGCGCTGCGGCTTTACCCACAGGTCTGGCAACAGACGCCAGATCCGAAGAAGCGAACCGCCCGGTTGTCCCAGGCCCTGGTAGATGCGCTGAGCCGCCGTACCAATCCGTTCGAGGTGATCACCTTCAACGTTTCCTCTTTTCGACCGTGAGTAATGGACTATGACGACCGAATATATTGCGAGTATTGACAATGCCTTGCTGGGCTTCAAAAACAAGACCCTGATCACCCAAGAGTATCGGCAGATCGTCAAGGAGTGGGCCACGGCCAGCAGCATTTCCGGGCGCTTAGGTGGGCCGACGCTGGAGATGGAAAAAACCCTGCGGCTCAACGACAGCAAGACCGTGGTCTCGGAAAACGATCGCAGCTTTGAGAGTAGCGTAGTGACCTGCCCGAAGAGTGGCGAGATCAAGGTGGCCCTCGCCTATGAGTCCACACTTGAACTGCCCATCCCCGATGTGACCATTGAGATCTATGAGGATGTCAGTTTTGGTTTTGACTCGAAGGTGGCTACCCAGCAGACCGATGAGCAAGGCATAGCGCGTTTCCCTGGTCTGACTGCGGGCAAGAAATATTACGTTAAAGCCACCGATCCCCAGCTGGAGCAGCACAATGACCAGATGCTGCAAGCCTATGACGGCCTGATGCTGGAGATGTACGACACCTTGTCAACGCAATGGCAGACCTACAGGCCGCAGTGGCAGCTGAGCCCAATCAATGCCGGCCTGTTGACCGCGCTGGGCGCTGGGCTGTACGACGGCATGTTTGGGCTGTGGGACGACGTGAAACTGGCCTACGACGTGATCACCGACCCCGCAAAGTACGGGCAGAAAATCTATGCGGAAGCGGGTAAGTATAAAGATCTGATCACCCAGGTAGATGAACAGAAGCTGAAGTCCCTGCTGGAAGGCAGCAAGCAGATGGCCCGCGAGCTGTTGGCGCTGTTCAATGATGAAGCTGCGCTGTACCTGTTTATGCGTTCGGTAGAACTGCAAGTGCGTATGTACCCCTGGGGTGCACTACTGGAACCGATGGTAAAAATAGGGGGGTCCATTATCAGCGATGCGTTGGTCGGCATTGTCTTCGGGGCGCTGCTGACCCTGGTGACCGCCGGGTTGGGCGTGGCGTTCCTGATCTATAAGGTAGGCAGATTGCTCAAGAAACTGGGCAACGCATTGCAGTCTGTCTGGCAGGGGCTGAAGACGATTCTGTTTGCCACCCTGGAACTGGTCAAACGGTTCTTTGAGAAGACCCGCCAACTGAACCTCAAGCGCCAGGCCAATGCCAAGTTGAAACAGGATCGGAAAAACCAGCTGGGTTCGTCAAACCATACTGGTCTGGTGGATAACTCAGGCACGGTGAAAAACAACCCCGCGACAAATGCGGCTGACCAGCCCACGGTGAACTCGCAGTGCACCCCCGGCACCGGCTGCCCGGTTTCACTGATCAACGGCGAAGAGTTGCTTACTCTGGACGATGGGCAACTGATTGGCCTGACGCCCTTTATCTTCCAGCGTCAGTACCGCACCACCGCGGTCGAACGCACGTCGGTGTTTGGTTTTGGCTGGAGCCATAGCCTGCAGCATACCGTCGAGTTTATCGGTGATGAACTGCACTGGACCGATCATCAAACCCTCACCACCATTCTGCCGTTACCTACCGAAGTTTCCCCAAGTGGGCTTAATTATGTAGCCGGGGCCGCCGCCTATCTGGACGAGGAACCTGACAGCTACTGCCTGATGGCCGGTAGCATGGAAGGCTGGGTGTTGCATGTGCATCGGGTTACGGGGCAAACGACCGGGCGCATCACCGGCCTTTCACACCGCCAGTTGCGGTTGACCCTGCACTATCACGATGGCTTACCTGTTCGGCTGGAACATCCGGCTGGTGCTGCCTTGCAGTTCAGCTATCAGGAATTCCCTCAAGGCTGGCGCCTGACGCAGCTGAGCCTGACCCCTGAATCGGGCCGGGAAGAGGCTCTCCACCCGCTGATGACCTATGAGTACGATGAGCGGGGGCAACTGAGTGCCGCTATCAATGCGGCCGGGGAAGCCGAGCGCTATCAGTATCGTGATGATTATGTATTCAGCCTGCGGCAGTTGGCCGGCGGGGCTGAGTTTTATTGGGAATGGCAAGGGGAAGGCAAACAAGCTCGTGCGGTGCGCCACTGGAGCAACCTGCCTAACTTTGACCAGCGTTTTCTGTGGGATGAACAACCCGGGGCCGTCACCCTGGTTCATCAGGACGGTTCACGGGAGACCTGGCAACATGACACCCGCTTTCGTCGCCTGATAAAGAAGGTCGACCCGGACGGCGCGACCCACCTCAATGAATACGGTGAACGCAGTGAGCTGCTGAGTGAAACCGATCCGTTGGGCAACCGCACCGAATATGGCTATAACGGTGAACTGCAGTGCACCTGGGTGCGCACTCCTGACGGACAAGAGACCCAATACCGTTATTCGCGTGGCCGGGTCGTAGAGAAAACCACCTGGAGCCTCGATCAGGAGGACAAAATCCGTGAACGGTATCGCTACGACACGCAGGGCAACCTGACGGAAGAAACCGATGCGTTGGGCAATACCTGCCACTACCTGTGGTCTGAGCAAGGGGCACTCAACGAGGTGCAATACCCGGATGGCAGCCGCGAGCACTTTGTCCGCGATGCCTTTGGCCAGGTGCTGGAACACCATCAGCGCAACGGGCTGACCCACTATTATCGTTACAACCTGCTGGGGCAAGTGATCCGGCACAGCGACAGCCCACTGGACGAGGCCGGGATCAACGGCACCCGTTATACCTGGAATGCCGCCAACCGGCTGGAGGCTATTCACGCGCCTGACGGCACAGCGCGCCACTACCGCTACAACGCCTACGGCAAGGTGACCAGCGAGCGTGATGAAAAGGGGCTGACCACCCAATACGAATACCATCCAAACTCCCATCTGGTGAGCCGGGTCATTTACCCTGACCTCAGCCAGGTGGAATACCGCTATGACAACCCGAAGAACTTCGTCAGCGACATCATCAACCAGAATGGCGAACATCATCGGCTGGCCTATCACCCCAACGGGTTGGTGAGTGAAGAGCACACCGTTGACGGACGCCACTTCCTCTATAACTACGACCTTAACGGGCATCTGACCCAACGCACCGAGTACGGCACCAGCCAGAGTGAACAGACCGCGCTGGTGACTCGCTACGAGCGGGATGCTGCCGGTAGGCTGGTTCGCAAAGTGTTGCCGGACGGCAAGGAAGTCAGTTACGCCTACGACACCTTTAACCGCCTGCGCCTGGTGGATGATGGGCATTGGCCATTGGCGTACGGCTATGATGAGGTTGGTCGACTGACGGAGGAATATCAGGGCTTTGCCAGCCTGTTTTACGGCTATGACAGCGCGGGCAACCTGACACGCCAACGCCTGCCCGATGGCAACCTGCTGGCTTACCACTACCAACAGGGGCAAGTCTCACGCATTGACCTGAATGGCCGCATACTCAGTGAACACCAGTATCGCGGCGAGCGGGAAACCCGACGCATTACCGGTGAGGTAGTCAGCGAGTTTGATTATGACGCGCAGCAACGCTTGCGCCATCAACGGGCTACCGCCGTGGTCCAGGCAGAAATGGAGGGTGACGCCCCAGACGTGACGCCGGTGATGCAGCGCCGCTACGAGTACGACCCGGCAGGTAACCTGACACAGATCCTCGACCCGCACAAAGGCAACCGGGAATACCGCTACGATAAGCAACATCGCCTGACCGAAGCGCTGCACCACCCGATAGCCTACCCCGAAGCCTTGCCGCAGGCGCTGCGCTGGAGGGGTATCAGTGAACAGTTTACGCACGATGCAGCGGGTAACGTATTGGGGAACGATGCTGCCTCCCGTGGAACACAAGTGCGTGGCAACCTGCTGAAGCAGAAAGGCGATGTGCGGTTCGAGTATGACGAGTTTGGCAACCTGATACGTGAAGTGCGCAGCACCAAGCCACTGTGGGTGCGGGAGTTCCGTTATGACTGCCAGCATCGGCTGGTGGAATTTATTGAACAACGCCAGGGGCAGAAAACCCATTTTGCCTATACCTATGATGCCTTTGGTCGACGCATCCAAAAACAGGACCTGCTAGCCCAACGGCCTGATGCCATAACCCGGTTCTTCTGGCAGGGTGAGCGGATGGTGGCAGAATGCGCCGACGATGATAATATCTTCACAGCGGATGACCCAAAACCGGCGCACCTGGCGACCTATAAAAGTTACCTGTACAGCCCCGGCAGCTTTGTGCCGTTGGCGCAGTTACTGGGCAAAGGACGCAAGTCGGAGATTTACTACTACCTGAATGACCACCTTGGTACCCCGCAGGAACTGGTCAATGGCAAAGGACAGATTGCCTGGAGCGCGGCGTACCGCGCCTACGGCAATCTGGCGGTAGCGTTCGTTGAATCTGTGCCGCAACCACTGCGTTTTCAGGGGCAGTACTTCGATGCTGAAAGCGGGTTGCACTATAACCGGTATCGCTATTACTCGCCGGAGACCGCAAGGTTTATCACCCCTGACCCTATTGGGCTGGCCGGTGGGCTGAACCAGACGCAATATGTACCTAACCCTACCGGGTGGGTGGATCCGCTGGGGTTGGCTGGAGTGCCTTGCGATGACTTGATGGCTAGTAGCCCAATGAAACAACGTGTTCTTGATAATATTGAGTCAAGTAAGGCTGCTAGGGAATTGTCAAATATGGGAGGTTTACCACCTCAACCAGGAGATAGAACTCGTGAAGGCTTTATGAAAAATCATGTATCACAAGATAGAGAAACTGGGTTATATACAAAGTCTCCAGGGTTTAATAACAACAATGGGAATGTTGGTGGTCAATTTAAGCGCTATGGTCTTGACTCTCACGGGGGAATAAGTCCTCATGTCCATCAGCCTATTAGAAATGTATCGCCTAAAGATGGCTCCATATATGGTTCGCAAGGTTCAAAAACGAGTAATGGTGGTGTAACCTTACCGACAAACAAGGATATTAAACAACTATATCTTCACGTCTATAATGGGAAGTATGCCCAATGATTACTATTGAAAACTTTGATTGCACTCAAATGATTTCATTTGAGTATTATAAAGAAAGCAAGCAAGGTTTGCTTGGTTTATCAAACTTTGAAAAAATAGGGTTTGAAGTATTACTTGATAAAGATATAAGGCAAGTAAAAAAAACATATTTTCAAAGTGGAAAAAGTGAATATTTCATTGAGTTCGTAAATAAAGAATTTTCTGGCGAGTTTGAGGATTGGGTTGACTTCGATAATCCGCCAAAGGTAATTATTGATTTTGCTTGTGAAATTAAAAATTTTGCAATAATTAATGATTTATCTAATGTTAAGATTTTTTTGACATTTTTTGCTGAGAAAGGGATAACTAAAGATCATGTGGTTTCATGTGAACCCAATGATCTTTTACATGCTTTCTTTATGATGTCAAAAAACAATTTTGACATATGGGTAGATAACCTAATTATTGATTTAACAATGAATTAGTGATGTTTAATAAAAATGGCGATTTTAAAAGTCGCCTTTTACATTAACCTAAGATATATATTATTTTCCGTAATCGTTGCGTTTTTAGGGATCGCGCCATGATGTTGATAGCGGACTGCGCTATCAACATCATCGTTATCAAAGTAAAAGGAATACTTGGTAAACATAGTGGATAACGAATGAAAAAATCATATTATTTAAAATGCGGAAGTGATAAAATAAAAGAAGAACTAAAGGAACTGCTTGAAAAAAAAGGGATATCACATGTGCAGAGCATGATAGTTCCTATTTTGGAGTTTACTTTAATTACTCTGGTCTCTATGCAGATAAATTAACCATTACCGACAATTACATTGCGAGTTCTCAAGAAAGGTTATATGAAGACAATAAGAAGTTTATATCATTGATAAATATATCAATTTTCAATGGGAAAAACACTGAAAAACTGAGTCGATATAAGTTCATTAAGAATGTTTTTGTTCAATTAAATGTAAGCTCTTTTATTACTGATAAATGTGTAGAGGAAGGTTGATAATTAAAACCCCGGAAAGAGTATTTATATAACCATCCGGGCTTCATTGTTATATCCCAAGAGTGACAGAACTAGGTTTGTGTTTTATAAAAAAACCAATCAGGGTGTCGGATATAATACTGGAAAACTAATGGATTGGGTTATATTCGAGCTGACCAACACAGTCGTTCCAGTTATTCATCGTTTCCTTACAACTTAATGCCAAGTTAGTAAATATATCCTAGGAGCCAAGTAGTGATGAAAGAGAATATTGACCTTCAGCCGATCAGGGTTCCTACAGGATGGGCCATTAGCATTAATAATTTTTTCAACATAGACCCTGTAGATAAGTACATTGATTACTTTTATTCCTCAGTGTTAATTAGTGGTTATAGTAAGTTGATGAGGCTAAGCTTTGACTCCAGGTATGAGCCAGTAGGAACTCCTAACGGAGACTTTGTTTTAGTAATGCAAAAGAATGAATATAACAAAAAAGGAATGGTCATAAATGTCGAAGTGATTGACATTATAAAAACCAAAGAAAGACATATATTCACAAAATGCTTGGAATATTTTATGAAGGAAGGAGGCAAACTACCCTTCAATTAAATTGATTCTCCAAAATAAAAACCAGAAGAGAACATTAAAACACTCCCGGCATTATTTTTAGCTTTCTCATTAAATAATACTGGCTCAGGTCGATACCGTAAAAATATCGACCTGAGCAATATGAATAGCTACCTGGTAACCCTCAACGGCAATCTGGCGGTAGCGTTTATCGCAGACATGATATTAATTTGGTGTGTACGGTGGGGGTTGCCTGGGTACGATATACGGCGCTTCGACAATCTGGAGGTGGCATTCGATGAGAGTGGCTGAAGTTATAGGGTTCGAACATGTTCGAACCCTATAAATCAAGCACAGAGTAACACACCGCAACACCCTGTTATTGGGTCCGCGTCCACGCATCTCGTACCTGTTCCGCCGTCACCGGCGCAGCCTGGTTCCCCCAGCTCCCGCGCAGATAGCTCATCAGATCGGCAGCCTTCTGATCGTTGAGCACCCAGCCATAGCCCGGCATAACGATCGATGGTGCATGTTGGGTGACGGGCGTATGCGCCCCCTCCAGCACCACGCGCAAGGCGGTCAGCGGATTATCCGCCGTCACCGACAGATTACCCGCCAGAGCAGGTATGACGTTGTCGCTCCCCTCCCCCTGATTGCCATGGCAAGTTGAGCAGTACATCGCATAGATCTGCCCGCCAGAAGCCATGCTCGCGCTTGATGCCGCCATGGTTGCTACAGGTTTCGGTGCCTCTATCTCCAGGCTGTGTACATACTGCGCGATAGCCTTTAAGTCGTCATCGCTGAGGTATTGCGTGCTGTGCGCCACGACGTCGCTCATCGGCCCGGCCACTGCCGCATGTTGGCTACGGCCGCTTTTCAGCAGCGCAACCACATCATCCGGCTTCAACCCACGCAGGCTCGGGGCATACCAACCATCCAACTCTGCGCCGCTCAGGAACTCAGGGGATTGGTTATCCAGCCCTTTTTCCTGCATCGCCCAGCCGCGCGGAGTATGGCAACTGCCACAGTGGCCCAGCCCCTGCACCAGATAGGCGCCGCGGTTCCACTGGACGCTTTGCTTACTGTCTTGCTGATAGGTTTGGTCTTCATGGAACAGCGTATTCCATACCGCTAACGGCCAACGCATGGACAGCGGCCAGCTGATATCGCTTTCCCGGTTGGCAGTGTCTTGCGCCGGGACTTCGTGCATCAGGTAGTCATACAGAGCGCGCATGTCCTGCTGGCTCATTTTGGCGTAGGAGGTATAAGGCATGGCGGGATACAGACGATGCCCATCTTTGGCCACGCCCTGCCGCATGGCACGGTTGAACTCTGCAAAGCTGTAGCTGCCAATACCTTGCTGTTTATCCGGCGTGATATTGGTGGCATAGATATCCCCTACCGGCGTTGGGAACTTCATCCCGCCCGCCAGTTCCTTACCACCCGGAGCGGTATGGCAAGCCGTACAGTCCCCTGCCTTGGCCACGTATTCCCCGGCGGACATGGCGTGAGCCGAACCACCAGCCAGCAACAGCATCAGATACCACGGACGTAATGTCATACCCCCTCCTTGGCAGTAACCTTGCCGTAGGCCAGTTCATTCACGGCTCGCCAAGCCTGATCGATCGCCGAGTTGGCATACGGGCTCCAGTCGGAATCGGAATTGGCAATGACGATCTTGCCGATCGGTTGCCGCGCGGTTTCGATGACCTTTTGGGACTCATCTTCATCATCGAACATGCCGTTGAGGAAATAGGAGTAACCGTGCGACCAGCGGTTGACGGTGATCGCCTGAATATCCCGCTGATGATCAAATCCGGCAGCACCTAACATGCCCTGCAGCTGCTCACGGATCATCTGCTCGTGTACCTCAAACGGGGTTCCTAGCAACAACGCTCGCCCTTTGCGCGACTGTTCACGCGGGCTAAGGCCGCTGCCGGGCAATGTCGGCACATACACCATATGCAGCCCGATAGGCTGGTTTGGATCGCGTGGGTGCTGATATCCCCCCATGCTTACCGGGTAGTCCAATTTCACCCGGCTATAAGGCGCGGTCGGGGCATACACTTCATGCACCCCCAGTTTGATAAACGGCTGCCAGTTGCGGATCACCACCTTGCTGTACACCAACGGCGATTTGACGTTCTGCTTCAGCGCCTCTTGCTGCTCGTGAGGCATTTCCGGGATCAGATAAGGGATCATCATATTGTAACCGGCCATCACCACTTGCCCGGCACGTACTTTGACCATCTTCTCGCCGTTGATATAGGTCACCTCGGCCTTATCACCCACGTTGGCCACGTGCAGCCCGGTGCTGTTCAAGCGTAGTTTCACCGGCGACTCGGGGCGATCCAGCTGGCTGTAATCAAACTTTGCCAGGATGACGTCGTTCATATCTTTGCCACCCGGTGCTACCGCCGGGATCAAATGACGCACCATCAGGCGAGCCAGCGTAGCGTTGCCATCCGGGAAGTGGAATACATAGGGATCGTCAAGATCGGCCTGCGATTCCTCACCCAGCGGCGGCAGGTTCATACCGTTCAAGCCTGGCAGATCACAGATGCGGGCATCGCTGCAAGAGGTCGCATCAATGCCGACGGCCTGAAAATCGTTGGTGGTTTGCTGGAAATAGCGGATCGCCATTTCGCTCAGCCCTACTTTCTCGCGCAGGAACTGGCTATAGCTGTGCTTGTCCAACCAGGCCACCTTCTCTTCCTGGCTCAGGCCCGGCAGGTAGTCTTTTTCGACGGTGTGCAACGCAATCAAGGCCTGGCGATCGGCCTGCGGCAACGGGAAGTCGTTGATAAAATCTTCATAAGAGCGACCATTGAGGCGATCACGCGGAATATCATCCGCCACCACGCGGCCCGGATCGCCACTCACTACCTTATCAACGCCAAAGTTCTGGCGATCAAAGTAGACGCCACGGCTGAGATTGAGGTCCGGATAGAAAGTGGTATCGAAGGCCTTTTCCATACCGTCCAGGTTAACGCCCAGATTTTTCAGCAACCCCATGGCGACCGGACTGAAGTTGGAACGTGGCGACTGTAATGATTCGCTGCCCCCGTAACCGAGGAGGGTGCCGTTCTCGCTGCTGAATTCGTTACGCTTGGCGTGGCCGCCAAAGTCATCATGGTTATCAATCAGCAAAATACGTTGCTGTTTGCCCTTCATTTGCTGCCAGAAACAGGCCGCCGCCAGGCCGCTGATGCCAGCGCCAACGACCACCAGATCGAATTCTTCCTCGATCGGCAGGTTGCCAAAATCAAAGGTTTTGCCATCACGCCCCAGTTGGTGGGCATGTTCGAATGAGCCTGGGTGATTGCCACGCAGACCAGTTAACGCGGGTGGGTAGTACAGAGTTTGATGGGCGGCTTGCGGCGATGCGCGCAGGATCTGCATCGGCGTTAGCCCGGCAGCGATGGTAATCGCCACCCCATTAAGAAAATCGCGACGGGTGATAGCCATAAAAGCGTCCTTTTATTCTTTATTATTATCAGGCCAGCCGAAACCAGCCTGAGAGCCGCGCTATTGTGCTTATAAATCTTGCCAGATCAAGCAGATTAGTGTTTGAACATCACGTGGCGAATGGTGGTGTAATCCTCCAGCCCGTACATCGACATGTCTTTGCCATAGCCCGACAGCTTCTGCCCGCCGTGCGGCATTTCGCTCACCAGCATAAAGTGGGTGTTCACCCAGGTGCAGCCATACTGCAAACGCGCACTCAGGCGATGGGCACGCCCTACGTCACGCGTCCACAAAGAGGAAGCAAGACCGTAATTGGAGGCGTTGGCCCAGGCCAGTACCTGCACCTCGTCGTCGAATTCCGTCACCGTCACTACTGGGCCAAACACTTCACGCTGGACAATCTCATCTTCCTGGCGCGCGCCTGCCAACAGCGTTGGTTGGAAATAGAAGCCAGGGCCAGCGACTTTTTCGCCCCCGGTGACCACCTGGATATGAGGCAGTGCTTTGGCCCGCTCAACAAAGCCAATCACCCGCTCCAGATGCTGGGAAGTGATCAACGGCCCTAATTCGGTACTGCTGTCTTCCGGTGGCCCGATCTTCAAGCTGGCCACCGCTTCACCCAGCGCTTTCACCAGCTGTGGGTAAATGCCTTTTTGCGCATAGATCCGACAGGCGGCGGTGCAATCCTGCCCGGCATTGTAAAAACCGAAGGTGCGGATGCCGTCAACGACCTGCTGGATATCGGCATCATCGAAGACGATTACCGGCGCTTTGCCGCCCAGCTCCATATGGGTGCGTTTAATCCCAGGAGCGGTATGGGCAATGATATGCTCACCGGTAGCAATAGAGCCGGTAAGAGACACCATGCGCACCTTGTCATGTCCGGTCAGCACATCGCCCACGCTGGCACCACGGCCAAACAGCACGTTGAGTACGCCCGGCGGGAACACGCCAGCGGCCAGTTCGGCCAGCTTGAAAGTGGTTAACGGCGTCTGTTCAGAAGGTTTGATCACCACGCAGTTCCCTGCCGCCAACGCGGGTGCCAACTTCCAGGCGGCCATCATCAGTGGGTAATTCCAGGGAGCAATCGAAGCCACCACGCCCAACGGATCGCGGCGGATCATCGAAGTGTGCCCCGCCAGATATTCACCGGCCGCCATGCCACTCAGGCAACGGCTGGCACCGGCAAAGAAGCGGAAGACATCGGCCACCGCAGGCAGTTCGTCATTCAGCGCACAGTGATAAGGCTTGCCGCAGTTGAGAGACTCCAGTTTGGCGAAGGTTTCCGCATGCTGGTCAATCACGTCCGCTAGCGCCAGTAAGTGTTCGGCACGCTCTTTCGGGGTGGTTTGCCCCCACTGTTCAAACGCCGCATCGGCGGCCTGCACGGCTTCTTCAACCTGCCGTGCGCTGGCCTCGGCCACTTGAACAATCACTTCTCCCGTTGCCGGGTTGTAGACCGGCAACTTTTCGCCCTGGCCGGTAACCAGTTGACCATTAATCAGCAGTTGGCTTTGCATAGGGTTATCCTTTGAAATATTGGCATAAGCTATTTAGGAATTGAGGTGCTATTTACCGCTGCCTGCGACGCTTTCTCCGCCTTTGGTCAGGTAGTACGCGCCCAGGATCGGGAACATCGTCAATACCATCACCGACAGCGCGACCACGTTGGTGATCGGCACATCACGTGGGCGGCCCAACTGGTTCAGCAGCCACAGCGGCAGCGTACGTTCGTGCCCAGCGGTGAAGGTGGTCACGATGATTTCGTCGAATGACAGGGCAAACGCCAGCATCCCCCCCGCCAACAGTGCCGAGCCCAGATTCGGCAAGATCACGTAACGGAAGGTCTGCCAGCCATCAGCCCCCAAATCCATCGAGGCTTCGATCAGGCTGTGTGAGGTACGGCGGAAGCGGGCGATCACGTTGTTGAACACGATCACCACGCAGAAGGTGGCATGGCCGATGACGATCGTCATGATCCCCGGTTCGATGTTCAGCGCCTTGAAGGCCGCTAGCAATGCTAGACCGGTGACGATCCCCGGCAAGGCAATAGGTAACAGCAGCAGCAGAGAAATGCTGTCCTTGCCGAAGAAATCCCGGCGATACAGCGCCGCTGCGGCCAGCGTGCCAAGCACCAGCGCAATCGCCGTGGCCAGGCAGGCGATCTGTACCGAAAGCAGTACCGCATCAATAATGTCCTGCCGCCCCGCCGCCACGCTGAACCAATGCAGGGTAAAGCCCTGCGGTGGGAAGCTGAATGCCGCGTCTTCGGTATTGAAGGCGTACATGGCAATAATCACTATCGGGAAGTGCAGGAAGATCAGGCCACCCCAGGCGGCCAGTTTCAGCCCTAACGGCGCGCGTTCAGAGTGCATCGAAGGCCCCCAGGCGTTTCACAATCGAGAGATAAATGGCGATCAGAACGATCGGCACCAGCGTAAAGGCGGCCGCCATCGGCATATTGCCGATTGCCCCCTGTTGGGCATACACCATGCTGCCGATAAAGTAGCCCGGCGGCCCCACCAGCTGCGGCACGATAAAGTCACCCAGCGTCAGTGAAAAAGTGAAGATGGAACCGGCTGCGATACCCGGTACCGCCAGCGGCAGGATCACATAGCGGAACGTTTGGGACGGGCGCGCGCCCAGATCCGCAGAAGCGTGCAGTAGCGAAGGCGGCAAGCGCTCTAACGCCGCCTGGATCGGTAAGATCATGAACGGCAGCCAAATATAGACAAACACCAGGAAGCGCCCAAGACCGGAGGTCGATAGCGTATTCCCCCCTACGCCGGGAATGCTCAGAATGCTCGCCAATACCGGCTCCAGCCCCATATGTTGCAGGAACCACTGCGCCACGCCGTCTTTCGCCAGCAGCAGCGTCCAGGCATAGGCTTTAACGATGTAGCTGGCCCACATCGGCATCATCACGGCGATGTAAAAGAACGCTTTTACCCTGCCACTGGTGTATCGGGCCATGTAATAGGCGATGGGGAATGCCAACACCGCACTGGCCAGCGAAACGACCACCGCCATGGTCAGCGTACGGACGATGATGTCATAGTTGGCCGGGTTGAACAGCGCGCTCAGGTTGGCGAAGGTCAGATCCGGCGTCACCGTCATGGTGAAATCGTCGAAGGTGTAAAAACCTTGCCACAGCAGGGTCAGCAGCGAGCCCAGATACACCGCCCCAAACCACAGCAGCGGTGGCACCAGCAACAGCAGCAGATACAGCGTTGGCTTGCGGTATAGGTAGGTGGAAATCGCGCGAATTTTACCGCCGGGCGCTGCCGGCTGCTCGATGCTCATGTCCATCTCACCTCTCCTCCAGCAGCGGTACCATTGCCTCTCTGGCCCAACAGGCGGTGACCGGCTGACCGATCAGGCGCTGTTGTGCCACGGCCTGCCACTGCGGGTTAGCCTGGCTGACCAGCAGTTTCTCACCGCTGCTCAGGGCGATTTCATAGCGTGTCGCCGCCCCTTGGTAATGAATATCCTGCAAAGTGCCCTGAACCTGAACTTCCCCTTGCGTTGCACCGCCTTGATCCAGCAGGCGAATATGCTCCGGACGGATCGAGAAGGTGGCCGATTGCCCCAGCAACCGCTCCGCCAGCTCGCTGCGTACTACGTTGGACGTGCCGACAAACTCGGCAACAAACGGCGTTCTTGGCCGCATATACAGTTCACGTGGCGCGTCTACCTGCTCAATACGGCCGTTGTTGAACACCGCCACCCGATCGGACATTGATAGGGCTTCGCTTTGATCGTGCGTGACGAAGATAAAGGTGATGCCCAGCTGGCGTTGCAGCTTCTTCAACTCCCCTTGCATCTGTTCACGCAATTTCAGGTCCAACGCTCCAAGCGGTTCGTCCAGCAGCAGCACGCGTGGGCGATTGACCAATGCACGAGCCAGAGCCACGCGCTGACGTTGGCCACCGGAAAGGTGCGCCGGTTTACGTTCGGCAGCAAACCCCAACGCCACGCTTTCCAATGCCTGATTCGCCCGCGCCAACCGTTCACGCTTGGCAACGCCTTTCACCATCAGGCCATAGGCCACGTTCTCCAGCACCGACATGTGTGGGAACAGCGCATAGTCCTGGAACACGGTGTTCACATCGCGCTGGTAAGGCGGCAGATTGCTCGCCTCTTGCCCATGAATACGGATGGAGCCGGAGCTAAGTTGCTCAAAGCCAGCGATCAGCCGCAGGCAGGTGGTTTTACCCGAGCCTGAAGGCCCAAGCATGGAGAAAAACTCGCCGTCCTGTATTTCAACAGAAACCCGATCTACGGCGCGAACATCGCCGAAAATGCGCGAGACATCGATAAATTGCACAGCAATGGTCATGATGTACGCTCCAAAATGTTGCCCCTCACCCCAACCCTCTCCCAAAGGGAGAGGGAGCTGTTTGTCCCTGCCCTTTTGGAAGTAAAAAGGTCATCTCAGCAAACTCGAACGGTCCCCCACAGGGGAGCCGTCTGGCGCTCGCAGGTGAGAGCTATAAGGGTTATCTACCGCCCATGATGGCGATGTAGTCCTGGGTCCAGCGGCTATAAGGGACGAACTTGCCGCCCTCGGCCTGGGGCGTTTTCCAGAAGGCAATTTTGTCGAACTGGTTGAAACCGTTGGTTTCACACCCTTTGTCACCGAGTAAGGTGCTGGCTTTGCAACCGGCAGGAACTGCCGGTAACGAGCCAAACCAGGCCGCAACGTCACCCTGAACCTTCGGTTCAAGCGACCAGTTCATCCACTGGTAGGCGCAGCTTGGATGCTTGGCGTCGGCGTGCAACATGGTGGTATCCGCCCAGCCAGTAACCCCTTCTTTCGGGAATACGGTAGCGATCGGCTGGCCTTCGCCTTTCAGGGCGTTGGCCTGGTATGGCCAGGCGCTGGAAGCCACCACGCCTTCGTTTTTGAAATCGCTCATCTGTACCGAGGTGTCATGCCAGTAGCGGTGGATCAGCGCGTGCTGGCTGCGCAGCAGTTTCAGTGCCGCCTGATACTGCTCTTCGTTCAGTTGGTAAGGGTCGGTGATACCAAGCTGGGGTTGGGTCGCTTTCAGGAACAGAGCCGCATCGGCGATATAGATTGGGCCGTCGTAAGCCTGCACCCGGCCCTGATTGGTCTTGCCGTCCGGCAGGTTTTGCTGCTGGAACACCACGGCCCAGCTGTCTGGCGGTGTCGGGAAGGTTTTAGTGTTATACATCAGCAGGTTTGGCCCCCACTGATATGGCGTACCGTAGGTTTTGCCCGCCACGTTGTACCAAGGGCCGTTTATCAGGCGTGGGTCGATATTCTGCCAGTTAGGGATCAGCGCGGTATTGATTGGCTGCACGCGTTTGCCGTAGATCAGGCGCAGCGAGGCATCGCCAGAAGCGGTCACCAGATCGTAACCGCCTTTTGCCATCAAGCTGACCATTTCATCCGAGGTCGCGGCGGTTTTCACATTCACCGCACAGCCGGTCTGTTTCTCAAACTGAGTCACCCAGTCGTAGTTCTTGTCAGACTGACCACGTTCGATGTAGCCGGGCCAGGCGATGATGTCCAACCGCCCTTCCCCCTTGCCCAACGGCTGTGGCGTATCGGCGGCCTGAGCCATACCGCAAAGGATCGTCATACAGAGTGCGGTGACTGTGGTGATTGCGTGTGTTTTTCCCATCGTAATTACCCCTGTGTTGCATGTTGGTATGCGGCAAGGAACGGTTGCCGCCGATTTTTTATCGGCCGTGTGGCTAGAAGGAAGCCTTGAACTTCGCCATCACGTGCCGGACAACGCTGTAATCCTGTAATGAATCGCTGGAGAGATCTTTGCCGTAGCCCGAGCGCTTTAAGCCGCCGTGAGGCATTTCGCTCGCCAGCGTAAAGTGGGTGTTGATCCAGGTGCTGCCATATTGCAGATGCGCCGCGATATGCAGCGCGCGGTCGATATTCTGTGTCCACACCGAGGAGGCCAGACCGTATTCGGAATCGTTGGCCCAAGTCACCGCCTGCTCCAGGGTGTCGAAACGCGTCACGCTGACCACCGGGCCAAACACTTCGCGCTGGACGATTTCATCGGTTTGCAGGCAGCCAGCCAATAACGTGGGCTGATAGTAAAAGCCAGGGCCAGAGTGTGCCGCCGCACCAGTAATCAATTCGATATGTGGCTGGCTGAGAGCCCGTTCGACAAAGCTGGCGACCCGGTCACGCTGGCGGCTGCTGATCAGCGGGCCGATTTCATTATCTTCATCACGCTTGCGGGCAAAACGCAGGCTGGCGACCGCTTCCCCCAAGGCTTCCACCAGCTTCGGATAGATGCCTGCCTGGGCGTAAATGCGGCAGGCAGCGGTGCAATCCTGCCCGGCATTGTAGTAACCGAAGGTACGGATACTGCTGACGACCTCATCCAGATCGGCATCGTCACAGACGATCACCGGGGCTTTACCGCCCAGTTCCAGGTGGGTGCGCTTGACGCTTTTGACCGCCGCCTGCAAGATTTTTTGCCCGGTAACGATATCGCCGGTAATCGACACTAAACGAACCTGCGGATGACCAACCAGATGGCTGCCCACCCCTTCGCCACCGCCGTAGACAATGTTCAACACGCCTGGCGGCAGGATTTCCTGCAACGCAGGCACCAAGGCCAGAATGGTCAATGGCGTATGTTCGGAGGGCTTGAATACTACGGTGTTGCCGGCTGCAAGCGCCGGAGCAATCTTCCAGGCCGCCATCATCAGCGGATAATTCCATGGTGCGATGGAGGCCACCACGCCGACCGGGTCACGCCGGATCATGGAGGTATGGCCCTCAACATATTCACCTGCCAACTGGCCTTGCTGGGTGCGCACGGCCCCGGCGAAGAAGCGGAATACGTCAATGGCTGCGGGCAGATCGTCGTTCAGTGCCTGATGGAAAGGTTTACCGCAGTTCAGCGCTTCAAGGCGCGCCAGATGTTCTGCCTGCCGTTCGATGGCATCGGCAATACGCAGCAGGATTGTTGCTCGGAAAGCGGGAGTGGTGCGTGACCAGTGGGGAAATGCCTGCTGCGCGGCGGCAACTGCGCGCCCCACCTGGGTTGGCGTTGCCTCGGCAATGGAAACCAGGGTTTCACCGTTGGCAGGATTAACAATGGTCTCCTGATGGCCTTCACCCTCGAGCGACTCGCCGTTAATGAATTGCCGACAGGATAAACCGGAAACCAACTGTAGCTCTGCCATTGCGCTGCCTCATGTGACAAAAACGTTAACTAAATGTGATAAGTTAGTTTTAATCAGACTAAGCGAGCGCACTGCGGACAACAAATTCTAAATACTGAAGGCAGCGTTCGATTAAATCGAATGCTTGAGGCCGGTCATGTTCGTTTTGCTGTTCTCCCGCGCAATCGTGAGGAATGGGGTTACCAATTCAGGCCGCGCACTGCCACGCCGCCAGGCCAGGCCGATATCCAGCGGTTCCAGCAAATCCACCAGCTTGCGCGCCTCAATCATGTTGCCCTCCAACGACCAGGCGCGGTAAGCCATATCTGGCAGGATGGCAATGCCCATGCCCGCCGCCACCAAGCTACGCACCGCTTCGGTGGAGGCGGTTTTCATGGCGATCTCCGGCTTCAGGCCCGCGCGTCCCCAGATGCGCCGGGCATGAACGTCCATTTCATCGACGTTGAGCTGGATCAGCGGCTGTTTGGCCACGTCTGCCAAACCGATGCTTTCGTGCTCCAGCAGCGGGTGCAGCGGCGGTAGCCACAGGCGATACGGCGAGTGCATCAGCACTTCGGTCTGTAAGGCGTCGCGATCTTCAATGTTCGACAGGATCAGCACCCCGATATCGATTTCACCGCTCACCAGCAAATGCTCGATATAGGGCCTTTCGTCCTCAATCACCTGGATAGTCACGTTGGGATAGGCAGACTTGAAGCGCTTGAGCAGCTCCACCAGGAAATACCCCGCCACCAGGCTGGTGACGCCGATGGTCAGTTTGCCACTCAGGCTTTCGGTGCCCAGCTGCAGGCTGCGCTTGGCATTATCCACCGTGGCCAGGATCAGGTACGACTGGCGCAGGAACTGGTGCCCCTGGTGGGTCAGGTTCATTCCCTTGGCGTGGCGCTCGAACAACCGGACGCCAATGTCGGTTTCCAACTGCTGGATCGCCAGCGTGAGCGAAGACTGTGACACAAACACCGCCTGCGCCGCCGCCGAGATCGACCCGGTTTCGGCTACGGCAATAAAATGGCGGATTTGGCGTAACGTCATCATGGTAGCAACCTCAAACAAAACAGTTGGTTTGAGTGTAGATGCTCACCGGTAAGCCATCAGGAAATGTGTGAAAAACGCGATGTCGTTCGCTTTTTTAGAACGCAAAGGGGGAGGGAGTGCACAAAAACAACCAAGGCGCAGCTAAGCCGCGCCTTGGTTATGAGCCTGTTAGGGCTTTGATTAAATCGCTTCTTCGTCCTGCTCGCCAGTACGGATACGCACGACACGGGCCACGTCGAAGACAAAGATTTTACCGTCGCCAATTTTACCGGTCTGCGCCGTCTGCATGATGGTTTCCACACAGGTATCCACGATATCGTCAGCTACCACGATCTCGATTTTAACCTTTGGCAGGAAGTCGACCATATACTCGGCACCACGGTACAGCTCGGTATGGCCCTTCTGGCGACCAAAGCCTTTCACTTCGGTCACCGTCATGCCGGTGATGCCTACTTCGGCCAGTGCTTCACGCACGTCATCCAGTTTGAAGGGCTTGATAATCGCGTCAATTTTTTTCATTTTTATTCCTTAATTACCAATTTTTACGGCCAAAGCCGGAGGTGATCGGATAGCGGCGGTCTTTGCCAAAGTTACGGGCGGTAATGCGCGGCCCGACGGCGGCCTGACGGCGTTTGTACTCGTTGATGTCCACCAGGCGGATCACCTTGCGCACCACGGCTTCTTCAAAGCCCTCAGCAACCAGATCGGCGACCGATTTATCGCGCTCGACATAACCTTCCAGAATAGCATCCAGAATGTCATACGGTGGCAGGCTATCCTGATCGAGCTGATCCGGCGCCAGCTCGGCAGACGGTGGACGATCGATCACCCGTTGAGGGATCACGTAGGAGACGGTATTACGGTATTCGGAAAGCTTGAACACCAGGGTTTTCGGCACATCTTTCAATACGTCGAAGCCACCAGCCATATCACCATACAGCGTGCAATAACCGACAGCCACCTCGCTTTTGTTACCCGTGGTTAACACGATGCTGCCGCGTTTGTTAGACAGCGCCATCAGCACCACGCCACGGCAGCGGGCCTGCAGGTTTTCTTCGGTGGTATCCCGTGCGGTATCGGCAAACATCGGGGCGAGCTGGCCCATAAAGGCGTCGAACATGGGTTCAATCGAGACGATGTCAAATTCGATGCCGAGGATTTCGGCCTCTTCCTTGGCATCGGCGATGCTGATATCTGCCGTATAGCGGAACGGCATCATCAAGGCCTGAACCTTGTCTTTGCCCAACGCATCCACGGCGATCGCCAGGGTCAGCGCCGAGTCGATCCCGCCGGACAAGCCCAGCACCGCACCTTTGAAACCGTTCTTGGTCACATAGTCGCGTACGGCCAGCACCAGCGCTTCATACACCTGCGCCAGCTGTGGCAACTCTGCAGCCGGAGCCGTCATCGGCACCACTTCCAGGCCTTTGAACTCAAGCAGAGTCACCTGTTCGGCGAAAGCCGCCAGGCGATGAGTCATATTGCCAGCGGCATCAAAGACTTTTGAACAGCCGTCAAAAATCAGTTCGTCCTGCCCGCCGATCTGATTCAGATAGACCAACGGCAACCCTGTACGCTGGCAGTGGCCGGACATCAGGGTTTTGCGGATATACGGCTTTTCGCGGTTATACGGGGAAGCGTTGATCGACAGCAGGATCTCTGCCCCCGCTGCTTTCGCCGCATCGACCGGTTCCGGGAACCACAGATCTTCGCAGATCAGCAGCCCCAGGCGGTAACCTTTCAGCTCCACCACGCAGTTTTTATCACCCGCATGGAAGTAGCGCTTCTCATCGAATACGCCGTAGTTAGGCAACTGTTGCTTGAAGTAACGAGCCTGCAAAGCCCCCTCAGAGAACAGGGACAGCGCGTTATACAGCTTGCCGTCTTCACGCCACGGGTGGCCGACCAGGATCGCCACCTCGGCGGAGGCCTGCTGCAAGCGGCTTAGCTGGGTATCGCAACGCTGGTAGAAATCATCACGGTACAGCAGGTCTTCCGGCGGATAGCCGGACAGCGCCAGTTCGCTGAACATGACCAGATCGGCTCCCGCCTTCTGCTGCTCCTGCACGGTTTGCAACATGCGCTCGCTGTTGCCTTCAATATCGCCCACCAGCAAATTCAGCTGGGCCAACGCAATGGAAAGTGATCTGCTCATATCTCTATGGTCTGCCATGCCACAACAAAGAAACCGGAGTGTAAATCATTCCGGCTACTTTGTTGAGAACCTGCGCATGCAGGTTCAGAAAAGAAAACATCATTCTTTGAAATCGTTGGCATCCAGTTCATTGCGCGACAACAATTTATAGAACTCAGTACGGTTACGGCCCGCCATGCGCGCGGCCTGGGTAACGTTACCCTTGGTGATCTGCAACAGTTTACGTAGATAGTGTAATTCAAACTGGTTGCGCGCCTCGACAAAGGTTGGCAACGCCGTGTTTTCCCCTTCCAGCGCCTGCTCAACCAGCGCTTCACTGATCACCGGCGCCGTAGTCAATGCCACGCACTGCTCGATCACGTTCACCAACTGGCGCACGTTGCCGGGCCAGCTGGCGGTCATCAGGCGTTTCATGGCATCGGAGGAGAAACTGCGTACAAAAGGTTTGTGGCGCAGCGCCGAAGCACGTAGCAGATGGTTGGCCAACAGCGGGATATCTTCGGCCCGCTCGTTGAGCGCTGGTATTTTCAGGTTAACCACGTTCAGACGGTAATAGAGATCTTCACGGAACTCGTTTTTTACCATCGCTTTAGGCAGATCGCGGTGGGTGGCGGAAATGATGCGTACGTCAATATCCAGATCGCGGTTGCTGCCCAGTGGGCGCACCTTGCGTTCCTGCAACACGCGTAGCAATTTTACCTGCAGCGAGAGCGGCATATCGCCAATCTCATCCAGGAACAGCGTGCCCCCTTCTGCCGCCTGGAACAAACCTTCACGGCTGCTGACGGCACCGGTGAACGCCCCTTTGGCATGGCCAAACAGCTCCGATTCCAGCAACTGCTCCGGCAACGCGCCGCAGTTGATGGCGATAAAGGCTTTCTTGGCCCGTGGGCTGGCCGCATGAATAGCCTGTGCCAGCACCTCTTTGCCGGTGCCACTCTGGCCATTAATCAGCACGCTGACGTCCGACTGGGCAACCATCTTGGCCTGTTCAAGCAGCCGCAGCATAATTGGGCTACGGGTGACAAAATCCTCGCGCCAGCTGTCATCACCGGCAGGGATCGACGACAGCGACAGCGCTTCATCGATCGCCTTATACAACGCATCGCGATCGACCGGCTTGGTCAGGAAGCTGAACACTCCCTGTTGAGTCGCCGCCACCGCGTCCGGGATAGAACCGTGGGCGGTCAGGATAATCACCGGCATCCCCGGCTGGTATTTCTGGATCTCGGCAAACAGCGCCATGCCGTCCATTTCATCCATCCGCAGATCGCTGATCACCAGGTCGATCTTTTCGCGGGCCAGCAGGCGCAAAGCCTCTTGGCCGCTTTCCGCCGTGGTAACGTGAAAACCTTCGCTGGTCAGGCGCATTCCCAACAGCTTGAGCAGGCTGGGATCGTCGTCAACCAACAACAAATTGGCCGGTTTGCGAGCTGTCATTGCGCTGGGGACTCCTTGTTAGCCGCGGGCGGCGTGTAGGTCTCTTCCGGCTCTACCGGCAAGGCGGTACCGCTTTCAGTCACCGGGGCTGGCTCTGCGGGCTCGGCCACTTTGGCGGGCTTGCCTGCGGGCTCGGCTTTAGGCTGCGCCACGCTGCTTTCCGGGATTTCCCCCTGCATTTGCTTACGTGACGAGAGCTGGCGTTCGATATCGGTCAGGTTCTCCAGTTTGCGGGAGGTCTCCTGCAACTGGCTTTGCAGATGGATCTGGTTCTGGCGCAGCGAATCGATCTGACTGTCTGAACTTTCCTGCAGGTGCTGGTAACGCGCGCGCTCGTCAAACAGGCTCACTTGCAACGCCTGCTGCTGACGCCACAGTTGCAGCAATGGACGCAGCGAGTTAGGGAACTCGAGACGATAGCTGTTCAGACGATCGATGATCTGACGGCGCTCACTCGAGCTCGGCTCAGCGCTGCCCAGCAAAATGCTTTGCTTGAACACGTCCTGCCAATTGTTGCCCGGCAGGGTTTTCGCTAACGCTCTGGCCTGCGTGGAGCCGATACGATCGGCGCAGTCCATCGCCCGCAGCCAAAAGAGTGAGTTTTCCAAGGCTTCTTTTTCGTCAAGCTGCCATAGCGTATCGCAAGGCGCAATGCGGTAATCCACCACCTTGGTATCCGGGATTGCTTCCTGTTGCTGCTGGGCTGGGCCGCTACTGACGGCACGATCGACACAGCCGATCAGCAGAAACGGGGCAAAAAGGATCGTGCCCAAAAAAGAAAGCGAATGTTTGCCGAGCGGTGCGCGTAGAGAAACACGCGGTGAACCTTCGGTCTGCGATTGATAAGCGCGATTAGACCCTGTGTACATTATTTATTCATTCTCGGCGGTTAATGGCAATTCAATACGGAAGCAGACGTCGGCATCGGCGAGATCCACCAATGTCAATTCGCCACGCATACGGCGAATACAGTCCTGTGCAATGCTCAGCCCCAGTCCGCTTCCTTTAACGGCCCCTTTTCTCTGGTGACTCCCCTGGAAAAAAGGCTCAAAAATCATGGTTCGTTCCGCTTGCGGGATCGCGCTGCCGGTATTGGCAACGTCAATCTGTACCCGCTGGCCGACCTGGCGGCTGCGGATCCAAATGTTACCGGATTCCTTGCCGTAGTGCACCGCATTGGAGTAGAGATTATCCAGTACGCGCATTAATAGCGTAGGCTCTGCCCAGCAGATTTCCGCCTCAAGTTTGACTTCCGTACGGATCATCTTGGCACGTGCCGGCAAACTGTGGGCGGCGACCACCATATCCACCAGTTCTTCCAGCTCGACGTTTTCATGTTCCGACGGGCCATCTGCCAGTTTGCGGTTGTAATCCAGCAGTTGCTCAATCAGCAATTGCAGATGGCGGCTGCTCTGATCGAGGATCGCCACCACCTCTTTCTGATCGGAGGTGAGCGGGCCTGCCACACCATCGGCCAACAGCTCGGTGCCTTCACGCATGCTGGCCAGCGGTGTTTTCAGCTCATGGGAGATATGGCGCAGGAACTCATGGCGCTGCGATTCCAGCCAGGCCAGGCGCTCGCTCAACCAGACAATCCGCTGAGCCAAAGAACGCAGTTCTCGCGGGCCTTTAAAGGATGCCGTCATGCCGATGGGACGCCCTTCCCCCAGGCGGTTAATCATACGCTCAACGGCCTTGACGGGCCCGATAATCATGCGGGTAAACAGCACCACCAACAGCACGCTGACCAGGAACAGCAACAGCGCTTGCCAACCAAAGTATTGGCCACGCTCGGCGATCGCCTGCTGCAGTTGCTGCCCACGGGAAAAGATTACGGTACGGGTGGCCTGGACCATTTCGGCGTTGGAATGTGAAAAAGACTCTAACAGTAGTGAAGCGTCCTTGTCCGGCCCGCTGCTCTGGCACTTGATAGTGGCTAGCTGAGTCAGCAGTTTACGAAGTGTCTGGTAGTAACGTTCGTCCGGCAGGATCGGGGCATGGGCATCCAGCATTTGTGAATACTGTTTACGCTGGTTCTGGTACAGCCGCTCCAGGGTCGGATCGACCAGTACGCAATACTGACGATAGCTGCGCTCCATTTCCAGCGCCACGCTGGTCATTGCCTCACTGCGCCGGGCATCCACCAGCGTCGTACGGTTGATATCCGCCGCCTGCGCGCTGAGATGATCCAGGCTTTGGTAGGCCTGATAAGCCAATACCAGCAGCGGTAACAGCACCAGCAGGAACGCCATTACGACCAATTGGCGCAACGAGCGTGGAAATAGACGCCATCTTTTCAAAGAAATCATCTCATTATCTCTAGTCTGCCCAGATGCTAACCGACAATCCGGGGAGAGAAAAGCCCGGCAGCGGATTAATGGCGTTCAGATAAGCAAAAACGCGTTATCCCAAAAGAGGAAACTGATGTGGTTTGAGAACGTATCGAGGGAAATAACGGAGGCAATGCGGTTTGTATATTGACGCTGGGGCATGATGCCCCATCGCAAGGAACATGTGGATGCCCTTACTCCTCGTCCCCAGGTGATGTAGCACTAAGCTGGCATCTGATTGGGACGAATAGCATCCAAAAAGTATCCGGGATTGATGAACATATCATCACAGTTGGATACTAGGCGGTGCCTCACTCCACGTGTCGTCCGATGCTTGATAAAGTCGCTTGCGCGTCTGTTATCGGTTTGGTTGGACGATAGGCACCATTTCTTAGGCATCATTCGGAGGCTTATGAGGCGCTGTTCCGTACTAGACGGGGCCAATCATAAAAAGTTGAATGAGCAACTGATAGTTATAATGCACCTTCCGTGCCAACTTTATGAAAATATTTATATCACATTGTTTATTAAAGATAATTTATTTTAACATCACTTCCGACGCTCTACTTGGGTAGTCGAGCTTGAGTATTAATCCGACATACCGTCGCCAAAACACGACAACTAAATCCAATCGATTTAACTCATATAAAAATCAATGATTTAAATGTCTCTTTTTAGAGACAGGCAATATGGCCTTTGTCTCAAAAAACCGACATACGGGCTAACCGATTAAAAAATAAAGAAATAAAAAAGGCGCCAATGCAGCGCCTCAGTAAACTTCACGCAAACCTCAGGTTAAATTACCCCAGTTGCTTGCGAGCGTTGCGGAACATGCGCATCCAAGGGCTGTCTTCACCCCACTCCTCTGGATGCCAGGAGTTGCTGACGGTGCGGAACACGCGTTCTGGATGCGGCATCATTACGGTGGCGCGGCCATTGCTGCTAGTCACTGCGGTAATCCCATTCGGTGAGCCGTTCGGGTTGGCAGGGTAAGCTTCGGTCACTTGACCATGGTTGTCGACAAAGCGTAACGCAACCAGGCCGTGATGTTCCAACGCCGCCAGATGTGCCGCATCGCGCACTTCTACATGGCCTTCACCATGAGAGACGGCAATCGGCATGCGCGAACCTGTCATACCCTGCATAAACAGCGACGGGCTACTGGCCACTTCCACCAGGCTGAAGCGCGCTTCGAAACGATCCGACAGGTTGCGCACAAAGCGCGGCCAATGTTCAGCCCCCGGGATCAGTTCACGCAGGTTGGACATCATCTGGCAACCGTTACAAACGCCCAGCGCCAAGGTCTGCGGGCGATGGAAGAAATCGGCAAACTCATCGCGTACGCGCTCGTTGAACAGTATCGATTTCGCCCAGCCTTCACCAGCCCCCAACACGTCGCCATAAGAGAAGCCGCCACAGGCCACCAGCGTGTGGAACTCTTGCAAATCGCGGTGGCCTGCCAGCAGATCGCTCATGTGAACATCAACCGCATCAAAACCGGCACGGTGGAACGCCGCCGCCATCTCAACGTGGGAGTTAACCCCTTGCTCACGCAATACCGCAACTTTAGGGCGTGCGCCCTTGGCGATATAAGGTGCCGCGATGTCGTCGTCCGTAGCGAAAGTCAGCTTGACGTTCAGCCCCGGATCGCGCTCGTCCTGCTTGGCCTGGTGCTCCTGATCGGCACATTCCGGGTTATCACGCAGGCGCTGCATCTGCCAGGTGGTTTCAGCCCACCAGGTACGCAGAGTGCTGCGGCTTTCGCTGTACACTGGTTTGCCAGCGCTGGTGATAACGAAACGATCGCCACTCAGCGCCTGGCCAAGATGATGCACGTTATCCGTCAGACCGTGTTGGGCAAAGACTTGCTGTACGGCTGCCAGTTGCGCAGCAGGCACCTGGATCACCGCCCCCAGTTCCTCGTTGAACAAGGCAGCCAAGGCGTCGGAACCCAGTGCCTGAATATCGACTTCTACGCCGCAATGCCCGGCAAATGCCATCTCGGCCAAGGTGACCAACAGGCCGCCGTCGGAACGGTCGTGATAGGCCAACAGCGCACGATCCGCCACCAGTTGCTGCATCGCGTTGAAGAAACCGGCCAATTGCTCCACGTTGCGAACATCGGCTGGCTTGTCGCCCAGTTGGCGATAAACCTGCGCCAACGCCGTTGCCCCCAGGGCATTGTGGCCATTACCCAGGTCAATCAATAACAGTGCGCTATCACCCCTGTCGGTACGCAGTTGCGGCGTCACGGTGTGGCGCACATCTTCCACGCGAGCAAATGCGGTGATCACCAGCGACAGCGGTGACGTCATTTCCCGCTGTTCATTGCCTTCCTGCCAGCGAGTTTTCATCGACATCGAGTCTTTGCCCACCGGAATGGTGATCCCCAGCGCAGGGCAAAGTTCTTCACCCACCGCCTTCACCGCTTCATACAGGCCGGCATCTTCGCCAGGGTGGCCTGCTGCGGCCATCCAGTTGGCAGAAAGTTTCACCCGCTTGAGCGAACCGATTTCCACCGCGGCCAGGTTGGTCAGCGCTTCCCCTACCGCCAGGCGGCCTGAGGCGGCAAAATCCAGCAATGCGACGGGAGCACGCTCACCGATCGACATCGCTTCCCCGTAATAGCTATCCAGGCTGGCCGTGGTTACCGCACAGTCGGCTACCGGGATCTGCCACGGGCCGACCATCTGGTCGCGCGCAACCATGCCGGTGACGGTACGGTCGCCAATGGTGATCAGGAAGGTTTTCTCCGCGACGGCTGGCAAGTGCAGCACCCGCTTGACAGCATCGGCAATGGAGATATCAGCACGCTGCAACGCTTCGCCGCTCGCCTGCTGACGTTTCACGTCGCGGGTCATTTTTGGCGTTTTGCCCAGCAGCACATCCAACGGCATGTCGATCGGCTGATTGTCAAAGTGGCGATCGTTGAGCGTCAGATGGCGTTCTTCCGTCGCTTCACCAATCACCGCAAAAGGTGCGCGCTCACGGCGGCAGATTTCCTCAAAGGTCGCCATCTGCTCAGGCGCTACTGCCATCACATAACGCTCTTGAGATTCGTTACACCACACTTCCAGCGGGCTCATGCCCGGCTCGTCGTTGAGAATGTCACGCAGTTCGAAACGGCCACCGCGGCCACCGTCGCTAACCAGTTCCGGCATCGCGTTCGACAGGCCACCGGCCCCCACATCGTGGATAAACAGGATCGGGTTGCTATCGCCCATCTGCCAGCAGCGATCGATCACCTCTTGGCAGCGGCGTTCCATTTCCGGGTTATCACGCTGTACCGAAGCAAAATCCAGATCGGCATCGGACTGGCCAGAGGCCATCGAAGAAGCCGCCCCGCCGCCCAAACCGATGTTCATCGCGGGGCCACCCAGTACCACCAGTTTGGCACCCACGGTAATCTCACCTTTTTGCACATGATCGGCGCGGATGTTGCCCAGGCCGCCTGCCAGCATGATCGGTTTGTGGTAGCCACGCAGCTCAACGCCGTTGTGGCTATTGACGCGCTCTTCATAAGTACGGAAGTAACCGACCAGCGCCGGGCGACCAAACTCGTTATTGAATGCCGCACCGCCCAATGGGCCTTCGGTCATGATATCCAGCGCGGTGACGATGCGATCCGGCTTGCCGAAATCCTGTTCCCAAGGCTGTTCGAAACCCGGAATACGCAGGTTGGAAACCGAGAACCCTACCAGGCCAGCTTTCGGCTTCGCGCCACGGCCGGTAGCGCCTTCGTCGCGGATCTCACCGCCAGAACCGGTCGCAGCTCCTGGCCAAGGCGAGATCGCCGTCGGGTGGTTATGGGTTTCCACCTTCATCAGGATGTGTGCTTCTTCCTGATGATAGTCATACAGGCCGCTTTGCGGCGCGGCAAAGAAGCGCCCTACCTGGGAACCTTCCATCACCGCTGCGTTGTCTTTATAGGCAGAAAGCACGTAGTCCGGCGTCTGCTCAAAGGTATTCTTGATCATTTTGAACAGCGACTTCGGCTGCTGTTCGCCGTCGATGACCCAGTCGGCGTTGAAAATCTTGTGGCGGCAATGTTCGGAGTTGGCCTGTGCGAACATGTACAGCTCAATATCCGTTGGGTTGCGCCCCAACTCGGTAAAGGCGGCCAGCAGATAGTCGATCTCGTCCTGCGCCAGGGCCAACCCCAGTTTGGTGTTGGCCTGTTCCAGCGCGCTGCGGCCCTGGGCCAGGATATCCACCGTCTGATACGGGGCGGGCTGATGATGAGAGAACAGTGTTTCCGCCTGTTGCAGCTCGCTGAATACCGTTTCCATCATGCGATCGTGCAGCAGGGAGGCAAGCTGTTGCCACTGGGCATCGGTTAAGGTCGGCGCTGTGACATAAAATGCCAGACCGCGCTCAAGACGAACCACCTGCGTCAGGCCACAGTTATGGGCGATATCGGTGGCTTTGGAAGACCACGGGGAAATGGTGCCCGGACGCGGCGTCACCAACAGCAGGCGGCCTTGCGGAGCATGTTCAGCGAGAGAAGGGCCGTACTTGAGCAACCGCTGCAGCTTGGCCTGCTCTTCGGCGCTTAGCGGTGCGCTGACATCGGCAAAGTGAACGTACTCGGCATAGATATCACCGATCGGAAGTTGAGCATCCTGGCAGCGGGACAGTAGTTTGGTAATACGAAAAGCCGACAAAGCGGGCGAACCACGCAGTATTTCCATAATCAAAGTTCTCTCGTCTTCGAAGCAACTGGGTTCAGCACTTCATTGGGCGCAACAGGGGGAAAACGCGCGCCATTATAGATAATCCGCGCCGCCGACGAAACCGTTTGCGTAGCTATTATTGATAAAAGCTATTCACGCTGCCGAATTCTCATAACCTATCAATAAAGTTGCACGCTGGCGTAATGTTGCGCAAAATGCCCCGGCACTGGTGATTTAACCATGAAAAAATCCTGATTCCGGTCAATATAAAGCGTGCATCTATTTGAGATAACTATTTGAAACGCCTGAAAATAAATTACATTCTAATCGGTGTTGTGGCCCTGTTGCTGGCGCTAGCCCTGTGGCCCAATATCGCCTGGCGTGGTGGACAGGGAGGCCAACTCGAGGCGATCAAAGCGCGTGGGGAACTGCGCGTCAGCACGTTAAACTCACCGTTAACCTATTTCACTACCCCACAGGGGCCGAGTGGCCTTGACTATGAGCTGGCCAAAAGCTTTGCCAACTACCTGGGGGTCAAGCTGGTGGTGATCCCACACCAAAACATCAATGACCTGTTTGACGATCTCGATGACGACAATGCCGATATTCTCGCCGCCGGGCTAATCTACAACCGGGACCGCCTCAGCCGCGCCAGTACCGGCCCGGCGTACTATTCCGTTTCCCAGCAGTTGGTTTATCGGTTGGGTACCACGCGGCCAAAATCCTTTGCCGATATCAAAGGCAAGCTGGCAGTGGCCTCCGGTTCGGCGCACGTCAGCACGCTAAAGCAGCTCAAACAAAGCAAATACCCCGATCTCAGTTGGGAAGCGTCGAGCGATATGACGTCAAAAGAGCTACTGGAACAGGTGGCCGATGGCAAGCTGGATTACACCATCGGCGATTCCGTGACCATTGCCCTGCTGCAGCGTATCCATCCACAGCTGGCCGTCGCTTTTGACATTACCGATGAAGAGCCAGTGACCTGGTATCTGAAGCGCAGCAATGACGATAGCCTGTACGCCGCGCTGCTGGATTTTTATAGCCAAAGGGTAGAAGACGGCACGCTGGCACGGTTGGAGGAGAAGTATCTGGGACACGTGGGCAGTTTTGACTACGTTGATACTAAAACCTTCCTGTCGGCCATCGACTCGGTATTGCCCACTTTCCGTCCGCTGTTTGAAAAGTATGCCAGCGAAATTGACTGGAAGCTGCTGGCCGCCATCGCCTATCAGGAATCTCACTGGAATCCTCAGGCGACCTCCCCTACTGGTGTCCGTGGGCTGATGATGCTGACCAGAGCCACTGCAGACGGCCTGGACGTCACCGACAGGCTCGATCCAGAGCAGAGTATTCAAGGCGGGGCGCTCTATCTGCAGCGTCTGATGGCGAAAGTTCCCGATACGGTGCCGGAAGATGAGCGGATCTGGTTCGCACTGGCCGCCTATAACATGGGTTGGGGCCATATGCTGGACGCGCGTAAACTCACCAAAAACCAGCAAGGCAACCCCGACAGTTGGGTCGACGTGAAACAGCGCCTGCCGATGCTGAGCCAGAAGCGCTACTATCCATCACTCACTTATGGCTATGCCCGTGGCCGCGAAGCCTATAACTACGTGGAAAACATCCGCCGTTATCAGGTCAGCCTGGTGGGCTATCTGTTGGAAAAAGAGAAGAAAGCGGTAGAAGCGATGAAACAGGCCGAACTGGCCAAGGGCTATCCTGCCGTGGAAGCCAAGCTGGCGCTCGCCCTGTAGTGATTCAATATGTAGTTATTGTGGGTCTTTTCCGGCCCGTTGCGCCAGTTTCAGCGCTTTTTTCTGCTCGCGACGCATGCGGAAAAAGTTGCTGAGGGTGGCGGCGCACTCTTCTGCCAGCACGCCCGAGACGATTTCTACCTGATGATTCATGCCCGGATGGCGCAGAATATCCACCAGCGACCCCACCGCTCCGGTTTTTTCATCGGCCGCTCCGTATACCAAACGACGGATGCGGCTGTGCACCATCGCCCCGGCGCACATCACGCAAGGCTCCAACGTGACATACAGCGTGGCATTCAGCAGGCGGTAATTCTGCAAGACCGCCCCCCCCTGCCGCAGCGCCATGATTTCAGCATGAGCGGTGGGATCGTGTCGGCCGATCGGCCGGTTCCAACCTTCGCCAATCACCTGATTGTCCAGCACCAGCAGCGCCCCAACCGGCACCTCACCTTCTTCCTGCGCACGTTGAGCCAGGCTTAACGCCTGACGCATCCAATACTCATCACTATATTCATTCACCACATCAATCCTCGTGCGCATCGCGGCGGGCATTATACACACTAGTCCCTTTTGCCGCAGCCACTCGACCTTGTTGATGCAAATAAGCTTGAACCCGCCACGTTTGTCGATCGCTCAAACGCCACCAACAAATCAATAACATCATATTTAATGATGATTAAATTTTGTTCACCTCTTAAAATTTCAGATAACCGTTATAAACTGGTGGAAAATCAAGCCGTAAAATTAAGCAAATTTTTTCTAACTAAATTGTGATAGATCATATTCTCTTATGCATTAGCACGATAATGTTTACCTCACGCAAAAAGCCTTTATAAGGAGTAGGTTATGGCTGCCTCAACATTCTTTATCCCTTCCATCAACATGATTGGTTCCGGCTGTCTGGAAGACGCGGCAAAAACCATGAAAGAGCATGGTCTGCATAACGCACTGATCGTGACCGACAAGGTTTTGAACGGCATTGGCGTCGTCGCTCAGGTGCAAGCCCTGTTAGCGGCACAGAACATTGAAAGCTGCGTCTATGACGGCACCCATCCCAACCCGACCACGGAAAACGTAAAACAGGGCCTGGAACTGTTGCGCGCACATCACTGTGACTGTGTCGTTTCTCTGGGTGGCGGTTCGCCGCATGACTGTGCGAAAGGGATTGCCCTGGTCGCCGCTAACGGAGGGGAAATCAAAGACTATGAAGGGGTTGATCGCTCAGCTAAGCCACAGTTGCCGGTCGTTGCGATCAACACCACTGCGGGTACCGCTTCGGAGATGACGCGTTTTTGTATCATCACCGACGAAGCGCGCCACATCAAAATGGCGATTGTCGACAAGCACGTGACTCCGATCCTGTCGGTCAACGATCCTCACCTGATGGCTGGCATGCCAAAAGGCCTGACCGCTGCCACCGGTATGGATGCTTTGACCCACGCTATCGAAGCCTACGTCTCCAGCGCCGCCAACCCAATCACCGATGCCTGCGCGCTGAAAGCCGCCACCATGATTGCCGAATCTTTACGTGATGCAGTCAACGACGGGCAAAATATGCAGGCCCGCGAGAACATGGCCTATGCCCAGTTCCTGGCCGGTATGGCGTTTAATAACGCCTCATTGGGTTATGTGCACGCCATGGCGCACCAGTTGGGTGGCTTCTACAACCTGCCACATGGCGTGTGCAACGCCGTGCTGTTGCCGCACGTGCAAGAGTTCAATACTCAGGTTGCCGCAGGGCGTCTGAAAGACATTGCCGCCGCTATGGGCGTAAATGTTGCAGGCCTTAGCGATGAGCAAGGGGCTGCCGCTTGTATCGCCGCCATTCGCCAACTGGCGAAAGACGTGGGAATTCCTGCTGGCTTACGCGATCTGCAGGTCAAAGAAGAAGACTTTGCTACGTTAGCCACTAACGCCCTGAACGATGCCTGCGGATTTACCAATCCAATCCAGGCAAGCCACGAACAGATTGTGGCCATCTTTAAAGCAGCCATGTAACCGCTGCCAGGCTCCCTCGTTTGACTGGGGGAGCCTTATTTAATCCAACTGCTGTAACTCGCCTTCTTTACCCACCCGCCAGCGGTGTTCGCAAAAATAGAGCAAAGGGTTATCCTGCTTGCTATCGCTGTAGCCACTGAACAGTTTCAATGGTGCTCCCAGGCGCTGCTCCAGTTGCACCACCTTTTGAACGCCCAGGCAGCGCATGGGCAACACCCAGCCCCCGTAGTGACGCACAATGCTACTCCCCACCAGCCGTACCCGTGGCAGGAACGCAGAATCCCGATAAACCTGCTCCACCAGTCGTTCCGGCGAGCCAGTGATCAACCACACCTGAGCATCCTGGGCATCCAGGTACTGGCGCAAACGCATCTGCACGACCGGAAAGGCGGTGACCTTACGGCGAAAATAATCGACGAATTTCGCCTCCAGCGCTTTTAGCCTGGTCTCTGAACGGCCAAAGGTCATTGCCCACAATAGCAGGCTCATGGGCCAGCGTGTCGCCCGCCCACCGATCAACAAACCCAATCCGATAATGGGCAACAGCGGCACTACCAGCACCAGATTCAACGGCAGATGCCGTAGCAAAAAGCGCAGGAAACTGCCAAACATGTCTTCCTGATGCAAAGTGCCATCCAGATCGAAAAATACCACGCGCTGGGCCTGTGCAACCGGTTTGTCAGTCAAACGTTACTCCTCAGGATCGTTGACCCCATTATGCAGGTGAAAATACAACCGGCTATTATCGTAGTCACTAGACAGATCAGATACAACCGACATTGGTCGACGCCCAATACGCGTTAACTCATTAGGTCATAGTGTTGCTGCAAGTGTTTTGGCGGCCAGCTCGCAAAAAATGATTGCTGCCCGTATTGCCACCGGCATGGCAGAATGCTGACTGGCTCAAAGGAAAAAATCATGAGTACCCTTCTTCGCATTCGTCAGAGTTACCCAATGCTGGCACAAAACGATCGCAAACTGGCGGACTTTCTGTTGGATAACGCTGAACAGGCCTGCCACCTCAGCTCACAAAAGCTGGCCCAGTTGGCCGGTGTCAGCCAATCGAGCGTGGTCAAATTCGCCCAGAAACTGGGCTACAAGGGATTTCCAGCGCTGAAGCTGGCATTAGGTGAGGTGCTGGCTCAACCGCAGGTCGCACCGGTGGTGACGGTCCATAATCACATCCTCAGCAGCGATCCGCTCAAAACCGTCGGTGAGAAATTGCTACTGGAAAAGCAGGCCGCATTACGAGCTACCCTGGATATCAACAGTGAACAGCGGCTGCTTACCGCCCTGGAGATGCTGCGCGCGGCGCGGCGGGTGATCTTGGTCGGCATCGGGGCTTCCGGGCTAGTGGCCAAAGACCTGTCGTTCAAGCTGCTAAAGATTGGCGTGATGGCGGTGGCAGAAGCGGATATGTACGTTCAACTGGCGACGATAAAGGCGCTGAGTAGGGAGGATCTGCTGCTGGCGATCTCGTTTAGCGGCGAACGGCGTGAAATCAACCTGGCCGCCGAAGAAGCACGTATTGCCGGAGCCAAGGTGTTGGCACTGACCAGCTTCTCACCTAATGGCCTACAGCAACGGGCCGATCACTGCCTTTATACCATTGCGCAAGAGCCCAATATCCGCAGCGCGGCAATATCTTCCAGCACCGCGCAGTTCGCCCTGACCGACCTGCTGTTTATGGCGCTGCTCCAGCACGAGCCGGTTGGACACGTGGTATGAACTAATCAAATCAACTTCTTTCGCTTTCTGAGTATAAATCGACCATTGGTCATGTTAAATTATATCCATATAGGTATAATTTGACGCATGGATAACGCGGATGAAGCCACTATATTGGGTTGGTAGCAGTAAGAAAGACCTCCAGTCATTACCCGAAGAGGTTCAGGATGTTTTCGGCTATGCTCTACACTTGGCGCAGGCAGGTGGTAAGCATTCCCAGACGAAACCCTTAAGAGGGTTTGGTGGGGCAGGAGTACTAGAGGTAGTAGAAGACTTTCTTACTGATACTTATCGTGCAGTCTATACCGTTAAGTTTGGTGATGCCGTGTATGTTCTGCACGCATTCCAGAAAAAGTCTTCAGCCGGGATCGCCACACCGAAACCAGATATGGACAAAATCCGTGAACGACTGAAAGCCGCAGAAAATCATGCCAGAGGGGCATAGTATGAGCCAAGATATCGAAGTCAGCAGCGGCAACGTTTATGCCGATATTGGCAGCGACGGCGCTGAAGAAATGCAGGTTAAAGCCCAACTTGCCAGCACAATTGGCGACATCATCAAAAGTCGCCGTCTGACACAAGAGCAGGCAGCAAAGCTCCTGGGGATGACACAGCCCAAGCTGTCTAATCTGTTGCGCGGCCAGTTCCGGGGCATCAGCGAAGCCAAAATGCTAGAATGCCTGACCCGCTTAGGGCGTGATGTACAAATTGTGGTAGGCAAGCCACGCCGGACACCCGGCAGTCTTAAAGTGGTGTTTGCCTGACAGTAATAAGCACCCCCGTTAAACCGGCTGACCGAACCAGTGCTTATTTTAAAAGATTAAATGAGTAACTTATTGATATGGCTTTATTGATTACCAAAAAATGTATCAACTGCGATATGTGCGAGCCGGAATGCCCGAACCAGGCGATTTCGATGGGGGATGAGATTTATCAGATCGATGCCAACCGCTGCACCGAATGTGTGGGGCATTACGAGACCCCAACCTGCCAGCAGGTGTGCCCGATCGATAACACCATCATTACCGATCCGCAGCACGTAGAGAACCAGGAACAGCTGTGGGACAAGTTTGTCGTGCTGCACCATGCCGATAGTCTGTGAGTTCAATGCCCTCTCCCAAAGGGGGCCGATCGAGCTATTTATCGTTATTGAGCTCACCTTTGCTCTTCCAACGAATGTGCCACAGACTGACTTCTGTAACAGACGGCAACGCCTAACTAGCTCCTTCTCCCTGTGGGAGAAGGTTGGGATGAGGGGAGTAGATTGTCTCCGGCACCTGGCAACCACTCTGGGCAATTACCCCTCGATGATCACCGTAGCACAGGCATAGCGGCGTTCATCCGCCAAAGAAACGTGGATTGATTTGACCCCCATCTCCTGCGCCAACTCGGCTGCACGTTCATGCAGCCGGATATTGGGTTTACCCAGGGCATCATTGAACACTTCGAACTGATTGAACGCCAGGCCGTTGCGGATGCCGGTGCCGAACGCCTTGGCGGCGGCCTCTTTGACCGCAAAACGTTTCGCCAGGAAGCGTACCGGCTGCTGATGCTGCTGATACACCTCCCATTCGGCCGGGCTTAACACCCGGCGAGCCAGGCGATCGCCGCTGCGTTCCACCACCGCTTCGATACGCGCCATCTCCACGATGTCGGTTCCCAAGCCCAGTACCGCCATTAGCGACGCGCTTCCCGCATCAGCAGCTTCATGTCAGCCACCGCCGCCGGTAAACCGCTCATCACCGCCTGGCCAATAATGGCATGGCCGATATTCAGCTCATGCATCTCTGGCAGCGCGGCGATCGGCTGCACGTTATGATAGGTCAAACCGTGTCCCGCATTCACCTTCAGGCCTTTGCTGGCCGCGTAGGTAGCCGCTTTGGCAATACGCTTGAGCTCGGCTTGCACGGCCAGATCGCCCTGCGCTTCGGCATAGGCACCGGTATGGATCTCGATATAAGGTGCACCTACGGCTACCGCCGCGTCGATCTGACGGTGATCGGCATCGATAAACAACGAAACCAAAATGCCAGCCTGCGCCAGGCGTTCAACCGCCACGGCCATTTTGTCCTGCTGCCCGGCCACGTCCAGCCCGCCTTCGGTGGTCACTTCCTGACGCTTTTCCGGCACCAGACAACAAAATTGAGGTTTCAGCTCAATGGCGATATCCAGCATTTCATCGGTGACGGCCATTTCCAGGTTCATACGGGTCTGGATGGTTTGGCGCAGGATACGCACGTCGCGGTCGGTGATATGACGGCGATCTTCACGCAGGTGAACGGTGATGCCATCGGCCCCCGCCTGCTCGGCAATAAATGCCGCCTGCACCGGATCCGGGTAATTGGTGCCGCGCGCGTTACGTAACGTGGCAATATGATCGATATTGACGCCCAGCAGTAAATCAGCCATGACAACCCTCTACTAAGTCATTTTCAGTAGCAGCAGTTTACACGGGCGGGCAAAACGGCAAAAGCAGAAACCGCTTAGGCTTCGTCGACGGGGGTATCGGGTTGTTTACGCACGAACTGACGAAACAGTTCACGGCTCTTGAGCGGCTTACCGCCGAGATAGGGTTTTAGCGCCATGCGGGTAAAGCGCTTGGCTGCACGCAGGGTTTCTGCATCGGGGAATTGGCGTTCATCCAGGGCGCGGAGTTCACGGCCGGTAAAGCTGTAATGATCCACCACCAGGCTGGCGATAAAGCCTTTTTCTTCCCGATAGCGATAGGTCATGCCATCATCCACCGGCTCACCGCTGCCAGCACAATGGAGGAAATCCAGCCCGTAACCCAAGTGCCCTAACAGCGCCAATTCGAACTGCCGCAGGGCATGCTCCGGGGAGCTGTCTTCCGCTGCCAGGGCCTGTAAGCATTGCAGATAATCGAAGAACAACACCGAATAGTTGCCTTCCTGCTCCAGCACCCGTGACAACAGTTCATTCACGTAAAGACCGCTGTAAAGCATCATGCCGCTGAGGGGTAAACCGAGGGAGACCGCTTCGGCACCGCGCAGCGTTTTAACTTCGCCACGACCGCCCCAGCGTACTAACAGAGGAGTAAAGGGTTGCAAGCAACCCTTCAGATTGGAACGGCGACTGCGTGCGCCTTTCGCCAGCAAGCGCACCCGCCCATGACCTTCCGTGAACAGGTCCAGCATCAGGCTGGTTTCACTAAAGGGCCGCCCATGCAGGACGAAAGCGCGCTCCCAGCCATCCATAGGAGGTATTACTTCAGGTCGTCGGTATAGCCCAGGCTACGCAGCGCACGTTCGTCGTCCGCCCAGCCCGATTTCACTTTCACCCACAGCTCCAGATGCACTTTGGCTTCAAACATCTGTTCCATGTCCTGACGGGCTTCAATACCGATGGTCTTGATCTTCGAACCTTTGTTGCCGATCACCATCTTCTTCTGGCCTTCACGCTCAACCAGGATCAGACCGTGCACGTCGTAACCACCGCGCTCATTCGGTACAAACTGTTCGATCTCGACCGTCACTGAGTAAGGCAGTTCCTCACCCAGGAAACGCATCAGCTTTTCACGGATGATTTCAGACGCCATAAAGCGCTGGGAACGGTCAGTGATGTAATCGTCCGGGAAGTGGTGTTCCGCTTCCGGTAACACTTTGCGTGCGATAGCCGCGATAGTGTCCACGTTCATGCCTTTTTCGGCAGAGATCGGCACCACATCCAGGAAGTTCATCTGCTGGCTGAGGAACGCAATGTGCGGCAACAGCTTGGATTTGTCGGTAACGTTGTCGACCTTGTTGATCGCCAGCAGAACCGGGCTTTTCAGGCCGCGCAGTTTGTTGACCACCATTTCATCATCGGCAGTCCAGTTGGTGCCTTCCACGACGAAGATCACCAGCTCGACGTCGCCGATTGAGCTGCTGGCCGCGCGGTTCATCAAACGGTTGATGGCACGCTTTTCTTCGATATGCAGACCCGGGGTGTCGACGTAAATGGCCTGATAAGCGCCATCGGTATCGATACCCATAATGCGGTGACGGGTCGTCTGTGGTTTACGCGAGGTGATGGAGACTTTTTGCCCCAGCAGTTGGTTCAGCAACGTGGATTTGCCCACGTTGGGACGACCTACGATCGCAATAAAACCGCAGTATTGTTTTTCTTCGCTCATTCAAGCTCCAGCTTTTTCAGCGCTTGTTCCGCTGCCGCCTGCTCGGCTTTACGGCGGCTTGAACCGGTACCCACGACGGGCTCGCTCAAACCACTCACCTGACAGTGGATAGTAAACTCCTGATCGTGCGCCTCACCGCGAACCTGCACCACCAGATATGTTGGCAATGGCAGATGACGACCTTGTAAAAACTCCTGCAAACGAGTTTTCGGGTCTTTCTGCTTATCACCGGGGCTGATTTCGTCCAACCGGCTACGATACCAGTCCAAAATCAGGCGCTCGACGTTTTGAATATCGCTATCCAGGAACACACCGCCAATCAGTGCCTCCACCGTATCCGCCAGGATCGACTCGCGGCGGAATCCACCACTTTTCAGCTCGCCCGGCCCAAGACGCAAACATTCGCCCAGGTCGAATTCGCGCGCCATCTCCGCCAACGTATTGCCCCGCACCAGCGTGGCACGCATGCGGCTCATGTCTCCTTCGTCTACGCGAGGAAAACGCTGGTAGAGCGCATTGGCGATGACAAAACTAAGGATCGAATCACCCAGAAACTCGAGACGTTCATTGTGTTTACTGCTGGCGCTACGGTGAGTTAACGCTTGCAGTAAGAGCTCCTGCTGTTGAAAAGTGTAGCCCAGCTTCCGCTGCAGCCTGTTTATTACGATGGGGTTCATGAGTTACCAATAGATCAAGAATGCGTCAAAAACTTGCAGCATACGGAACAGGCCTGCTTTGCCAAAAGCCAATCCAAAGCTGTTTCGTTTGCAGTGGCGCCCAAAAGGGGCCAACTTTTATCGCTCGAGGGGCTATTCTACAACGAGTGGAAATATATTGCTGCGTTTATATAGACCCATTGCCTGTCAAACTGCAGCCTAATTGGCTGCAGTTTGTAAAACGCTATTAGTGAATACCACCGATACGGCTCAATCTGACGCCCGTTGGCCATTCACCTTCCTGCTTTTCAAAACTCATCCAGATCGCCGTGGCTTTACCTACCAGATTCTTCTCAGGCACGAATCCCCAATAACGGCTGTCTGCACTATTATCGCGGTTATCGCCCATCATGAAGTAATGGCCGGCCGGTACTACCCACTCGCCCAACTGTTGGCCTGGCTGCTGATAGTAAGCACCGACCTGATCTTGTGCGCCGGGCACAGTCAGAATACGGTGAGTTACGTTGCCCAGAGTTTCCTTGCGCTCACCAAGGCGAATACCGCCCTGTGGCACATTATCCGTCAGAGGGATCTGGAAGAAACCGTTGCTGGTTTCGCCCATGCCGCTGCGGGTAAACATCTGCACAAAATCGCTCGGTTGCATATCGCTGTAGGTGACCGCCAATGCGGTATCACACGCCTGGCCACTATTACAGGACTCTTGCACCGTCACGCGCTTATTCACCGGATCATAGGTCACGCGATCGCCAGGTACGCCAATCACGCGCTTGATATAATCCAGTTTGGTGTCGCGCGGATATTTAAATACCGCAATATCACCGCGCTTGGGATGACCGGTTTCAATTAGCGTGGTCTGGGTGATCGGATCCTTTACGCCGTAGGCAAATTTTTCCACCAGAATGAAATCACCAATCAACAGCGTCGGCATCATTGAGCCTGAAGGGATCTGGAACGGTTCGTAAATAAACGAACGCACCACAAACACCAACAGCAATACCGGGAACACCGAAGCCCCGGTTTCAACCCACCCCGGCTGCCTTGCCACTTTCGCCAAGGCCGCTTCGTCGACCGTTCCGGCCGCCTGTGCATTGACCGCCGCGATTTTCGCCCGGCGTGCCGGCGCCCATTTAAAGCGCTCAAAGCACCAGATGATCCCGGTCACCAAAGTGGCAATCGCCAGGATCAAGGCAAACATATTCGCCATGCAAACTCCCTAGTTACGCGAGCTTTCGCTCTTACTTACCGTCTTTACCCACGTGCAGAATGGCCAGGAACGCTTCCTGCGGCAACTCAACGTTACCCACCTGCTTCATGCGTTTTTTACCGTCTTTCTGCTTCTGCAGCAGCTTCTTCTTACGGCTGACGTCGCCGCCGTAGCACTTGGCCAACACGTTTTTACGCAGCTGTTTCACCGTAGAACGAGCGATGATATGCGTGCCGATCGCCGCCTGGATAGCAATATCAAATTGCTGGCGTGGGATCAGCTCTTTCATTTTCTCGACCAGTTCACGGCCACGATACTGTGCGTTATCACGGTGAGTGATCAGCGCCAGCGCATCTACGCGTTCGTTGTTGATCAACACGTCAACGCGCACCATGTCCGAGGCCTGGAAACGTTTGAAGTTATAGTCCAGCGAGGCGTAACCGCGCGAGGTAGATTTCAAACGGTCAAAGAAGTCTAGCACCACTTCGGCCATTGGAATTTCGTAGGTCAGCGCCACCTGGTTACCGTGGTAAACCATGTTGGTCTGTACGCCACGCTTCTCGATACACAGCGTGATCACGTTGCCCAGATATTCCTGCGGCATCAGCATGTGACACTCTGCAATCGGCTCACGCAGTTCAGCGATGTTATTCAACGGCGGCAGCTTGGAAGGGCTGTCGACGTAGATGGTTTCATTGCCGGTGGTTTCGACTTCATACACTACCGTAGGTGCCGTAGTGATCAGCTCCAGATCGTATTCACGCTCCAGACGCTCCTGAATGATCTCCATGTGCAGCAGACCCAGGAAGCCACAGCGGAAACCAAAGCCCAACGCGGTAGAGCTTTCTGGTTCATAGAACAGGGAGGCATCGTTCAGGCTAAGCTTGCCCAGCGCATCGCGGAAGGCTTCATAATCGTCGGAACTGATCGGGAACAGGCCGGCATACACCTGTGGCTTCACTTTTTTGAAGCCTGGCAGCATTTTATCTGCTGGCTGGCGAGCCAGCGTCAAGGTATCGCCCACTGGCGCGCCGAGGATATCTTTAATGGCGCAGACCAACCAGCCCACTTCGCCACAGTTCAGCACGTCGCGATCGACACGTTTCGGGGTGAAGATCCCCAGGCGGTCGGCGTTATAAGTTTGGCCGGTGCTCATGACCTTAACTTTATCGCCCTTGCGCAGGGTGCCGTTTTTCACGCGGATCAGGGAGACAACGCCAAGGTAGTTATCAAACCAGGAATCGATGATCAGCGCCTGCAGCGGAGCATCCGCATCACCTTCTGGTGGCGGGATATCACGCACCAGACGCTCCAGCACGTCTGGTACGCCAACGCCGGTTTTTGCCGAGCAGCGTACCGCGTCAGTCGCATCAATGCCCACGATATCTTCGATTTCCTGTGCGGCGCGATCCGGATCGGCGGCTGGCAGGTCAATCTTGTTCAACACCGGCACCACTTCCAGATCCATGTCCAGTGCGGTATAGCAGTTGGCCAAGGTCTGGGCTTCTACGCCCTGCCCGGCATCCACCACCAGCAATGCGCCTTCACAGGCGGCCAGTGAGCGGGAAACCTCATAGGAGAAGTCAACGTGCCCAGGGGTGTCGATAAAGTTGAGGTGGTAAACCTGCCCATCATTGGCTTTATAGTCGAGCGTTACGCTCTGCGCTTTGATGGTAATACCACGCTCACGTTCCAGATCCATAGAATCCAGCACCTGTGCGGCCATTTCACGTTCGGTCAGGCCGCCGCAGATTTGGATAATACGGTCAGACAGCGTCGACTTACCGTGGTCAATATGGGCAATGATAGAAAAATTTCTTATGTGTTTCATTTAATTAGTTTTTCTGCCTTGGTATTTCTGAATTACTCGCCTATGGAACCCGCATGGACATAAAGCGACAGTGAATGGGTCGGCTATTTTTCGCCTGAATCGCAGCATTCTACATGCCACAACACTGAAAACCTAGCAATCGGTGTCGGGAAGCTATTCGATTATACGTAGTTTAGTGTTACAACGCGCCGCAGTTGATGAAAGCAGATATTAACGCGGCGAAGGCCTGATAAAAATTGTGGGTTAATTGCGCCAATCCTCTTGGCCAGACACTATTTACCCGGTGGTAATACATATTACGCGATTACGCAATAAACCCAATCTTAATTTTTTAATAAATAATATTTTTATCAATAACTTACAGTTAAGTCGCAACGCAGAAGCTTTAGGATAAACCTGATATACGCTCCTTTGCCCCTCGGTTACAAGTGGCAAGAACTTTGGATAAAAACAGACTTCAGGGCACTACGACATCGGCAAGCCCACCAGAGTTCACCAGCATCTCCTCTGAACATTGATTGGAAGGTTTATCATGATCGATAAAGGGCAAATGCTGAGCCGGCACGATTTTTCCAAGGTCAACTGGGGCATTTTGGCAGCGGTAACGCTGCTGTTCACACTCGGTGCGGCGCTGTTATTAATGCCGTTATTGAGCAACATGGAAGATCCTCACGTTCTGGCCTTACTGCAAGCCGGCGCGGCTACCATTCTGTTAGGCACGACTTTGTTGGCATTGCGCCATTATCTGCGGCCAATGCTGACCTATCGCCTGTATGAGCACGGCGTGCGCGTGCTGGATCACCACAGTCATAAAGAACGGTTTATTGCGTTTGAAAAGATTGCCGATATCTACCATTCTCGCAGTAGCAGGCTGCTTGGCGGGCTGAACGACAATATGGCGTTTCGCACCTCGGAGGCGGGGTTCTGGTACAGCATCAAGAGCAATATCTCGCACTCCCGGCAGCTGATTGAAACCCTGATCCAGCAACAGATCCAGCAACGCGGCCCGCTGGCATTAAATTCGCTTTATCAGGGGGAAATATTGACCTTCGGCTATCTCATTAGCGGTAGGGGCTGGCTTGGTTCGTGGCAAGAGAAGCCAACTCAAACATTACGGCTTAGCGCTACGACGCTAAGTATCGCCCAGGCGCAGGTTCAGATCGAAAAGATCCACCGGCTGGAAAGCAATCTGCAGCTAGGCACCCTTCGTTTGCTGGATCTACAAGGTAATGAGCTGTTTTCGCTGGGTTATGACTCGCTGTTCAGCGCCGATCTGTTTATTGCGCTGATGGAGCATATGATCAACAACCGCATCCCCGCCTATAACAACCCGGCGATGACGCGGCCGCCGTATTAAATCGGGGATTCGGTTTCAGTATTCAACCGCAAGGCACCGGGCGGCAACCCGATTTGCAGCACCACGGGTTGATAATTGGCCTGTTCGCCGAGGCGTTTTGCCAATGCGCGTGCGATCAGGAAAGCGAGGCCGCCCCCTAAAATCCCACCGAGTGCCGCCGCAGCGTCACTGCCCAACCACCATTGCAGCAGGCCACCGCCTAGCATCATGCCTAATAACGGGGTCAGATAGACCAGCATCGCCGAGCGCAACAGGCTGCCTTCGGCGATACCGACTTCGACGCGCTGGCCGGGTTCCAGAGGCTGGGCGATTGCCACCTGCAGGTGATGTTCACTTTCAGGCACCAGTTCGTCGAACGCGCGAGCACCGCAGCCAGAACGTGCGGTACAGCTGCCACAGCCGGCTTTAGGCTCACAACGCAGCTGTGCCACACCCTGTTGCCACGAGATCACCGTGGCCCACTCTTTCATCATTGCGGCGCTACCTTGAAAGTAATGCTGTCGGCAATGCGTTTCGCCGTTGAAGGAGGTAATTCCCCAACCACGGTAATTTCATTGCCATTACGAATTTCGGTTTGGATGGTGCGGCGGCCCTGACGATAAAACTGTTGGCTGGTATTGCTGCCCGAAGGGCTGACGTTAACCGAGAAGCTGAACAAGCCATCGCTATAAAGCCGCGATTCAACCGGCACCGCCACATTCGGTAACTTACGGCGATTACGCGCCACCTCGTTAACGCCCGCGGGCAACCAACCAGCATTCCAGGCAAGCTTAACGTCTTCAGCCGCGGGTAAGGTCAATAGCGGTGGCAGATTGGCCTTGAGCAAAGGTTGCATGACGTTTTTCACCTGATCGCCCACCACGACCGAGATGACCCGATACTGTTCCAGCGTTTCGCCATCACGATCGAGTAAATCGACCCGCAGCGGCAGCTTGGTCTCCATATCCATCCAGACCACATAGCTGTAACGGGAGCCGTCACGAGCCACGACGCGGTAGACGTCACAAGGCCGATCGGAAATGCGGGTACGGCCAACGGAGATGAAGTCGTAGTATTTCGCCAGATAGTCAAAATCGGCAAACACGATGGCGGGCAAGGCGTCGACGATGTGATCGCCAGACAGCGTGAACGGTTCCAGACCAGGCTCAAAATAGCTGATCCCACCGCCACGTTGCAGCACTTCCCGACGAGGGCCGTCCATATGCAGCAACTGCCCAAGGGGCTGCTTATCGATCACCGCATGGCGATAGCGTAGCGACTCTATCCCCTGCTTGCTGATGCTGATATAGGCGAGTTCATAGTTGAGTGAACGGCTGGCACTGCTCATTTGTTGCAATAACGCCCCGGACGCAGGTTCCTGCGCCGAGGCGATATTTGAATTGAGCAGGCTGCCCGTTAAAAGACAAACGGAGAACCAGATTTGCTTCATTACTGCTGTTGCATTCCTAAAGACTGAGTTCCAGGAACCTGAACGGCGGCCTGCTGTGGCCTGCTTTGTTCAAGTTGCAGCTGATCGGAGTGCAAACGGCGTTGCAGCTCATAATCCTGCAGCATGGCATTGATACGCTTACGCTGTTCCTGCACCTGCTGCTGTTGGCCGCTGCCGGTTGAGAAACTGTCTGCCGGTACGCCCAGGCTGACCGGGGAAGCTTGCCCCATGATTGGCAACGTATTGAACGCTGGTGCTTCAGCCGCGCCTGATTGGGCCGTTGGCTGATTGTACTGTTGCACACCCACGATCACTGCCAGAGAAACACAAGCGGCGACGCCGACTTGAGTGAGCTGACTAGCCCAAGGACGAACCTTGTGCCAGAACGGCAGTTTACCCCAGGTGTGAGGTTGCGGTTGAGATTCGGGAATTGCCGAAGGAACCAGACGAGCGGGCTCTTTTTCCAATGCGGCAGCAACACGGTCTGCGATATCGAAATGCATGACTTGCCCGATATCACCCCGTAACGTGTCACGGATTAGGTGATAGCTCTGCCAGCTTTGTTGAAGCGCCCGATCTTTACTCAATGAACTCAGCAGCTCATTGTCGAGCATTTCACCATCCATCAGAGCGGAAAGCTTTTCTTTCTGCATGCCTAAGTACCCTTCCAGTGTCCGCTATCGCTAACGTTGGATCAGCGGTTGAACTTTATTATCGATAGCCTCCCGAGCACGGAAAATACGTGAACGTACGGTTCCGACCGGGCAATCCATGATGGCGGCTATCTCTTCGTAGCTTAGACCATCCAACTCCCGCAGGGTAATCGCCATGCGAAGATCCTCTGGGAGTGACTCAATGGTACGGAAAACTATCTGTCTCAGTTCTTCTGACAACATTAAGTTCTCAGGGTTCGAAATTTCTTTCAGTGCACCCGCACTTTCGTAATTTTCGGCATCATTGGCATCCACATCGCTTGACGGTGGGCGCCGGCCCTGAGCAACCAGATAATTTTTTGCTGTATTGACAGCAATTCGATACAACCAGGTGTAAAAGGCGCTATCGCCACGGAACGACTCCAGTGCGCGATAAGCTTTAATAAACGACTCCTGCACCACATCCGGCACGTCGCCCTGTGGTACGTAGCGCGAAACGAGACTCGCCACTTTATGCTGGTAACGAATTACCAGTAAGTTAAACGATTTCTGATCGCCCTTTTGGACCCGCTCAACCAGAACCTGATCCGTTAACTGCTCGCTCATCCGAGGTAAATTCTCCCCAAATCTATCTCCACGCGTGAAATTGTACCGCCAGCCATACATTATTTTCCTGAGCAAGCACTCGCTTGGAGTTCATACGGAACGCTAAGTTCCATACCGCCATTGTTTTTTTGTTGATGTCACCTTGTCCGTGGCTTTTGCCCGGACAAGTAGGCTAACATGAATTTCACTCTTCTTCTGCACACATCATACGTTATGCAACCATCATCTGAACATGTTAGCGATGTATTGATCGTCGGTAGCGGTGCTGCTGGCCTCTCCCTGGCGTTGCGCCTGGCGCAACATTGCAAGGTTACTGTACTCAGCAAAGGTCCGCTCAATGAAGGCGCCACCTTTTATGCCCAAGGCGGGATCGCCGCGGTGTTTGATGAAACGGACAGCATCGCCTCGCACGTTGATGACACGCTGATCGCCGGAGCCGGCCTGTGTGACAAAGACGCCGTCGAGTTTATTGCCAGCAATGCACGCCACTGCGTACAGTGGCTGATCGATCAGGGCGTGCTGTTCGACACCGAAACCAATTCCCAAGGTGAAGAACGCTATCACCTGACGCGGGAAGGCGGGCACAGCCATCGGCGCATCCTCCACGCCGCCGACGCCACCGGCAAAGAAGTAGAGACTACCCTGGTAGCGAAAGCAAGTGCTCACCCCAATATTTGCGTGATGGAGCGCCGCAACGCCGTCGACCTGATCACCTCCAACAAGATCGGCTTGCCGGGCACCAAGCGCGTAGTGGGCGCTTACGTCTGGAACCGTGAGCGGGAGCAGGTGGAAACCTACCGTGCCAAAACGGTGGTGTTAGCCACCGGCGGAGCGGCCAAGGTTTATCAATATACCACCAACCCGGACATCTCTTCGGGCGATGGTATCGCCATGGCCTGGCGCGCTGGCTGTCGTGTCGCCAATCTGGAATTCAACCAGTTTCACCCAACCTGCCTGTTCCACCCGCAGGCACGTAACTTCCTGCTGACCGAAGCGCTGCGCGGTGAAGGTGCCCATCTGAAACGCCCAGACGGCAGCCGCTTTATGCCAGACTTTGATCTGCGTGGTGAGCTGGCTCCACGTGATATCGTCGCTCGTGCGATTGACCATGAGATGAAACGCCTGGGTGCAGACTGCATGTACCTGGATATCAGCCACAAACCGGCGGAATTTATCACCCAGCACTTCCCGATGATCCACGAAAAGCTGATGACGCTGGGCTTTGACCTGACGCAACAGCCGATCCCGATCGTCCCTGCGGCGCATTACACCTGCGGCGGCGTGATGGTCGATCAGCATGGCCGTACCGATCTGGACGGCCTGTATGCGATTGGTGAAGTGAGCTACACCGGCCTGCACGGAGCCAACCGCATGGCATCCAACTCGCTGTTGGAATGCCTGGTTTATGGTTGGTCCGCCGCCGAAGATATTCTGACGCGCCTGCCTGCCATCAAGCTGGCCAAACAGTTGCCGCAGTGGGATGAAAGCCGGGTGGATGATTCGGATGAACGCGTGGTGATCCAGCACAACTGGCACGAACTGCGGCTGTTTATGTGGGACTACGTCGGGATCGTGCGCACCACCAAACGCCTGGAGCGAGCACTACGCCGCATCAATACGTTGCAGCAGGAGATCGACGAGTATTACGCCAACTTCCGCATCTCCAACAATCTGCTGGAGCTACGTAATCTGGTGCAGGTGGCGGAACTGATTGTGCGCAGCGCGATGGAGCGCAAGGAAAGCCGTGGGCTGCATTACACGCTGGATTACCCGGACATGTTGCCGGAGCCAAAACCCACCATTTTGCAACCCTGAGGCTTCAGTAGTTCAGATAGAAATCGGTAATCAACTGGCGGAAATCGGTGGTGTAGCTGCCATCCGCCAGTTTTATTGCCAACTCCGCCTCTTCTTTTGCCACCGGTTTACGCGCTAGTGACAGCATCAAGCGGTGCTTTGGCGTATCGGCCCGGTCGCTGATGTTCAGCCGTCGTGCGGTGTGCCAGCCACGTTGGTGGGCATTCACTTCAAAAGCTTCACCAATCTCGTAAGGCAGCACCACGCAGAAATGGCCCTCCGCAGTTATCAACCTTTCAGCGCTATCCAGCAAAGCGTCGTGAGTCAGCGTTTCCGTATAGCGGGCGTTGGTACGGGCCTGATCGCGGCAGGCGACGGAAGGCTCAAAATACGGTGGGTTGCTGACGATCAGATCGTAACAATGGGCATGCTGCTGGGCAAAATGATGGATATCCTGGCTGTGCACCTGGATCTTCTGCGGCCAAGGTGACTCAAACACGTTATCACGCGCCTGCAAGGCGGCGGTGTTATCCAGCTCAACCGCATCGATGGTGGCCTCACCAGCCGTGCGCTGCGCCAACATCAGGGCGATCAGCCCACTGCCGCAGCCAATATCCAGCACCCGTTGCACGTTATCCACGCTAGCCCAGGCACCGAGCATAACCGCATCGGTACCGACCTTCATCGCACAACGATCGTGGCCGACAAAGAACTGTTTAAAGGTAAAACCGCCGCGGCGCGGGGTCGATTTTGTTTTATTTTGATTACTCACAATGGCCACCAGCAGACAAAACTGGCGTAGCATAAGGCAAACTGATTTAGGGTAAAAGTTAAAAAGGGTGAACCCTGCGGCCATCCCGTCTATAATCGGCGCCCCAAGTAGAGGTAGATAATGACAGCAACCAATTTTTCCGAACTCGAACTCGATGAGCGCCTGATCCTCGCTTTGCGTGATAAAGGCTACGATCGCCCCACCGCTATCCAGGCAGAGGCGATCCCGCCAGCCATGGACGGGCGCGACGTATTAGGTTCGGCACCGACCGGCACAGGCAAAACCGCCGCATTCTTGTTGCCGGTTCTGCAACATCTGCTGGATTTCCCACGCAAGAAGTCTGGCCCACCGCGCGTACTGATCCTCACCCCGACGCGTGAGCTGGCAATGCAGGTGGCCGATCAGGCTCGTGAATTGGCTGCGCATACCTCGCTGGATATCGCCACCATCACCGGCGGCGTGGCGTATATGAACCACGCCGAAGTCTTTAGCGAAAACCAGGACGTGGTGGTTGCCACCACCGGCCGCCTGCTGCAATACATCAAAGAAGAAAACTTTGACTGCCGCGCGGTAGAAACGCTGATCCTGGACGAAGCCGATCGCATGCTCGATATGGGCTTTGCGCAAGACATCGAGACCATCTCGGCCGAAACCCGCTGGCGTACCCAGACGTTGCTGTTCTCCGCAACGTTGGAAGGCGAAGCGATCCGCGAGTTTGCCGAGCGTATCCTGAAAGACCCGGTTGAGGTTGAAGCCGATCCTTCCCGCCGCGAACGTAAAAAGATCCTGCAATGGTATTACCGCGCCGATGACGTGAAGCATAAAACCGCCCTGCTGGTGCATCTGTTGCAACAGCCGGACGTGCAGAAGTCAGTGATCTTTGTACGTAAGCGTGAGCGCGTGCATGAGCTGGCCGCCTGGCTGCGTGAAGCAGGCATCAACACCTGCTATCTCGAAGGGGAAATGGTGCAGGCCAAGCGTAACGAAGCGGTAAAACGCATGATGGATGGCCGCGTCAACGTGCTGGTCGCTACCGACGTTGCAGCACGCGGGCTGGATATCCTGGATATCACCCACGTGTTCAACTTCGATATGCCGCGCACTGCCGATACCTATCTGCACCGCATTGGCCGTACTGGCCGTGCCGGGCGTAAAGGCACCGCCATTTCGCTGGTAGAAGCGCACGACCATCTGCTGCTGGGCAAAGTGGGGCGTTACCTCAATGAGCCACTGAAAGCCCGCGTGATCGACGAACTGCGTCCATCCACCAAGGTGCCTAGCGAGAAGAGCAACGGTAAGCCCTCGAAGAAGGTGCTGGCCAAGCGCATCGAAGACAAGCTGAAGAACAAAGAGAAGGCCAAGGTGAAGGTACGCCATCGCGACGCGAAAAACGTCGGTAAGCGCCGCAAGCCAAAAGCCAAACCAGACGCAGAATAATCTCTCTGCCATCAAAAAACCGCCATCACTTTGAGGGCGGTTTTTCTATTTTCAAGGCTGAGTATAGTGCTCAGCCAATTGCTGACTTTTGAGCCAGACCTCCAATTGGCGGTACTGTTCACGCAACTCGCTATTCTGCAAATGCATTGGCGTCTGGGCAAAATAATACTGGAACGTTCTCCCTTGCTGATTTTGTGCCTTGGCATCAGCCCCCGTTTGTAACAGCAGCAGCGCCAACTCAGGTGCGTTGATTTTTGCGGCCAGGTGCAAGGGCGTATCCCCTACTCTGTCACTCAAGGTACTATCAGCCCCGGCATTCAACAGCATACGCACCTGCTCCTCCCGCCCCGCCAGCACGGCAGCGGCTAATGGCGTAGCACCAGTGACCAGATTACGCATATTAACCTGGGGAGCCTGTTGCAATAACAAGCGTAAATATTGCGCATCCTTAACCATCGCCGCCGTATGCAATGCCCCGTTGCCCTCCATACCAGGCTGCCCAATATCTGCTCCCGCCTGTATCAACGCCTGTACACTGCCTGGCCTCTGCTGCAGAATCGCCCACTGCAACAGTGTGATCTGCAAATCTCCCCGCACATAAAGCCGTTCAATCGTTGCCTGCTGGCTAATTTTCCAAACGTCATCCTCAGCCACCGCCTGTGATAAAGACAAGATATCGGTACCCGCAAATGGCGAAGTTTGCTGTTCCATATAGTGCTCCTTGGCTACCATCAATAACCCAGCGATCCCAAACAGGGGCACAATGAGAGCCGCCATCCCGCAGCCTCTGCACCACCTTTTAGGCATTCGCCTTGATCTCCCATGGCTTCTGTTCTGCCATTGAACTGATTACTTTATCGATGCCATGTGCCGTCATGCTGCGATCGAAATATTTGCTCGGCCGCCAAGCATCAGTGCCGCTCAGAGTCTCATTGTTGGCAATGGTTATTTTATGCCCGATCGCATCGGGAAGCAGTGACGTCGACTCCTGCGTCCCCGTCAACATATCGTATTGTTCACTGTAACGACGGATCCCGCCAGATTCTGCATCTTGCTTTGCCGCAGCGGGATTAATACCGAAACGGTTGAGAGTATGATCGGAAACCCCAGCGGCGTTGAATGTTACCGCCAGAGAACCCGTTGCCAGCGCCGCCGTTGCTGCCAACCCTCCCCCCAACGAATGACCGGTGATCACTAACCCGTCACCAAACGCCGCTTTGGCATTCTTGGCAATTGCCACGGCATGATTGTACTGCACATCGTCGTACCCCGTAGCCTGACGCACATTACTCAGCCAATCGCGCATGTCATTAGTACCGGCGAAGGCCAGCACATAGTGCTGCTTATTCGAATAAATACCCGCCTGTAACCCCGAGGCTGTATCCAATAAACTTGCGGGGTCAATGCCAAAACCCAGCAAATCGTTATCACTCATGCGCGAAAAACCCTCTGCCCCCTGCCCCGTAAGGTTGTAGACATCCTTGGCCAATAGCGCCAAAGAGTAATCCCCCTGCTGAGACGCTTGCCCACGAGACATCTCCAGCTTTGGGGCAAAAGGTACCGCAGCAGAGAGATCGCGAGTCAGTGAATCCAACAGGTTTTGTGCATTACGGCTATTTTCAGAGGGGGGCGACACAGCAACTTTTGTCACCTGCGGCTCGTCGGTGTGGACTGATTTTATTGCGTCTTGAGCCGGGAGTGCCGCAGCAGATACCGCAGTGATGGGCGTCAACGTCGAGATGAAACTCAAAGGCAAACTCATAAAGACTCCTTATCCATAGACAGCCCCAAATGGAACTGATTTAGCTATCGGCGAGTCCTACGAGTTCTGTAATGGGAATGATTATTTTTTGCAGCTAATGTGATCAAAATCTATTTTCTGCCGTGAAGGCATTAAAAAAGGGAGCCGAAGCTCCCTTTTGTCTACCTAGCCGAAAATTACAGGCTTTCGGTAAAGGTACGTGCGATAACGTCACGTTGCTGTTCTGGCGTCAGTGAGTTGAAACGCACCGCATAACCAGAAACACGAATGGTCAGCTGCGGGTATTTTTCTGGGTTCTTAACGGCATCTTCCAGCGTTTCACGGCGCAGCACGTTCACGTTCAGATGCTGACCACCTTCTACGCGCACGGTAGGTTGCATTTCCATCGGCACTTCGCGGTACTCGATCTGGCCCAGTTCGCTAACAGGCACGATCTGATCTTCCGCGTAATCCGCTTTGGCACAGACACAGCGCGCTTCTGATTTCTCTTCATCCAGCAGCCAGAAAGAGTTCACCAGTGCTTGATTGTTCGCTTTAGTGATTTGAATACCAGTAATCATTTTGTTGCCTCCGTAATAGGGCGAAAAATTTCTACGTCGCCGAAAACTCGGTTGTGGTTTCCGGCCATTTGGTAAAACCAATGTTGTCTTGTTGTTCTGTATACCAGTCAAACCGGGTCAATTCTTTGACTAAAATCAATTTTTACGGGGTAGCCGAATGAGCAGCAGAGGCAAATTTATGTTTTATATCAATTTTACCTTTTTGCTCGTTAAAATTATTTTTGTAAATTTTCAAAAATATTTGTATATCTCGCTCACCATACCCATGGAAAAAGCGGGTTTCGCCGAGCGGGGGTTAACGGTAAGCTATGCACCATGAATTGCTAACAAAAACAAAGGAGAGTGCTTATGTCTACCTCCCTCACCTGGCACGACGTCATCGGCAAAGAGAAAGAGCAGCCCTACTTTCTCGATACACTCGCCTTTGTAGCTAATGAACGCCAGGCTGGTAAGACCATTTATCCACCGCAGAAAGACGTGTTTAATGCTTTCCGCTTTACCGAGTTGGCGGACGTCAAAGTGGTGATCCTGGGGCAAGATCCCTATCACGGCCCGAACCAGGCCCATGGCCTGTCGTTTTCCGTGCGCCCAGGCATCCCTGCACCGCCTTCACTGGTCAATATGTACAAAGAGCTGGTGACGGATATCCCCGGCTTTGAACGCCCGACACACGGCTGCCTGCAAAGCTGGGCCGAGCAAGGCGTACTGCTGCTCAATACCGTATTAACCGTTGAAGGTGGCCGCGCGCATTCTCACGCCAATCTGGGCTGGGAAACCTTTACCGACAAGGTTATTGCCGCGCTAAACGAAAATCGCGAGGGTGTCGTGTTCCTGCTGTGGGGGTCACACGCACAAAAGAAAGGGAGCTTTATCGATCGCCAGCGCCATCATGTGTTGAAAGCGCCGCACCCCTCCCCGCTTTCTGCCCATCGCGGTTTCCTGGGTTGCCACCACTTTTCGCAAACCAATCAGTTACTGGAACAACAAGGCCTGGCACCGATTGACTGGGTACCGCACCTGCCGCAGGAATGATCCGGCCACAAAAAAGGCACCACGAAGGTGCCTTTATCCTCAGCAGGTCTTATTAAGACTTGGCTTTGGATACCGCAACCATCGCAGGGCGCAACAGACGGCCATTCAGCGTATAGCCTTTCTGCATCACCATCATCACATGGTTCGGCTGATGGTCGGCTGATTCCATCAGGCTCATCGCCTGGTGAACGTCCGGGTTAAATGGCACGTTGAGCTCGCCTACCACTTCGATGCCGTACTTGCGTACCGCGTCCAGCAGTGACTTCAGCGTCAGTTCAATCCCTTCGATCATCGCGACCAGTTCAGGGTTGTTCTTGTCCGCCAGCTCCAGCGCACGCTCCAGGTTGTCGATCACCGGCAGCAAATCACCGGAGAATTTTTCCAGCGCGAATTTGTGGGCCTTCTCGACATCCTGCTCGCTACGGCGACGAACGTTTTCCATTTCGGCCTTGGCACGCAGCACACTGTCACGCTCGCGTTGCTGAGCTTCAGCCAGTTGGGCTTCCAACTCGGCAATGCGATCATCGCGCAGATCGGCGCCTGCCGCCATGGCTTCCTCGTGCTGTACTTGCTGTTCCATTTCTTCCGAGGCTTGCTCGTTTGGCGTCTTCTGTTCTTTACTACTCATGAATATCTCCGCGTTTTAGCATTAATCTCGCAACTTGGCTTATTATGGGGATCAAAACCGGGGTTTCAAGTCAACCGGTCACAATGTGGGGCATAAACCGTCCCTGGTGAGGAAAATGGCAGCGATGAAGAAAAAATTTGCATCTATTGGCATTGTTGGGCACCCGCGTCACCCTTCCGCATTGGCTACTCATGAAATGCTGTTCGAATGGTTGGTTGCCCGTGGCTACAAGGTGATCCTTGAACGCCAGATTGCCCACGATTTGGGCATGAAAGACGTAGACACCGGCAGCCTGGCGGAGATTGGTCAACGGGCCGATCTGGCCGTCGTGGTGGGTGGTGACGGTAACATGCTGGGCGCTGCGCGCGTATTGGCGCGTTATGACATCAAGGTGATCGGGGTAAACCGTGGCAATCTCGGCTTCCTGACCGATCTCGACCCGGACAACGCACTCCAGCAGTTGGCGGACGTGCTGGAAGGGGAATATATCGACGAGAAGCGCTTCCTGCTGGAAACCATCGTCCATAAAGAGCACCAGCAATGCCGAGTCAGCACCGCGATTAACGAAGTGGTGTTACACCCTGGCAAGGTGGCGCACATGATCGAGTTCGAAGTCTATATTGACGATCGCTTCGCCTTCTCGCAGCGTTCCGATGGCCTGATCATCGCCACGCCAACCGGTTCCACCGCCTACTCGCTTTCCGCAGGCGGGCCCATTCTGACTCCGTCGCTGGAAGCCATCGCGCTGGTGCCAATGTTCCCGCACACGCTTTCCGCCCGGCCGCTGGTGATCAACGGTGACAGCACCATTCGCCTGAAGTTTTCCCATATCGGCAGCGATCTGGAAATCAGCTGCGACAGCCAGATCGCCCTGCCCATCCAGGAAGGCGAAGAGGTACTGATCCGCCGCAGCGACTTCCACTTAAACCTGATCCACCCCAAGGACTACAGCTATTTCAATACGTTGAGTACCAAACTGGGCTGGTCAAAAAAATTATTCTAAAAATGGCGCCAACCGCTTTACTGTATATAAAACCAGTTTATACTGTATGAAATCACAGTTATGTGTTTATGAACAGGAAGGTCCCTATGTTGGCGCAATTAACCATCAGCAATTTTGCTATCGTTCGTGAGTTGGAGATCGACTTTCAAGCGGGTATGACGGCAATCACCGGTGAAACCGGTGCCGGTAAGTCGATTGCTATTGATGCGTTAGGCCTGTGCCTCGGCAATCGCGCCGACGGCAACGTGGTACGTCTGGGGGCCTCCCGTGCCGATATCTGTGCCCGCTTCTCACTGGCAGATACCCCATCCGCCCGCGAATGGCTGGAACAAAACCAGCTGGATGACAGCAACGAGTGCCTGCTACGCCGCGTGATCGGAACAGATGGCCGCTCCCGTGGCTTTATCAACGGCACCGCGGTTCCCCTTTCCCAATTACGGGAGCTTGGCCAGCGCCTGATCCAAATCCACGGCCAGCACGCTCACCAATTGCTGCTAAAACCCGAACACCAAAAACAGTTGCTGGATGCCTATGCTGGCGAACCGGCCTTGCAGGCCGCCATGCACCAGGCCTACCACCAATGGTATCAAAGCTGCCGCGAACTGGCGCACCATCAGCAACAATCTCTCGAGCGCGATGCCCGCAAGCAACTGCTGCAATACCAGTTGAAAGAACTGAACGAATTCGCCCCACAGGCCGGTGAATTTGAGCAGATCGACAGCGAATACAAGCGCCTGGCCAACAGCGGCCAGTTGCTGACCCTCAGCCAGCAGGCCCTGCAACTGCTTGCCGATGACGAGCAACACAACATGCTCAGCCAGCTCTACACCACCAAGCACCTGCTGATGGACCTGATCGGTATGGATGAGAAGCTAAGCGGCCTGCTGGACATGCTGGAAGAAGCCTCGATCCAAATCAGCGAAGCCAGCGATGAACTGCGCCATTACGCAGACCGCATGGATCTCGATCCCAACCGCCTGCATGAGCTGGAACAGCGCCTGTCGCGCCAAATCAGCCTGGCACGAAAGCACCATGTTTCACCGGAAGAATTACCCGGCCTGCATCAACAACTGCTGGATGAGCAACAGCTGCTTTCCCAACAGGCCAGCGATCAGCAACACCTGAGCGAAGCGGTCAACCTGCATCATCAACAGGCGCTGGCGCTGGCTGAGCAGTTGCACCAGAAGCGGCAGCACTATGCAGCCGAGTTAACTACCCTGATCACCGAAAGCATGAATGCGCTCTCGATGCCGCACGGCAAATTTAATATCGACGTCCGCTTTGAACCGGAATACCTTAGCAGCGAGGGGGCCAGCCGCGTTGAGTTCTGCGTCTCCACCAACCCGGGGCAACCGCTGCAGCCGTTGGCAAAAGTGGCCTCCGGCGGTGAGCTTTCCCGCATCGCGTTAGCCATCCAGGTCATTACCGCCCGTAAAATGGAAACCCCGGCGCTGATCTTCGATGAGGTAGACGTAGGCATCAGTGGCCCAACGGCCGCCATTGTTGGCCGCCTGCTGCGTCAGTTGGGTGAATCAACCCAGGTTATGTGCGTGACCCACCTGCCACAGGTCGCCGGTTGCGGTCATCAGCATTTATTTGTCAGCAAGCAAACCGACGGCACGGAAACCGAAACCCAGATGTCCCCCTTGGACAAACGTGCCCGTCTGCAAGAGCTGGCGCGCCTGCTCGGCGGCAGTGAAGTCACTAAAAATACGCTGGCAAACGCAAAAGAATTGCTGGCCGCATAACTTTTTTACTTTCCTGAGGTCATAATGAGGCCCTGTAAAGGTTCCCAACTGCTGCAAGGTCTATTATCATCGGCATCCTATGCCCTAAAGGAATGTGATTATTATGCGCTGTAAAATGCTGACAGCTGCCGCTGTGGTTCTTGTGATGCTGACCGCAGGCTGTTCTACTTTTGAGAAGGTGGTTTACCGGCCTGATATCAACCAGGGTAACTACCTGACACCAACCGACGTGGCAAAAATCCACAAGGGAATGACGCAACAACAGGTTGCTTACACATTGGGCACGCCAATGATGCAGGATCCGTTTGGTACCCAGACGTGGTTCTACGTGTTCCGCCAAGAGCCAGGCCATGAGAAGATCACGCAGCAAACGCTGACGTTGACGTTCGACAGCGCAGGCGTGTTGACGGATCTGCAGAATAAACCGGCACTGACCGAGTAAGCCGAGCCGGAGCTGTCATCCGGCCCATGGGGGAAGAGTGAAATCCTTCATGACAGTCGCAGGCTGCAACTCGGAAGACAACGTTCTGATGAAGATAAGGCGCATTCAGCGCCTTATTTTTTTGCCTTTTCCGCCCGCTGACGGCGCAGTTCTTTCGGATCGGCAATCAATGGCCGGTAAATCTCTACCCTGTCACCATCATTGAGCACATCGCTCAGCTTGGCCGGTCGGCTGTAAATACCCACCTTGTTGCTGGCCAAATCGATATCGCTACGTAGCTCTAACAGCCCAGAAGCCAGAATGGCCTGCTCAACGCAGCTGCCTGCGGCCAACTTAACCTGGCGCACATACTGGCGTTCTGGCAACGCATAGACCACCTCAACGCGTATCTCAGACACTGTAGACCTCTTTGGCGCGCTGAGTGAACGCTTGCACCATGCTACCGGCCAGTTCTTTAAACACTTTACCGAAGGCCAGCTCGATCAGTTTGTTGGTGAACTCAAAATCCAGGTGCAGCTCTACCTTGCACGCCTCGGGGCTTAACGCGGTGAACTGCCAGCCGCCCATCAGCTTGCGGAACGGGCCATCGACCAGCTGCATATTGATGCTTTGGTTATCCAGCAGCGTATTGCGCGTGGTAAAGGTTTTGCTGATGCCGGCTTTTGCCACCTCTACCGCGGCGGTCATTTCATTTGGGGAAGCGGCAATCACCCGGCTGCCGGTGCATCCTGGCAGAAAATCGGGGTAAGAATGAACATCGTTAACCAACTGATACATCTGCTCAGCGCTGAATGGCACTAATGCAGATCGACTGATCTGGGGCATATCATTTCCTGAGAGGCAAAAAACGTACAGATAATACCATTTATCGGGCGCCAAACAAAAAATCTGCTACGCGCGGCACGGATCCAAAATGCGAGAAATTGCGCAGGTGCTGAGTGGGAAAGGATTTCTTTCGCTGCGTCATCCAGTATAATGAGCGCACTATGACAAAGAAAAAAGCATACAAACCCGGTTCCGCGACCATTGCACAAAACAAGCGAGCACGTTTCGAATACTCCATCGAAGAGGAGATCGAGGCGGGTTTGGCCCTGCAAGGTTGGGAAGTAAAATCACTGCGTGCTGGCAAAGCTAACATCAGCGACAGTTATGTGATGTTCCGCGACGGTGAAGCCTATCTGTTTGGCGCCACCATTTCGCCGCTGAACGTTGCTTCAACTCATGTGGTATGCGATCCAACACGTTCCCGTAAACTCCTGCTGAAAAAACGTGAGCTAGACTCACTGATCGGCCGCGTTACCCGCGATGGTTATACCGTCGTCGCCCTCTCCATGTATTGGAAAAATGCCTGGAGCAAGGTGAAGATCGGCGTAGCCAAAGGTAAGAAAGAACACGATAAGCGCGATGACATCAAAGATCGTGAGTGGCAGACGGCGAAAGCCCGTATCATGAAGCATGCCAATCGTTAAGCCGCTGGCTTAACAGGGTAATCTTCTGTTATACTGCACAAAGTACTTGGGGCTGATTCTGGATTCGACGGGATTTGCGAAGCCCTAGGAGCATGCCGAGGGGCGGTTTGCCTCGTAAAAAGCCGCAAAAAAATAGTCGCAAACGACGAAAACTACGCACTAGCAGCTTAATACCCTGCTTAGAGCCCTCTCTCCCTAGCTTCCGCTCTTAAGACGGGGATAAAGAGAGGTCAAACCCAAAAGAGATCGCATGGAAGTCCTGCCTGGGGCTGAAGTGCTAAATCTAATCAGGCTAGTTTGTTAGTGGCGTGTCCATCCGCAGCTGACCGGCGAATGTAAAGATTGGACTAAGCATGTAGTGCCGACGGTGTAGTAATTTCGGACGGGGGTTCAAATCCCCCCAGCTCCACCAAATAGGTCGCCAGTGATACCAGATAGACCCGGCGACAGTGACGAAAAAGCCCGCAATTCACGTTGCGGGCTTTTTTGTGTTTTAAATTCAATTATTTAAAATAAAATCAGTGAGTTAATATTGTTTTCATTTGCTAAGGATACCAACATCACCTCTTAACAACCCTGGCCTGATGCTGAGCCAAAATCAGGTTAAACAGTTACCCACTGCGTCATCACCTACTTGACGTGTTCTTCACCACTTAATCCCTAATCTTGATGGGTATTTAATGCGTGGTTTTCCATGGGTTAAGCAGTAAATTTTTATCGCATAATAAATAATTTTCATTATCATTGCGTTTCCGCAGTCAAAACTCATCCCGCTAAGAGTAGTGTTAAATGAAAAAGGTCATCTGTGCGTTAGGAATGGTGCTCGCCTCGGCCAGTTCTGCTTTGGCAACCACGTACCCTCTAACCATTGAGAATTGTGGCTATAAAGAGACGTTTACCAAAGCCCCCGAGCGCGTCGTCGCACTGGGACAAAATACCGTCGAAATTCTGCTGCTATTGGGATTGCAGGACAAGATAGTCGCCAGTGCGTTTTGGCCGACTAAAGTGCTGCCGCAACTGGCTGAACAGAATGAGAAAATCAAAACGCTGACGGTAGAAATACCAACGTTGGAATCCATTCTTGCGCAAGACCCTGATTTTGTTCCCGCACAACTGCCTTTGCTGCTCGGCCCAGAAAGTAAAGTCGCCAAGCGCGAAGATCTCGCCACCGTTGGCGTAAATAGCTATATGTCTCCTGGTATGTGCGCAACCAAAAAAGACATTGGCGATATGTACGGTAGCCGCCAAAAACTGTGGGACATGACCTTCCTTTACCAAGAGATTGCGGACTTTGCCAAAATCTTCAACGTCGAAGATCGCGGCCAGGCGTTAATTGCCGATTTTAAACAACGCGAAGCAGATCTTCGCCGGGAGTTCGGAAAAAACAACCAGGATCTTTCGTTTGTCTTCTGGTTCTCTAGCTCTTCCCCCTCCTCTGACGCCTATGTCGGCGGCAAGAACAGCGCCTCCGGTTTTATCGCTAATCTGTTAGGCGGCCATAACGCCATCACCTCAGAGACTGAGTGGCCAACCGTCGGTTGGGAAAGCATCATCGCCGCTAACCCCAATGTGATAGTGGTTTCAAGCCTTGACCGAAATCGCTGGGCGCTCGATAACGCAGAAGAAAAGATTAAATTTCTCAAAACCGATCCTGCTGTTAGTCAATTAGATGCGGTGAAAAAAGGCCACATCGTCGTGATGGACGGCCAGGCAATGAACCCAACGATTCGTACCATCTATGGTGCAGAACAAGTTGGCGAACAGCTCAGAAATCTTGGGCTAGATAAATGACAGCAGTGGCGCAACCGATGAAACAGACGTTTCTGCTAGCCGCGTCGACTGTTTTTTCAGTGGTGTTGCTAGTGCTGGTGATCGCGATTGGCGTTAGCGTGGGTGAGCTTTCTATCCCGCTGCGAAGCGTGTTCTATGCCATAAGCAATAAACTCGGGCTGACAGAAGTGCCCCTTAGCCGCATTTACGAAAGTGTGATTTGGGACTTTCGCCTGAGCCGTGCGCTTGTTGCGGCTTGCTGCGGCGCCGGGTTGGCCATATGCGGTGCGGTGCTGCAAAGCCTGCTGAAAAATGCGCTGGCAGAGCCTTATGTGCTTGGCGTTTCTGCGGGCGCTTCAACCGGCGCGGTTTCAGTGATTGTATTGGGCGTCGGCACCGGCGCCGTGTCGCTCTCTGCCGGGGCATTTGCGGGGGCATTTGCCGCTTTTGCCTTTGTCGCCTTTTTGACCAATGGCGCACGTGGAGGCAATGAGCGCACCATTCTGGCGGGCGTTGCTGCGTCCCAGCTCTTCAACGCGATTACCGCTTACACCATCAGCACATCCGCTAGCGCGCAGCAGGCGCGTGACGTGATGTTCTGGTTGTTGGGCAGTTTCAGCGGCGTCAGATGGCCTGAGTTTCAACTGGTGCTGGTAGTCGTGTTGGTAGGGCTTGCAGTGTGCCTTTACTATTCTCGAGCGTTGGATGCCTTCACTTTTGGCGATGATGCAGCCGCCTCGCTGGGCATCGCCGTGCCCTGGGTCCGCCTGCTCCTGTTCACCATCACTGCGCTGATCACAGCAACCATCGTCAGCATGGCTGGTTCCATCGGCTTTGTGGGCTTGGTCGTTCCGCATGTCATGCGCTTCTTTTTTGGGCCATTGCACCGCAGGTTACTTATCACTTGCGCATTGGCAGGTGCCATCTTGATGGTGCTGGCCGATATAGCTTCGCGCTTACTGATAGCCCCGCAAAGTCTTCCGGTCGGCGTGGTTACCGCGCTGGTTGGCGTGCCGTTCTTTGCCGTTATCATCTACCGCTCAAGGAATAAGTGATGAGTATCGCCGCTGAAAATATTACCTGGAGTGTAGGTAAAAAAATCATCGTCAACAACGTCTCGTTGAGCGTTTCGAATGGTGAAACCGTCGGATTACTAGGCCCTAATGGCTGCGGAAAGTCATCACTGCTGCGGATCCTCGCTGGATTACGGCGCCCCCACTCAGGTACTGTCACGCTGGACGGGCAAAATATCGCTCAGATAACCAAAAAGCAGTTGGCGCGTCGGGTGGCCTTTGTGGAACAGCACGGCATGACCGAGGCCAATATGCGCGTTGTCGACGTGGTCAAACTGGGGCGAATTCCCCATCACTCTCCATTTTCCAATTGGACCACGCAGGATGACGATACTGTCACTGCCGCGCTCCAGCGCGTGGATATGCTTGGTAAGAGTGAACAGGGGTGGCAGAGTTTATCGGGTGGCGAACGCCAGCGTGTTCACATTGCACGAGCTCTTGCACAATCGCCGACGGAGATCCTCCTGGATGAACCGACCAACCATCTGGATATCCGTCATCAGATACAGTTGATGAAACTCGTCAGCGAACTGCCAGTGACCAGCATTGTGGCTATTCACGATCTCAACCACGCCTCCATGTTCTGCGACTCGTTGATTGTAATGCAACAAGGGCAGATCGTCGCCGCTGGTAGCCCGCAGGAGATCCTCACAGAGTCTCTGCTTTGGGATGTATTCAAAGTAGAGACCAAGATTGAAATTTCGCCCTTCCACGGAAAAAAACATATCCACTACATCGCTTAATACCGGGTTATTAGCATGCCTTTGCCAATTCTACGGTCAGTGACTCAGGTCTGGCCGCCTGTATTACTGGGCAGCCAGTTTGTTTTTAATATTGGCTTTTACGCCGTTGTGCCGTTTCTGGCCGTGTTTTTACGCGACGACATGATGCTGTCCGGCGGACTCATCGGGCTGATATTAGGTTTGCGAACGTTTTCCCAGCAAGGCATGTTTATCGTTGGTGGTGCGTTATCCGATCGCTACGGCGCACGTATCATTATCCTCTGCGGCTGCATGATCCGTGTGGCAGGCTACCTGCTACTGGCTCTTGGCGAGTCACTATCTCCGATTATCATTGGTGCCTGTCTTACAGGCATCGGCGGTGCCCTGTTCTCTCCATCAATCGAAGCGTTACTGGCAAAGGCTGGAACGCAAAGCGAATTACAAGGGAAACGCAGCCGGGCGGAATGGTTTGCGTTGTTTGCGGTTTGCGGAGAGCTGGGGGCTGTACTGGGGCCGGTGGCAGGAGCATTATTGACAGGGTTGGGTTTTCGTCAGGTTGCACTGGCAGGGGCGGGTATCTTCGTGATAGCACTGGTGGTGTTGTTTTTCTGCCTTCCAGCTACGAATGTCAGAAAACAGACACTAAACATCCTTCCGTGGTGGACGACATTCCGTAAACCACGGTTTGTCGCTTTTATTATCGCCTATAGCTCGTGGCTGTTAAGTTATAACCAGTTATATTTTGCGCTGCCGGTGGAGATCCAACGTGCCGGCGGCAGCGAAAAAGATCTTGGCCCGTTGTTTATGCTGGCATCGCTGCTGATTATTGCCCTACAGTTACCGCTTGCACGCTTTGCTCGTCACATCGGGGCTGCGCGCATCCTGCCCGTGGGTTTTCTGCTTATTTCCGTCTCATTTCTTAGCGTCGCGCTGTTTGCTTCTACCCCTCCGCCAGAAAACGGATACCGGCTTTTACCTGCGGCCAGTTTTGTGACGTTATTGACCCTGGGGCAAATGCTGCTGGTGCCTTCAGTGAAAGACTTGATCCCATGGTTTGCTAACGAATCGACGTTGGGCGCACACTATGGTGCGCTTGCCTCAGCCGGAGGGTGTGCGGTACTGGCGGGAAATTTCTTGCTTGGCAATCAGCTTGACGCCGCATTGATTCCTTCCTATGAAGCCATTTTCCCTTGGCTACACCTGGCATTTTTCCCATTTTGCAGCGCAATAGCAATGGTTGTGATTTGTCGCCCTATGCGAAAATAGACCACACAACACTCATCCGATCCTGGGATCGTCGTGACACTAACTTAAGGAAGATACTATGGTGATTTACAGTTTTTTCGTGAAGGGCGAGCAGATTGTGGTACTGGATAACTCTGTACCTGATTTCGCAGATAATCAAAAGCACCTGTTAGATAAAGGCTATGCCAAGCAATTTGAAGAGTTGCAAGCCACCTCCCCGCAAGCGGCCCTTGCCAGATTTAAAGACATTAAGGGTGAGGAATACAAAACAGCGCATGCCTTTACCACTGGGGGCGTGTTTACCTCACTGATTGGTGCTTTATTGCCGAAAGGCTGACAGCACAGCTTGCTGGGGGCCCAGGTGAATGACTTTTGCCCCCACTCACCAATTAAAGACTGCCCCAGTCCGGCAGCTTGTTTACCCGTTTTCGCCAATAATGATACAGCGCCATCATCAAGCCAGGCGGTAAACCACATAAACAGGCCCCACACAGTGCCAAAAAAGCCGCCGAAGCAAAGCACATTCAGCCAGAACGACATAAATGACGGTGATGAGATCTTAACGCCTACCACACACAGTAGGCGTATGAGCGTTAGCTAATCGGGGCTTTCGCCATTAAGCTGATTTACGAAGGCCTCACGCGCCGCTCCCTATAGCCGGTATATATCGTTGTGAATGAACCCAAGTTTGGCCTTTGTCTGACGCTTGAAAAAACACGTGCATTTTCCCGTCAATTACTTTAGCATTTACTAAATTTAGAAAATACTAAAATGATTAATGACTGACGAAAACGCCTCACTACTTGCCAGCGCCAATGCCGCCGCGACGTTGCTCAAAGCCATGAGCAACCCCCGCCGCCTGTTGATCCTTTGTATGTTGGTGGACGCGCCAGGCACCAGTGCCGGTGAGCTGGCGCTAGCTACCGGGCTTAGTCCATCAGCGACCTCACAGCATCTGGCCAAGATGCGCGAGGAAGGGCTGATTGAAAGCACCCGCGATCGGCAGCGCATCAACTACTCAATTAAAAATAACGCCGTGCAGCAGGTCATCAGCACGCTAAAAGCCATTTATTGCCCCTGAGGACACCATGAACATAGAAACGATAACTGCCCAGCAAGCGCAAAAATTAATCATGCAGGGAGCACGGTTGCTGGATATTCGCGGAAAGGATGAGTATGCCCACGAGCATATTGCCCAAGCCAGCTTGCTGTCGCTGACTGATATTGAGAAAGGTGGCAAACTGCAGGCCGTTAGTGAACAGGATGTGGTGATTTTTCACTGTCAGTCTGGCCGCCGTACGGCAGAAAACGCAGCGCTATTGGCAGGGGCCGCAACGCCTGCCAAGGTTTATCTACTTGAAGGCGGTATCAACGGCTGGAAGCAACAGGGATTGGCTGTCATCAAGGGTAACAACCAGCCACTCCCCCTCATGCGACAGGTGCAGATTGCTGCCGGCTCCCTTATTCTGTCTGGGACAATCTTGGGGTATGTAATCTCTCCCCTGTTCTTCCTGTTGTCCGGCTTTGTCGGTGCTGGATTGCTATTTGCCGGTATCAGCGGATTTTGCAGGATGGCGACGCTGTTGGCCAAAATGCCTTGGAACCAACCCAAATAGCGAGATGCCCAACCTTAGGGGCGCCGCTGCGCCCCCAACATCAAGGTTAGGCTAGATCCAACGAATAAACCCGTGACGACTCACCCCACGGGTGATAACCAAGCCCATCAAAGCTGAACCCCAATTTCTCGTAATAACCCACATGGTCGGTACACAGATGCAAACGGGGAAATCCCAGTTCGCCTGCAGCCTTGGCTACGTGATTGACCAACAATGCGCCGCATCCCTGCCCGCGATACTGCTCATCGACGTACAACGCACATAGCCACGGATACAGCTCCATACGGCTGATAAAGTCATTGGTAATCAAACCCGCGCAACCCACAACGGTTTCCCCATCCAGCAACAAATACCACTGCGGCAGCGGGTTTACCGCATCGATACAACGGGTTATCGAGTCTTGATACAGCATCATGGTCTCTGGCGATGCCCACTGACGCTGGAAATAATCGATAGCCACATCGCGATAGGCAGGCTCCTGACGCACCGAAATAATTTTCACTCAAGCTCCTGATTTATTCTGTGGTAGCGACATTATGCCCTATTTTTATTGGCAGTCAGTTGCTGAACGAATACCATTAACGCGCCGCGCTGTTATGCGGTTTATTGAATACAGGAGACGTTATGTCGCAAAATATCTATGACAATCAAACCTTCTTCGACGGCTATGCACAGCTCAGCCGTTCGGTGCAGGGTTTAGATGGCGCGCCGGAATGGTCAACCATCCGCAGCATTCTGCCCGATTTGCAGGGCAAAAAGGTGGTCGATCTTGGCTGTGGTTACGGTTGGTTCTGCCGCAGTGCTCGTGAACAAGGTGCAGCCCAGGTACTGGGAATGGATCTTTCAGAGAAGATGTTGGGCAAGGCAAAAGAGATGACCAAAGATCCGGCGATTGAATACCGTCAGCAGGATCTGGAAGCGCTACAGCTTCCGGCAGCCAGCTTTGATTTGGTCTATAGCTCGCTAACGCTGCACTATATCGAAGACCTCGGCAAGCTGTTCGCAACCGTTTATCAGGCATTGGTGAATGGTGGAGAGTTTATTTTTACCGCCGAGCACCCGATTTATACTGCGCCAAAGCATCAGGGCTGGTTGGTGGATGAGGCAGGGCAAAAATCCTGGCCAATCAATGGCTATCAGCAAGAAGGACAGCGTATTTCCAACTGGCTGGCGGAAGGAGTGATCAAGCAGCACCGTATGCTGGGCACTTATATCAATTTGCTGGTCCAGCAGGGATTCACTATCCGCTACCTGAACGAGTGGGGTCCCTCGGTTCAGCAGATTGCCGACAACCCGGCACTGGATGAAGAAAAAGAACGTCCGATGATCTTTATCCTGGCGGTACAAAAACCCACTGAGTAATGGCTTTTCGCTTTATTAAATATCGTTAAAACATCCAATATTGGGGAGGCTGCCTCCCCCCAATACTTTCCAAGCTTATTCACAGCAAACGGATCTGGGCAACTTCAGGACAACACCGTTTCACTGTCGGTACAACTTACTCGCTTACCATTTCGCCTTCGTGGCTTTCAGGTTCTGGCTCGTTCTGAACTTCCTCAACCGGCGGCATCTCCAAACGCAGATCGATCCAGCGCCCTTCAGGAATATCCATCGGCTCCCCTGCAACGATTGCTGCGGTATCAATATCAAAGCGGCGTTTGCTGACTCTGACCGTGATAGTACCGTCTTCGGCCGCTTCGGTAGCGACGAAGCATAGGCGGTTACCGTTGACGTCTTGCGGGACTTCGATGTTCCAGCCTTCCAGCGCGAAACCTAATGAGCCTTTAACCTCGTATACACCTAAATCGATGCGCTCTGTGGTTACACCTTGTGATTCATCGTTAAGAGTGCAGAAACCGTTACCCTGTAGTCTAACAATCGGTGATGCCACTTTTAAGAACCCGTTGGCATCAACAGTACTGTTGAAATCGGTCCAAACACGCTTCTCTGTAACAGCCACGAAACCGGTAGGCATAGTCGCAGTCCAGGTACTGGTCTCAATAGGTATTAAGCCTTGAGTTCCTGAAACAACGTTGCCAATTAATGAAATACTCGGTGAATTATAACCCGTTCCAGAAATCCATAATTCCCACATCGCTGTTGTAGGATTATATACGGCTCCAGCACTAATGTTACCACCTGATGTGAGACCAGTTCTCAATACTTGAAGACCTGTAGATGCCAATGCTGATGTTGTTGAGTTCCTCGCACTGAAATAGATATGCATTATATCAAGACCTGGATTGGCAGCTGCATAGCTCCGCCCACCGGTAATCATAAAATGCATACCTCTAGCTGAAACTGTCGTTATTGATTGCTCTGCAATTTTGCAATATCTGTTTCCGTTAGTGCCAGATGATAATAATGGGGGGACTATTTGAGCTTCTGTATTGTTGACAACAAGTTCATTCCATGCCCCTACAACATTATTTTTGATTCCACGAAAAGCTATTTTATCATTATCCCTCTGAATTGATAGCTGAGCACAATATGATTTATTTACATGCCCTGAAATATTGAACATATGATTAGGCACATTCCCAAACGAATCTCTTGTATATGTATTTGTAACGTACCATGCTCCATTAACCCTATAATCAGAGGCCAATGTTACATCAGGAACAAGAGGCAAAAAATCTTTACCAATACCATAATCCCCGACCTTTAATGCTGTTTTACCTGCGATTGTGAAGTCATTGAGTACTTGAGCCGTCCCAGTTCGAGCGTTTACCGAAAATACAGGGGTACCATAAGTCACGTTTGAAACCAAGCCTGTTGTCGCAGTAGATACAACAGAGAAACCATTTGACGTTGCGATATTGGCATTATTAGGATGAACCAAATCAGCACGATCGCCTCCACGAAACACAAATGGAAGTGCTCCTAGATCTGGAACTTTATCTATAGTTGTAAATGCATTACCTAAGACCAGTGATCTTACCCAGTAATAGTGGACACGGTATTAAGTGAGTAAACTCGTAACTCAGAGGTGACTCATGACTAAACCATTAACAACGAAAAACAAGCCCCGCAAACAACACACGCCTGCCTTTCGGGCC
>NZ_JBLJAJ010000120.1:0-666 GCF_047530005.1 Serratia sp. N21D137
GGGCTGAGTGATCCCCAGTAATATGGTCAGCATCCCATGACCATATTACTGTACTCATTCCCTAACTTTTTCAGCATATTAACTATATTCATCCGTCTCACTATTCCCGCTCTGTCTCTCAGGACCTCACCAGCAAGCCTCAGATACGACAGGATCCGTCTCCCTTTCTCACTATTTGCCTGATAATGCCGATGAAGTTGTTTCTTTTCCGCCATATACCCCGTCAGCCACATCACCAGGCTGGCCATCGCTGCCACTACACTCAGAACCGCCAGGCGACCCCAGCCCTGGCTGCGGCTTAGTCTCAGCCCATATCCGAAGCGCGGACTTTTTTCGTCCCGGAAGTTCTGCTCTATCTGCATCCGACGACTGTAGAGGGTCATTATCTGATGAGGCTCCAGGCCTTCAACATTACTGAACAGCAACCACGGTTCCTGAGCGCTACTTCGATGCTCTTTCTCCGTTTTTGACCGTCTGCCTTTTCCGTGACGTCCCGCCGATGGGCGCTTTTGCAGATAAAAGCTACCGTAACAAGGCTCCCTCGGCTTACGAGCAAGTACACCGTAACCGACTTTTATGGGAGTGCTCTCCGCCTGCAAGTCACTGATTTTCATCCAGCGGGTGCTTCCTTCCAACTGGAAGCAGACGAGCCCTCTGACCCTGCCC
>NZ_JBLJAJ010000121.1:0-663 GCF_047530005.1 Serratia sp. N21D137
CCAAGACGGTTTTAACGGCTTCGGCCCTAAATTCTTTCGAGTAACGTTGAGTTTTTCTGGTCATAGTGAACTCCTTTTAATCCCATTCTACTCAGGAAGGAGTGTCCGTTAAAATCAGGCTACCTCATATCTCTTGCTTACGTTCTTCGCTGTAACTCGGCACATTCAAGCCTTAACCCCCAACTGATTAAATTTTAGAGGGTGACAACTATCCTGCCAGAGGGGGCTAACGCCCTGCGGTTGTTCAAATATCTCCGCCCTGTCATATGAACAGCCAGGACGGAGACATTTTGCTATGAATTCCCGAGTTGCTTGAGATCCGGGCATTTCAACCAAACAGGTTACCTGTCCCCGCCTTGTAGGACGGAGATATAAATCACACAAGAAAAAAATATCAGGCTGTTGTTTATGCGTTAAAATTGTATAACTATTTTTATTATGATTACTATTGATGCATCTCTTTTTTACGTCGACAACGCTCAGAGCACTTACGCACATCTTCCCAGCATTTTTCCCACTTCTTTCTCCAGCTAAAAGGTAACCGTTCACCAGCCCCCCATTGACATAAAAAAGAGACGATCATCACTCGATCCCACATTACCTATTGAGTGATCTTTTTTCTTTGCCACACTCGGGGGATGAAAAAGGTAAAACACTTTCACG
>NZ_JBLJAJ010000122.1:0-633 GCF_047530005.1 Serratia sp. N21D137
ACACTGTCGTGCTGTTTATTTGAGAGACTCTATGACAGGTTAATCCTTACCCCAATACTTCTACGGAGGGATAAGTTTCAGCTGTCATGTTTCAATTTTCAGCTTGTTCCAGATTGTTAAAGAGCAAAATACTTCGCAGCATACTGTTGCCAGTACACTCTGAAGTATTATCAAGGACTATATGGATATGGTGGAGCTAAGCGGGATCGAACCGCTGACCTCCTGCGTGCAAGGCAGGCGCTCTCCCAGCTGAGCTATAGCCCCATACAGTCACTTGCAGAAACCTTTATTTACCACTCGCTCAGGCAAGGCATGCTCACTGGACGTTTACGGTGTAAACGTATCGCGTGCAATGCAGCACAAGTGCGAATTTGGTAGGCCTGAGTGGACTTGAACCACCGACCTCACCCTTATCAGGGGTGCGCTCTAACCACCTGAGCTACAAGCCTATAAAGGTATTTCTGCTCGTTACTTTTTCATCAGACAATCTGTGTGGACACTGCACTCAACTGCATATCTTTAGGTAAGGAGGTGATCCAACCGCAGGTTCCCCTACGGTTACCTTGTTACGACTTCACCCCAGTCATGAATCACAAAGTGGTAAGCGCCCTCCCGAAGGTTAAGCTACCTACT
>NZ_JBLJAJ010000123.1:0-632 GCF_047530005.1 Serratia sp. N21D137
GACACGTCGCTCGTCCGGGCAGTGCGCCAGACAGAGCGAGAAGCGCGAATGGTCATCCAGCAAGGTCAGCGGATGACAACGCCCTTCGGCGAAGGGGAAGTGGCCTTTAAAGTCCATCTGCCAGAGTCGGTTCGGGGCGTCATGTTCAAAGCGTCCGACGGTGGGCCCCGGTGACGGACCGCCCGGTAGCAGGTCATGGCGGCGCATGAGGTTATGCACGGTGCTGGCGGCCGGTAACGTATGCCCCTGCATCTCGAGCCACCGCTTGAGCTTGCGTGCGCCCCACATCGGATGGGCCAGGTGTGCAGCGCGGAGATGTTGGACAACGGTGTCAGAGGTTCTGCTGGGGGAATGGTGTGGCACTCGAGAACGTTCGTTCAGACCGGCGCGCCCATCAGAGTGCCAGCGATGTAACCACTTGTATGCGGTAGCAGGCGCTATGCCGAACTGACGGCATAGCGCACGGATATTAGCGCCTTCTTGCGAGGCGAAAAGCACAAACTCGGTACGTAATGACATGGCAGATCTCTCATCCCACGGCATAAGCAACTCCACTCAGAAGTACTCATACCTATGTTGTAAGTGTCTACCATGTCCCCGAACAAGTGTTCATGATGTCCCCGGTCTGTACA
>NZ_JBLJAJ010000124.1:0-630 GCF_047530005.1 Serratia sp. N21D137
CTTTCCTTCAGCCCGACATATTCACCGATAAAGGCCTTGCCCACTTTCAGACCCATCCCTTTCAGGCTCAGTTTTCCACTGACATCCACTTTCCTGACCAGGACCCCCTCGTCATACTCGGCTGCCGCCGGATTGCCATTGTACTGTCGCGATGAAGGCTGATAACGGGACGCTGGCACCGCCATTGACAGGGCTTCGTGTGGGCGTTCCAGGTTGTAGGTATCTCGCCAGGCGTCGAACACCTCCTGCAACTGCGCGGCATGGGTAAACCACCGTCCCTGCAGGAGCTCTGCCTTCAGGCTGCGGTGGAAGCGCTCCAGCTTACCCTGAGTCTGAGGATGATAAGGCCGAGAGTGACCCACCCGGATACCCTGACGCATCAGCCACAGTTCCAGCGCGGTCCAACTGCCCGTCGTGTCGCCCCAGGGGGCACCATTATCCATGGTCATTCTCTCCGGCAAGCCATAACGTTCGAACACCGCTATCAACTGTGACTGCACGGTGACACGTCGCTCGTCCGGGCAGTGCGCCAGACAGAGCGAGAAGCGCGAATGGTCATCCAGCAAGGTCAGCGGATGACAACGCCCTTCGGCGAAGGGGAAGTGGCCTTTAAAGTCCATCTGCCAGAGT
>NZ_JBLJAJ010000125.1:0-629 GCF_047530005.1 Serratia sp. N21D137
GGTTGCTGGAAACTGACCAGCCGCCTTTGCTGACGCCAAACACCGAACCCAGTACAATGAGCAGGATAATGAGTGTTCTCCCTTTCATTGCGCGTTCCTTGTGGAACCACGACCACCGCGACTTCACCGGGAAAGCCCCAGTGGAACAAGCGCGTGGTAGCGCCTGTATCGCAGTAGTTGCAGCACTGTTCTCAAGCCCGATGACCGGCTGCTAAACCGGCAGAACAGACCCAAAATCAGGGTACATAAAAAATCGTTTTTCTGCATCCTGATGGTTGATTTTTTAACCAAATTTACGCATTATGTCAGTGCGTGGTAGCGCTTGTATCGTTCTTAACGATGTCAAAAATCCGTTTGGTGCCTGCTAACACCGCTCGGATACAAAAGAACCGTCTTTATGGCGGTTTTTTTGTACCTTGAGCCGGGGGATTGGCGAGTCCCTGATAAAAGGCCGCTCAAAGAGCGGCCAGTAGCTTACTTGTTCTGGAATACGACGTTGAAGATCAGTTGGTTGCTGGAAACTGACCAGCCGCCTTTGCTGACGCCAAACACCGAACCCAGTACAATGAGCAGGATAATGAGTGTTCTCCCTTTCATTGCGCGTTCCTTGTGGAACCACGACCACCGCG
>NZ_JBLJAJ010000126.1:0-623 GCF_047530005.1 Serratia sp. N21D137
GACACGTCGCTCGTCCGGGCAGTGCGCCAGACAGAGCGAGAAGCGCGAATGGTCATCCAGCAAGGTCAGCGGATGACAACGCCCTTCGGCGAAGGGGAAGTGGCCTTTAAAGTCCATCTGCCAGAGTTGGTTCGGGGCGTCATGTTCAAAGCGTCCGACGGTGGGCGCCGGTGACGGACCGCCTGGTAGCAGGTCATGGCGGCGCATGAGGTTATGCACGGTGCTGGCGGCCGGTAACGTATGCCCCTGCATCTCGAGCCACCGCTTGAGCTTGCGTGTGCCCCACATCGGATGGGCCAGGTGTGCAGCGCGGAGATGTTGGACAACGGTGTCAGAGGTTCTGCTGGGGGAATGGTGTGGCGCTCGAGAACGTTCGTTCAGACCGGCGCGCCCATCAGAGTGCCAGCGATGTAACCACTTGTATGCGGTAGCAGGCGCTATGCCGAACTGACGGCATAGCGCACGGATATTAGCGCCTTCTTGTGAGGCGAAAAGTACAAACTCGGTACGTAATGACATGGCAGATCTCTCATCCCACGGCATAAGCAACTCCACTCAGAAGTACTCATACCTATGTTGTAAGTGTCTACCATGTCCCCGAACAAGTGTTCATGATGTCCCCG
>NZ_JBLJAJ010000127.1:0-617 GCF_047530005.1 Serratia sp. N21D137
TTACCTTACGGATTCGTAAGCCATCATGGCCGCAACCTCCGTTTCTCCGCTACGAATGCGGATCTCACAGAGTCTTTTCCTGGTCATCCAGGTAAACACCAGTACGGTGATACAGAGAATAACCAGGGCCATTACTACTAATTTTTGCGGCATGATAGCCTCCTTGTCCTTGCCTTTCGGTGGGTATGAGGCTACCTTTATGGTGTTTGGGCATAAGAGTGGCCTCGGGTTGATTTATATCGATTCGGGGCTTTTCTCTTTCTATCCCTTGCTCATGCTCAGGACAAAAAGATCCAGAGCACCCACGCGAATTTTACCCCTAATCCCGCCGGGTAATAAATCAGCGCTTTGTTACATAGAACAAGTAAGCTGAACCGGCTCAGTGCTCATCCTTGTTATTTATTGGTTTTTTTGCATCTGTTTTTCTTACCTATGCTATGGCGGCTGCGGGCTCTTTTGTGTGGGATGGCTTAACAAGATATGGAGGGGTGCTCATGGATCTCAGCTCAAACAACCAACAGGCGGGGCAAGCCCCGCCGTTGGGTTGCCTTACCTTACGGATTCGTAAGCCATCATGGCCGCAACCTCCGTTTCTCCGCTACGAATGCGGATCTCAC
>NZ_JBLJAJ010000128.1:0-600 GCF_047530005.1 Serratia sp. N21D137
CGCTGTCCGCCGTCAGGAGCACCGTCACCGGCTTCACCGCCAGGGGGGCGCCGTTCACCGTCACCGAGACCGCGGCGCTGCCGGCGGTGGTCCCGCTCATCCGCGCCGTGTAGACCCCGGCGTTCTCCGCCACGGCAGAGAACGCCGTATTCGTCAGCACCGTCTCAAACGCCACCGCCGCCCCCGTCACCGGGTTGCCGTTCACGTCCGTCAGGGCGAGGGTCAGCTCCGACGCGTCCACCCCGTTTGCCGTGATCGTCCCCCTTGACGCCGACAGCACCGACGCCCCCGAGAGCCGGCTGCTGTCCGCCGTCAGGAGCACCGTCACCGGCTTCACCGCCAGGGGGGCACCGTTCACCGTCACCGAGACCGTGGCGCTGCCGGCGGTGGTCCCGCTCATCCGCGCCGTGTAGACCCCGGCGTTCTCCGCCACGGCAGAGAACGCCGTATTCGTCAGCACCGTCTCAAACGCCACCGCCGCCCCCGTCACCGGGTTGCCGTTCACGTCCGTCAGGGCGAGGGTCAGCTCCGACGCGTCCACCCCGTTTGCCGTGATCGTCCCCCTTGACGCCGACAGCACCGACGCCCCCGAGAGCCGGC
>NZ_JBLJAJ010000129.1:0-561 GCF_047530005.1 Serratia sp. N21D137
ACACATACTCAACACACGAGGGAGAAAATCTCTGGGCTATCGCTCCCCCAATGAGGTATTTTTAACACACTTACAGGCGGCATAAGCCCCCTGGGTTTTGTTGCGTTTCGAGTGGGAATGGGGCCAGACACCACATTGCCAATGGCTACCCCTTCAGTGGTCAACATGTTCAGGTAGCTGGTGCCGGTGAAATATTGCGCATAGGCGTCATTTTTTGGCCCTTTGGGGAAAATACCGTTACCGTCAAATTTCTCGCTCATTTCGTCTCCGCCGTCAAATTACGCCTGCTTTCAGGAAGCAACCAAAAGGGTGGCCGATGTGCTTATGGCCAACAGGAGGAAGTGTATTACAGGGCCAATTCAATGATAAGGTAGCCAAATATGCATACACCTATGCAAATAATTCATTAGTCACGACAATGGCCTGCAAGCACGTGGCCCCATTCCCACTCGAAACGCAACAAAACCCAGGGGGCTTATGCCGCCTGTAAGTGTGTTAAAAATACCTCATTGGGGGAGCGATAGCCCAGAGATTTTCTCCCTCGTGTGTTGAGTATGTGTT